>NZ_SMBJ01000005.1:0-266224 GCF_004342325.1 Rhizobium azibense | reverse complement strand
TGGAATGCAACGATTGCATCGCCGAGAAGGCACATGATCGGCCGGCACCCGGCCACTGGATGAGGCAACAACGAAAGAGATTGCGAGTTCTGCTTTTGGCCGATCCTGACAGTCATTTGAAGCCTGACTGCGAAGGAGGCCTGCGTAGTAGACAAGCCCGCTGAATATGACCGCATCTTTCAGCGGCGATGCGTAAATTGTGGAATGCAACGATTGCATCGCCGAGAAGGCACATGATCGGCCGGCACCCGGCCACTGGATGAGGCAACAACGAAAGAGATTGCGAGTTCTGCTTTGGCCGGTTCAAGAAACGGTTGAGAGCAACAGCACCCAACGATCGTGCAATGCTTCGGTCCCGCCGGGTGTCGGGCAAACACTGGCGATGCATTGGGATTGGGACAATCTGCGTGACGACGTATTTCACCCGCGCGTGTCCGCCAGCCAGTGGCACTGCGCAGCCCACCTGGCCGAAAGCCGGACCTGCAACTGCCGCCAATAGGATTCTGCCGGCGGGTAGCGGATTTGCAGGATCGTGCAAAAAGCTCGCAGGATCGCTCTAACGCCTCTTTGCATTTTCGATGCATTGTCCGGCCGTCCAATTCCTCAAATCAAAGGAAGATTCAGATGGCTATTGCAAAAGGCTATGCCGCCACTGACGCGTCAAAACCGCTGACGCCCTTCACCTTCGAACGCCGTGAACCGAATGACGATGACGTCGTCATTTCCGTCCGATATTGCGGCGTCTGCCATTCCGATATCCACCAGGCCCGCAACGAATGGGGCAATTCGCGTTACCCGATGGTGCCGGGCCATGAAGTTGCCGGTGTGGTTTCCTCTGTCGGCTCGAAGGTCACGAAGTTCAAGGTCGGCGACCGCGTCGGCGTCGGCTGCTTCGTCAATTCCTGCATCGGCTGTGCCACACGCGATCTCGATTACGAGCATTTCTTGCCGGGTCTCACCCAGACCTACAACGACGTCGAAGCAGATGGCGAAACGCCGACCTATGGTGGCTATTCCGACTCGATCGTCGTCAAGGAAGGCTATGTCCTCTCCTTCCCGGACAACATCCCCCTTGATGCCGGCGCGCCGCTACTTTGCGCCGGCATCACGCTCTATTCGCCGCTTCGTCACTGGAAGGCCGGTCCGGGCAAGAAGGTCGCAATCGTCGGCATGGGCGGCCTCGGCCACATGGGCGTCAAACTCGGCGCCGCCATGGGCGCGGACATCACCGTGCTCAGCCAGACGCTGTCGAAGAAGGAAGACGGCCTGAAGCTCGGCGCCAAGGACTATTATGCCACCAACGATGCCGAGACCTTCAAGAAGCTCGCCGGCACCTTCGACCTGATCATCAACACGGTCGGCACGGCGATCGACTGGAACGCCTACCTCAATCTGCTGAAGTTCGACGGTTCCATGGTGCTTGTCGGCGTTCCGGAACATGCCGTTCCTGTCCACGCCTTCTCCGTCATCGGCGGCCGCAAGAGCCTTTCGGGTTCGATGATCGGCTCGATCAAGGAAACGCAGGAAATGCTCGACTTCTGCGGCAAGCATAACATCGTCTCCGAAATCGAGAAGATCGCCATCCAGGACATCAACCAGGCCTACGAGCGCGTCATCAAGAGCGACGTGCGCTACCGCTTCGTCATCGACATCGCCTCGCTGGCGGCGTGACAATGAGGAAGGCGGCTCACCCAGCCGCCTTTCTTTCAATTCTCTTCCCGCATGGTTTCCTTCTGGGTAATCAGCCGCGCGCTGTGCTGACCGCTGAGATAGATCCACAGCCAGCTCCAGGCAACGGAAAAGCGTGAGCGCGTCCCGATCAGGAAGTAGATATGGGCAATGCCCCATATCCACCAGGCGATCCAACCTTTCAGTTTGATCTTGCCGAAATCGATGATGGCAGCACTTTTGCCAATCGTCGCGAGGCTTCCTTGATGCCAGTACCGGAAAGGTCCAGGCGCCGGCTTTGCCTGTAGCCGCGCGCGGATGACTTTTGCGACGTAGGCGCCTTGCTGCTTGGCGGCAGGCGCGATCCCGGGCACCGGCTTGCCATTGTCCTGAACGACGGAGGCTGTATCGCCAATGACGAAGACATCCGGCAATCCCGGGGCGCTCAAGTCTTTTTCGACAACGGCACGCCCTGCCCGATCGGCCGGAATATCCAGCCACTTTGCCGCCGGCGAGGCCTGCACGCCGGCTGCCCAGACGATCGTCTTGCTGGGGATGAACTTGTCGCCGACCTTGACGCCGGCGGCCGTGCAGTCCGTTACGAATTCGCCGAGATGAACCTCCACGCCGAGCTTTTCCAGCGCCTGCTGCGCATAGGTCGAAAGTTCCTCGGCGAAGCTTGCCAGCACCCGCGACCCCGCCTCGATCAACACGACCTTCGCCATGCGCGTATCTATGTTGCGGAATTCCCGCGGCAGTGTCTTGTGCGCCAGCTCGGCGATGATGCCCGCAAGTTCGACCCCGGTCGGTCCTGCGCCGACGATTGAGAAGGTCAGAAGCGCATCACGCGCGACCGGATCGGTTTCTGTCTCCGCACGCTCGAAGGCCAGCAGCACGCGGCGGCGGATCGTCGTTGCGTCCTCCAGCGTTTTCAGCCCTGGTGCGACGGCTGCCCACTCGTCGCGCCCGAAATAGGCGTGCGTAGCGCCGGTGGCCAGAACAAGCGTATCGTAACTTAACGTCATTCCGCTGCGTAACGTCACGTGCTTTGTCGAGGTGTCGACGCCGGTGACTTCGCCGAGCAGCGTCGTAACGTCCGGCCTGTCGTTGTAAAGATGACGGATCGGCCAGGCGATCTCCGATGTCGATAGGATCGTCGTGGCGACCTGATAAAGCAGCGGCTGGAAGAGATGGTGGTTACGACGATCGACAAGTGTGATCCTTGCCCCCGTACCCTTGAGCCCGTTGACGAATTGTAGCCCGCCGAAACCGCCGCCGACAACGACGATACGATGATCGCTCATGACAATGCCTTTCCGCTGTTTTGCTGACGCAAATGTCGCCCTTTGCAGGACGGTTTCAACGGCCGGTTCGACATAGCTGCCCTGCGATGTCAATCGGCATAGCCGACCGGGATCGCGCTGCCGCTTTTCAGTATTTCCATGGAAATCGAAGCCGAGACGTCGAACAGCTCGATCTTTCGCACGATCTGCTTATAGATGACGTCGTAATGTTCGACGCGCGGCAGCACGATCTTCAGGATGTAGTCCTGATTGCCCGTCAGCCGATGGGCCTCGACGATCTCCGGGATGCCGCTGATCGCCCTGCGAAACGACTCGATCCATTCGTCGGAATGATGCGCCGTCTTGATCAGCGCAAAGACCGTGGTCGGCACGCCCATCTTTTCACGGTCGAGCACGACGATGCGCCGGGCGATGTGTCCGCTTTCCTCAAGGCGCTGGATGCGGCGTGAACAGGCAGAAACCGACAGCGCGACGCGCTCGGCGAGATTGCTGACGGAAATGCCGGCATCGGCCTGGAGAAGGTCGAGAATCTTTCTGTCGCGATCATCAAGCATTGCCATCTCTGCGGTTGACGCCGATTTTTTGCACATTTCCGACATAATACGCAATAAGATAGTCATGCGATGCCATCAATGTCAAAAAATGCAAACATTCAGCGCAGCAACTGAGGCATCCTTTCCCCGTCAGAAATCAGAAAAAGCGGGAGTGTGGAGATGCAGACAATCGGCCTGATCGGCGGCATGAGCTTTGAAAGCTCGGCGGTCTATTATCGTCTTGTGAACGAGATGGTGCGTGAACGCCTTGGGGGGCTCGCATCGGCCGAACTCGTCATGCATTCGCTGAATTTCGAAGAAATCGTCGCCATGCAGAAGGCCGGCGACTGGGACGGCGCAGCAGCGCGCCTCGGCGATGCAGCGCTTCGCCTGCAGACCGCCGGCGTCCGCTGCGTTCTCATCTGCACCAATACCATGCACCTGATCGCCGACAAGGTGGCAGAGCGCCTCTCGGTTCCGCTGATCCATATCATCGACGAGACAGCGAAGTCGCTCAAGGCAGCCGGCCGCAAACGTCCATTGCTGCTTGCAACGCGCTACACGATGGAGCATGGCTTTTATGCGGACCGCATGAAAGGCCTGGGCCTCAACGTGACGGTCCCGGATGCGGCCAACCGCACCATCGTTCACGACATCATCTTCAACGAGCTTTGCGCCGGAAAGGTGCTCGACAGTTCACGGACGAAGCTGATGGAAATCATTGAATGCGAACGCGCCAAAGGCGCCGACAGCATTATTCTCGGTTGCACCGAGATCTGCCTCATCCTGGACCCCGCCAAGCTGCCTCTGCCCGGCTTCGACACCACGGCGATCCATGCAAAAGCTGCCGTCGATTTTTCAATCGGCGAGGAGCCGCGCACAGAAACAGAAGCTGCATGAGATGCAGTTTACTTGACTGAGTCAATTAATTGCATGACAAAGTCTCCTATCAGGAGATTTTGCTCATGCCCGATTCCTCCCTTATCGATGCTGCCCGCGACTTCAATCGCTTCTACACCAACTTCCTCGGCGTGCTGAACAAGGCCTATCTCGACTCGCCTTTCACCCTGACGGACGCGCGGGTGCTGTTCGAGATCGGGTCGCACGACGGGATTAGCGCCGTCGCGCTCGTTCGCGACCTGCACCTCGATCCCGCCTATCTCAGCCGCATTGTGAAGCGCTTCCGCAGCGACGGTCTCATCGACACGAAAGCCGATCCCGACGACCTGCGCAGCCAGATCATCACGGTTACCGGCAAGGGAGGCGAGCAATTGCAGGAACTCGGCCGCCGCTCGAATATGCAGATCGCCGAACGTTTCGATGCGCTTGCCCCTGGTGGGCCACAAAGCGTCGTCAGCGCGATGCAGACGATCCGCTCGCTGCTCGACCCGGGCGTCAAACTGTCCTCCCCGGTCATCCGCGCGCATAGAGCCGGCGATATAGGCTGGATCGTCCAGAGCCAGGGCAAGGCCTATGCCGAGGAATATGGCTGGGACATGCGCTTCGAGGGCCTGGTGGCCGAGGTCGCCGGCAAGTTCCTGACAACCTTCGATCCGGCAATGGAATATTGCTGGATCGCCGAGCGCAATGGCATCAATGTGGGGTCTATTCTTGTGACAAACGGCGGCGACGGCGTTGCCAAGCTCCGCCTCCTCTATGTCGACAAGACCGCGCGCGGGCTTGGTCTTGGCAAGACACTTGTCGACGAGTGCATTCGCTTCGCGCAGGCGAAAGGCTACCGCCAGATATCGCTCTGGACCAACGACGTTCTGCACGCCGCACGCAGCATCTATGTCAAAGCCGGTTTCCGTCTTGTCTCCGAAGAGAGACACCGGATGTTTGGGCCAGAGGAAAACGGCCAGACCTGGGTTCTCGACCTCTGATTTTTCCGCGTCGCAGAAGTTTCGCTTGATTTGGAAACGATCATTTTCTAATTAGTTGAGCCATGACGACGGCACCCCTCGATGACAAAAGCCGATCGCGTGGCAGGCCGCGCGAATTCGACAAGGACGCAGCCCTTGACAAGGCCGTCTGCGTCTTTTCCGAGCGCGGTTACAACGCAGCCTCGATCAGCGAATTGACGGAGGCGATGGAGCTTACGGCCGGCAGCGTATACAAGGCCTTCAAGGACAAGCGCGGCATTTTTCTCGCCGCCTTCGACCGGTATCGCGTCGTGCGCCGCGGCCTGCTTGACGAGCGCCTGGACGGGGTCGAGACCGGCCGGGACAAGATCCGTGAAATCCTGCGCTTTTACGTTGCCTCATCGCACGGTGACATCGGCCGTCGCGGCTGCCTCGTCGTCGGCAGCGCCAACGAGCTTGCGATCTTCGACGACGAAGCCGCAAAGCGCGTCGCCGCTGCTTTTGCCGCCAACGAGGAATTGCTGCTGGACCTCATCCGTCTCGGCCAGTCCGACGGCTCGATCGCGAAAACGCTGGACGCGGTCGCTGCTGCGCGCACCCTGCTCTGCCTGACGAACGGCATGCGTGTCCTCGGCAAGACCGGCCGCAGCGAGGAGGACATGACCGCCGTGGCGGACGCCGCCATGAGACTTCTCGACTGACTGCGCTTCGCACGCAAGAAGCGAGTGGCGCAGAACCACTTCAAGACCGATCTTCCCCCAGATCAGCATACCGGAGTTTTTTCATGAGCATTTCAACTGCAACGAACGAGACCGCCAAAGCCAGGCCGATCTCGCCTTTGATGACATTCCTTTTCGCGGCCGCCTGTGGCCTCGTCGCCGCCAACCTCTACTACGGCCAGCCGCTGGCCGGCCCGATCAGTGGCGAACTCGGCTTCACGCCGGCAGCCACGGGGCTGATCGTGACGCTGACGCAGATCGGCTACGGTCTCGGCCTGCTCCTCATCGTGCCGCTCGGCGACCTGCTCGAAAACCGCCGCCTCGTGCTTATGCTGATCCTAGTATCGGCAGTCGCGCTCGTCGGCGCTGCACTCTCCTCAACGCCCATCCAGTTCCTGCTGGCCTCGCTCTGTATCGGCCTCTCCTCGGTCGCGGTGCAGGTTCTGGTGCCTTTCGCCGCCCATATGGCCCCGGATGCGACGCGCGGACGTGTCGTCGGCAACATCATGAGCGGACTTCTCTGCGGCATCATGTTGGCCCGCCCCTTTGCGAGCTTCATCGCCGAAGCCTCGTCGTGGCACATGGTCTATTACATCACCGCGCTCGTCATGGTCGGGCTGGTCCTCATCCTGCGCGCCAACCTGCCGGTGCGCGTCCCGCACACGAAGCTCGGCTACGGCGCACTGCTTGCCTCGATGCTGCACCTTGCTATCACCTCCCGCGTCCTGCAGCGCCGCGCGCTCTACCAGGCCGGCATGTTCGGTGCCTTCAGCCTATTCTGGACGACGACACCGCTGCTGCTTACGGGCCCCTCTTTCGGCCTGACCCAGAACGGTATCGCGCTCTTCGCACTTGCCGGCGCTGCCGGTGCCGTCGCCTCGCCGGTTGCCGGACGCCTGGCCGATCGGGGGCTAACGCAGATCGCCTCGGCTTTTTCCATGCTGCTCGCCATGGTAGCCTTCGTCATCAGCCATTTCGCAGCCGACGGCTCGCTGAGCGCGCTCATCCTGCTCACGGCAGCAGCAATCCTTCTGGATTTCGGCGTAACGACCAATCTGGTCTGCGGCCAACGCGCGATCTATTCAATCAGCGCAGACCATCGCAGCCGTCTGAACGGTCTCTACATGGCGACTTTCTTCGCCGGCGGCGCTGTCGGCTCCGCGCTCGGAGGCTGGGCTTATGCAGCCGGCGGATGGACGACGACAGCCTGGATCGGCTTCTGCTTTCCCGCTTTCGCCTTCCTGCTCTTCCTTACCGAGGGGCGAGGCAAATAGGCGCCGCCTCAATCTTCAGCGGTATCGAAGCGGGCCCGGGCATCGCGAACGGCGTCGTGGTTTGCTTCTGCCCAATTCAAAAGCAGCGCCAGCGTGGCGTAAAGCGAGCGTCCGAGTTCGGTGACCCGGTACTCGACACTTGGCGGCTTCGTCGGAAACACCTGCCGCTCGATATAACCTTCGCGCTCAAGGTCGCGAAGCGTCTGCGTCAGCATCCTCTGGGAGATATCCGGTATCTTCCGCCGCAGCTCGCCGAAGCGGTAGGGCCGTGCGGCAAGCGCCTCCAAAAGCAGCGTCGACCACTTGCCGCCGATCTTCTGCATCATGTCCCGCACGGGACAATTGCTGAAATCGAGACTTCCGAGATCGATCTCCCGGCGGATGCCGGGGGCAGGCTTGCTCTTCAGATTGACGACAGCGCTCACGGGATGGTTCCCTTTCGGTAACGTAGAGCGGAAAAACTGCCTTCTTTACAGCTCGAAGTCAATTCCTATTTTAGTGCTGCTCTCTTTTTGAGACCACCATAGAGGAAGACCCATGAGCGAAACGATACTCGTCACCGGCGCGGCCGGCCAGCTTGGCCGGCGCATCATTCATCACCTGCTCGAAACCTACAATGTTCCGGCCAAGAGCATCATCGCCGCCACCCGCGACCCGGCGAAACTCGCCTCGCTCGCCTTTAAGGGCGTGACCACCCGCAAGGCCGACTTCGACGATGCAGCAAGCCTGGAAGCCGCCTTCAAGGGCGTCGATCGCCTGCTGATCATCAGCACCGACGCACTCGCCATCCCCGGTCAGCGCCTGACGCAGCACAAGTCCGCCGTGGAAGCTGCGGCGAGTGCCGGCGTGAAGCACATCGCCTATACATCCATGCCCTCGCCGGACAAGTCACTCGTCACTTTCGCGCCGGACCACCTCGGCACCGAGCACGCCATAAAGGCCGCGGGCATTCCCTATACGATCTTCCGCAACGCCTGGTATTTCGACAACTATCTGCACGGCATGCCGCATAATCTGCAGACTGGCAGTTGGTACACGGCAAGCGGCGACGGCAGGGTTTCCAATATCTCCCGCGACGACTGCGCAAAGGCGATTGCCGCCGCCCTCGCCTCCAAAACGGGCGAGAACGCAACCTACACGCTGACGGGCAGCCAATCGCTAACCGCCGACGAGATCGCCGCCGGCATCGCCGCTGCTGTCGGAAAGCCTTTACAGGCCGTGAAAGTTAGCGACGAGCAGCTCGGCCAGGGCATGCGCGGGGCGGGACTTCCCGACTTCGTCGCCGACATGCTGGTTTCAGCCGACGCCAACATCCGCGCCGGCAACTTCGATCTCCTCACGGACGACTTCAGGACGCTGACCGGCAAGCAGACGCAGAAGCTCGAGGACTTCTTCGTTGCAAACAAGGCAGCTCTGCTGACATAAGCGTCGATTTCTGCCCCATCGAGTCAGTTGCTGCGAAGGGCAAGGCAGGCATTGCCTTGCCCTTCGCAGGCAATGGAGCGGCGACGGGCCGTGGCTGGATCTCTCCTCGGGATTGACCTGAGGCGCGGAGCCCTTTCGTCACGCGCCCCACGTCCTGCAAAGAAAGCGGCCCGCTCCTCAGATCTTATGCCCCAACGCCCGGCAAAAGCGCCGGACGGTTTCCGCCATGCCGTATTCCAGTGCATCCGCCGTCAGGCCGTGACCGATCGAAACTTCCGCAAGCTTCGGGATGCGCTTCACGAGCGGCGGCAGGTTGGCGACCGTCAGGTCGTGGCCAGCATTGACGCCGAGGTCGATTGCGAGTGCTGCGTCCGCCGTCTTGCCGAGCGCTTCGAGACTCGGGCCTGCCCGCTCCGGCGAACCGTAGCAGCCGCCATATGGACCGGTATAGAGCTCGATCCGGTCCGCCCCCGTCGCCTTGGCGATCTGCACTGCATCGGCATCGCCGTCGCCGTCGGCAAACAGCGAAACCCGGGTTCCCATCTTCTTGAGTTTTGCAACGACATCCGTGAGAAAAGCCTGGTGCCTGGAAAAATCCCAACCGTGGTCGGAGGTCGCCTGCGTCGGATCGTCAGGCACGAGCGTCACCTGCTCGGGGGCGGCGCCTCCACAGAGATCGAGGAATTCCTCCGTCGGATAACCCTCGATGTTGAACTCGGCCTCAGGAAACTCGTCGTCGATCAGATTGCGGATCACCTTCAGGTCGGAGAAGCGGATGTGCCGCTGGTCTGGCCGCGGATGGACGGTCAGCCCGCTGGCCCCCGACTGCAAGGCGATGCGCCCCAGCGCCTCGACGCTTGGCCATGGCAGATCGCGCCTGTTGCGCAGCATGGCGATGGCATTGAGATTGACGGAAAGCGTCGTCGGCATGTTGATGATCCATTCGGTGCGATAAGCGTGAGCTGCTTTTTATGCCAATGGGCCCGGCGAAACCAATGAGATTCTGATATGGCTGCATGCAAATCCATGATGGACGCCCGCATGGTCGCAAAGGGCATACCGCAGGAGTATTTCCCGTTCCGCTGCAAGAATTTCAGCTGTTGCGGGCACTCTATACGGCCGAGCGTACGCCGGATATCAAGATCTCCGGCGCTGCGTTGCTATCCTATTTAAAAGCGATTATTTTTAGCACTTACAAAAATGCCCGTTCACGCATAACGTGAGAATAAGTATCGAGTAAGTACGCCGCGTACTGCTTCTTCCCGACGACAAGAACGCCTCGAGGAACACCACTCCGCAGCGCCTTCGAAGCAACTGGCAAAACCGCATGAGGTGCAACTTTTGCCCCAGGAGGGTTCATGCCAGACGGTACCAAACGTGCCGCCGCCGGTAAAGCTTCGGAGCGCCGTTCCAGATACCGGTTCCTGCCATCTGCCGCCCTGCCGCCGGACTTGCCCGACGGACCTGTACCCATCGCCGAGATGGCCAACGCGTTCGGGGTCACGCACAGGACGCTGCATTTCTACGAAGAAAAGGGACTGCTGTCGGCCAACCGTATTGGCCTGATGCGCGTTTACGGCCAGGACGACGTGATGCGTATGGCCGTCATCAACGTCTGCCGCGAGACCGGGATGGCGATCGCGGTCATTCAGGAGCTGATGGAGGAATTGCGCCGTGCATCCTCGCAGGAGGAAGCAGAGGCAATCTTGCGGGAGGTGCTCGCCGTCCGCAAACGGGAGCTGACGGCGGAAATGTCGACACTGCATCGTCAGTTGCAACAGGTCAGCGATCTGCTCGACCCCGACGCCAGCAGCGAGATACCGCCGCTAAACGACAACGAGGATCAATCCGCCCTTTCGGATGAGGAACTGCGCTGCCTCTCGTTGATGGCCGAAGGCTTCTCGACGCAGCGCATCGCCCGCGCCCTTGACCTGAAGCATGACGAAGCACAGGCGCTCGAAGCTGACATCATCCTGAAATTCCGGGCCAACAACCGCTTCCAGGCAATCACCAAGGCAGTTCTTCTCGGCATCGTCAAAGTGTGACGTTCCGGCAATGGCCGCCACCGTTTTTGCAGCTTCACCGCACGATCGTCAGCGTCTCCGCCGCGCGTGTGATCGCCGTATAAAGCCAGCGTTCGCGCGTATCGCGGAAGGCCCAGCTTTCATCAAAGAGCACCACATTGTTCCACTGCGAGCCCTGCGCCTTGTGCACGGTCAGCGCATAGCCGTAATCGAATTCGTCGTAGCGCTTGCGTGTATTCCACGGGATTTCGCCTTCGACATGCTCGAAAACCTGTTTCAGCAGCTTGATCTTTGCCGCGCCGCGACCCATGTCGTCGTCTTCGGGCCGCACGAGCAGGTTGATGCCCGGCTTCGTCGTCTCCTTCGATGACGTCATCACCTGCCAGAGCGAGCCGTTGAGCAGTCCCTTGGCGGGGTCGTTTCGCAGGCAGACGAGCTTGTCGCCCGTCTGCGGATAATCCGCCGTGAAACCCTTCAACTCCCGCAGGCGCTGGTTATAGCGACGCCGCGTTCGGTTGGTGCCGACAAGCACCTGATCGGCATCGAGCACCAAGGCCTGGTTGACTTCGTTCTTGGAAATCACCCGGGCGGTGCCGTAGTCGCCAGAGATGATCTCGTTGCCTTCGCGCACCTGCATCGCCAGCTTGATGATCGGATTGTCGCGCGCCTGGCGGTGAATGTCCGTCAATAGGTAATCAGGCTCCTGATTGGTAAAGAAGCCGCCGCCCGAAACCGGCGGCAGCTGGCCGGGATCGCCGAGCACCAGGATCGGTGTGCCGAAGCTCATCAGATCCTTTCCAAGCGCCTCGTCGACCATCGAGCATTCGTCGACGATTATCAGCGCCGCCTTGGCGACCGGGCTCTGGCGGTTGATGGTGAACATCGGCGTCATCGAGGTCTTGCCGGTTTCCTCGTCCTCGACAGCCTCTTCCCCACGCGGGCGATAGATTAACGAATGGATAGTCTTGGCATTGCTGGCACCGCGCGAGCGCAATACCTGCGCCGCCTTGCCAGTGAAGGCGGCAAACAACACGTCGCCATCGACATTCTCGGCAAAATGCTTGGCAAGGGTCGTCTTGCCCGTTCCGGCATAGCCGAACAGACGGAAGAGCGGCGACCGGCCCTCCTTCAGCCATTTCGAAACGGCCTTCAGGGCTTCGTCCTGTTGCGGAGCAAATTGCATGGGGCCGACTTGGCAGGATTCGCGGCCGCGAAGCAAGGTGGAAAAGTGCGCCCGCAGGTTGGCGCGGCGCGATTGCCTGCTTTCAGCGGCTTGAACGCCGGTTTTGCGCCCTTTAGTGTCGCCACGTTGCTTGAGGGAATCACGTGAGAAGAAGCATTCAATTCTGCCTGATGACGGCCTTGACGATTCCTGCTGCCGCCCAGGCGGAATGGCAGGCCATCGAACAGGTCACTCCCTATGCAATCACTGGCAAATCCGGCGCCGAGCTCTACACATCGATCGGCGAAAACGGTCCCAGGGCCGGCATCGGGCGTGTCATCGCGCACACGACCTTCAAGCTCACCTGGACCAGGAAATACGAGCCGCAGGCAGACATGTCCTGCAGGCTTACGGTGGCCCGGCCCAAGCTGATTATCACTTATACTCTGCCTAGGCCTACGACGCAGCTGCCACCTGCAACCAAGGCTAGCTGGGACAGCTTCATAACTGGCGTAGAGACCCACGAACGCTGGCACGGCGAAACCATAAAGCAGATGGTCAAGGCAATTGAAGCCTACAGCCTCGGACTGACCGCCGCTGATGATCCCGAATGCAGCAAGATCCGCCTCGTGCTGACAAAACGCCTCGGCGAACTCTCCGGCTACCAGCGTCAGCAGGGCCGCGACTTCGACAAGGTCGAAATGGGTGAAGGCGGCAACATCAAGCAGCTTATCCTCAAGCTGGTGAATGGCCCGTAGGCAACTCCAGCCGGCGCGTGATCCCAATGCCCTGCAGGAAGACTTCGTCGTGACTGACGACCAGCAGCGCGCCGTCATAGGCACGCAATCCGACCTCGACCGCAGCGATCGAATCGATGTCGAGATGATTGGTCGGCTCGTCCAGGATGAGGAGCGAAGGCGGTTCCGACCCGCCCAGAACGCATGCCATACCGGCCCGCAACAGCTGGCCGCCGCTGAGCGTCGATACGCTCCGGAGCGCAGCATCGGCCCTGAACATGAACCGGGCGAGCGCCGCCCGACAGGCGTTTTCATCAGCGCCCGGGTTCATCCGCAGGAAGTTGTCACGGATCGAGGCCGACGGATCGAGAAGGCTCACCTGCTGATCGAGCATTGCGCACTTGGTCATGACTGAGACCGTCCCGATCCGGGGCTTCAACTGCGCGGTGACCAGCGCCAGCAATGTCGTCTTGCCCGAACCGTTCGGGCCGGTGACGGCGATGCGCTCCGGTCCAACGATGTCGAAGGACAGGTCGCTGAGGACCGGCTCGGCAGACCGATAGCCCGCCGTCACCGAATCCACCTTCAGGACGACCTTGTTGGCAGGCAATCGGGCCGGCGAAAGCGTCACAAAAAGGGGCTCCAGGATTTCGATCTTGCCGCGCGCGGCGGCGGCGTCTTCGAGCGCCTGGCTACGCCGGCGTTCGACAAGCCGGGCGTTATCGCCGCCTGTTGCTTCGCTGCGCTCCTTCAAGCCGCCGGCGACGATACGCGGCATGTCGCCCCTGGCAGCCTTTTTTCGGCCGATACGATCCCTGCGAGCTTGCCGTTCGGCCGTGGCTTGGGCGCTTCGGGCAACCACCGCCACACGCTTCTCGGCATCGGCGAGATCTTGCTCTGCGGCAGCCAATTCTAGAGCCTTGCGCTGCCGATACTGGCTCCAGTTGCCGCCATAACTCGTGACCCCAAGCGAAGTCAGTTCGACGATGGCGTCCATGGTTTCGAGCAATTCCCGGTCGTGGCTGACGACGATGGCCCCCGCTCGCCAGTTTGCGATCAGGTCGATGACGGCCTGGCGGCCGTCGCGGTCGAGATTGTTGGTAGGCTCGTCCAGGATGAGAAAATCGGGCTCGGCGAAGATCAATGCTGCAAGCCCTGCCCGCGTGCGCTGCCCACCCGACAGTTCGACAAGGCGCGTTTCGGGCTCGCCGTCGATCCCCGCGCGATCGAGAGCCGAAGCAATACGCGCTTCCAGCTTCCAGTCGGCCGATGCAAGCTCTTCAGCCGTCGCCTCGCCCGCCTCGGCGCGTCGAAGGACGGCGAGCGCTTCGGTCACGCCGAAGAGATCGCCAAGCATTTCTTCGGCTTTCACCTGGACGCCTTGACGGAGCACGCCCAGGCGACCACCTGACGTTATCGTCCCGGACTGAGGCTGGAGTTCGCCGGAGATGAGCTTGAGAAGCGTGGTCTTGCCAACGCCGTTGCGGCCGACAAGACCCGTTCGGTCTGTGCCGAAGCCTAGATCGAGACCTGAGAAAAGCGGCCGGCCGTCAGGGGTGGACCACGACACGTTGGAGAGCTTGATGAATGCAGGCATGGATGTCCAGTTTTCCGGTGGCAAGGCAAATTGGCGTTGCGATCGGGTGGAAATCCATTGCTGCACACATCCTGTTGAAACGAACGATGGCCGGAATCTAAGTGACGGGTGCTGCTAATTCAAGCAGGAGTAAATCTCGGCACGACACAAGGGAGGTGGTTTCGTTTAAATATCCTCAGTCCGCATGGAATAAAATCACTCCTGCCGGTGTCTCATCTCCGGTAAGCAAAGAAGCTGCCGAACCTGAGGAGAGACCACATGAAATCCGTAAAGTTCGTTCTCGCTTTCGCCGCCGCATCTGCTGCGGCAACGGCTGCATTTGCGGCAGCGCCGGTCATGACCGTCGAATCCGCCAAGGGCAAGGTGCTCGCCGGCGAAAACGGCATGACGCTCTATACCTTCAAGAAGGACACAAAGGGCGTTTCCAATTGCTACGACCAATGCGCCAAAAACTGGCCGCCGCTGATGGCCGCTTCCGATGCGAAGGCCGATGGTGCATATTCGATCATCGACCGCAAGGACGGCACAAAGCAATGGGCCAAGGACGGCATGCCGCTCTATTTCTGGGTGAAGGACACCAAGAAGGGTGATATCACCGGCGATGGCGTGGGGGGCAACTGGGACCTTGCCAAACCCTGAGTGAACGGGCGTGAAGACACCAGCACCCGAAACATTCGAGGGCCAGATCCTGGCCCTTCTCCCCTCGCTCCGGCGCTATTCGCGCAGCCTCACCCGCTCCGACGCCGACGGCGAAGATTTGCTGCAGGACTGTGTCGAAAAAGTACTTGCCCGCCGGTCGCAGTGGCGCGGCCTGAACCTGCGCGGCTGGGCGCTGACCATCATGACAAATCTCTACCGAAACACCCGACGCCAGAGCCCGCCCAGCATCATGGTCGAGCTTGACAGTGCCGAGGACCTGCCCTCGCCCGAGACGCCTGCCGATCCGCTGGAGCGCTTGCGGCTGGAAGACGCGCTGAACAGTCTGTCTGAGGAAAGCCGCGCCGTGCTGATGCTGGTTGTCATCGAGGGCTATACCTACAGCGAGGTGGCCGCCGCGCTCGACATACCCGTTGGCACCGTCATGTCGCGGCTGTCGCGCGCCCGACAGCGGCTTGGAGACCGAATGAAGGCCGACAATGTGATTACGCTTCGGAGACCGAAATGACCGAGACCAGGCCGACCGTGCCCGAAGCGGACCTCCATGCCTATGCCGACGGGCAACTGCCAGAAAACGCCCGCGCCCGTGTCGAGGCTTGGCTGAAGGACAATCCCGACGACGCTGCCAAGGTGACGGCATGGCGAACGCAGAATGCTGCGATCCGTTCAATGTTCGAGCCTTACGAAAAATCCAAGGAAGGCGACATCCTGCTGGTCGAGCCGGAAAATGACGCTTCCCTCCGGCCGAGACGTTCGGCCATTGCCGCAGCAGCCGTCGCTCTCTTCACGCTTGGTGCCCTTGCCGGTCATTACGGCCCTCCACTCGTCCAGCAACCCGAACTGCAGCTTGCCGGTTCCGAGACGCTGCCGGCAGAGGCGCAGAACGCCTTCCTGGTCTATGCAGGCGAGGTCCGCCATCCTGTCGAAGTCTTCGCCAATGAGGAAGTGCATCTGGCGACCTGGCTCGGCAAACGGCTTTCTATTCCGAACCTGAAGGTGCCGGATCTACAGTCCTTAGGCTTCCGGCTCGTCGGCGGTCGGCTGCTGCCGGTGGAGGGAAAGCCGGGCGCGATGTTCATGTACGAGAATCAAGCGGGCGAACGCCTGACGGCGCTTGTCGGCCGCAACAAGGCGAACCGGACGACAAGCTTCCGCTTCGCCTCCGCCGGCGGTGTCGAGACATTCTACTGGATCGACGGCGAACTCGGCTATGCCGTCACCGGCGAGATTTCGCGCGATATGCTGCGGCAGGTGGCCGAGGAATGCTACAAGCAGTTCCCGTCGTGACGATCAGTGAAGCGGATCGTTGGAAAGCTCGATCGGCTTTCCGTGAGGCGTGGCTTGCGCCGCACGCTGCCAGCTCTTCTGCAGCAAAAGGATAGCCCCGACATCGGCTATGCCTTTATTGACAAGGAGCGAGGATAGCGCTGCGACCCAGCATTCGAAGTAGTCGCTGCCGTTCACCGCCCGGCCCGGCCTGTGCAGTTCGGCCGAAAGCATCTTTGCCCACTCTCTCCAGGTGAAGAGACCGCGTTCGTGGAGATGCACCGTCATCGCAAAAGCTGCAGCCGCCCAGGGCTCGGGAAAGACCGGTTCGCCATCGGCGGATTTCGGCAGTTGAGGCGATCGCGTCAGCGGCGATGCCGTTTCATAAAGGCTCAAGATAGCTCTCCCAGGCATCGATCGAAACCGTAAGCGATGGGTCGGCGCCCACGCCCCAGATTTCCCTGCCATCGAAAACAACGGTATAGACCCATTGCGGGTTCTCGCCCTTGCCATGCGCGTTGTCGTCCGGGAACACGAAGGAGCCCTGCACAGCCTCGACCACGCCGATCCTGGCACGCGCATAGCGCGGCAGCCGGGTATGCGTTTCCGGATTGAAGTTTTTTGTCCGGACCTTCTCGCCGACAGCAAAGCGCGCAGCGGCTTCCACCGGACGGTCGCAAGCGCCGCCGCGCGCCAGAACGCTTGCAACCATATCCGCCTTCAGAATCCGTTTCGGCACCGCTGCAATCATCTGCTTGTGGCCGACATCGATTTCGGCAGCCGTTGTGAATCCGTGCCGATCAAGCAGCACTTCCAGCGCCCGAATCCATATTTCGTAATAGCTCGCGGAGAGATAATCAGCAGGCGGAATATTCTCGCGCGCATGCCGGCTCTCGTCGATCGTCCAGGCACCGAAGGCACCGCATGATAGCGTCAGTCCAAGCGCACGCTTTTCCCACTCGGCATGGAAATACGGCTCGTCCTTTTCAGCCGCGACCGGCCCGAACCCCATCTGTCCACCAAGGTCGTGCGGCCCGTTCACGCGGCGGCTCCCGGAGCAGAAGCAACTGCCGTCCCGATCATCGCATCGCGGCTGACGAGACCGGCAAGTTGCTGCTCGCTCAGACCTTCCGTTCCCTCGGGGCGTTCGGGAATGACGAGATAGCGCAGTTCGGCCGTCGAATCCCAGACGCGGATTTTCTTCTCCGCGGGCAGTGTCAGGCCAAATTCGGCAAGCACGCCGCGCGGATCGATCACCGCCCGCGAGCGATAAGCCGGCGCCTTGTACCAGACCGGCGGCAGGCCGAGCACCGACCAGGGATAGCAGGAGCAAAGGGTGCAGACGACGAGGTTGTGGGTCGTATGCGTATTGAAGACGGCGCGCATGTGCTCGCCCTGCCGGCCGGTATAGCCGAGGCTCGCAATTGCCGCCGTCGCGTCGCTCTTCAGCCATTCGGCAAATGCAGGATCGCTCCAGGCCCTCGCCACCACATGGGCGCCGTTGCGCGGGCCGATCTGCGTCTCATAGGCCTCGACGATTGCATCGATCGCCGCCGGATCGATCAGCCCCTTCTCCGTCAACACCGTCTCCAGCGCCTTTACCCGCGCCTGCATGTCCGAAAAGCGGTTGTCGTGATGGTGATGGTGATCAGGATCGTCGTGCAAGGCGAGGTCCTCCGCGCATAGGAGACTATCTTTAGGCGCTTGAAAGCAGCCCGCCAAGCAATTCTATGCGCCGAGCGGTTTTTCGATAAATTCGATCAATGAACATTCTGATTCTCGGCGCAACAGGTTTCATCGGCTCAGCCGTCGCCGCCCGCCTGGTGGCCGATGGCCATGCCGTCAGCGGTCTCGGCCGCACTCCCGTCCGGGCTCGAACCAAATGGCCGGATGTGCGCTGGCTGCGTGCCGATCTCGCACACATGACCACAGCTGTCGATTGGCAAGAGACACTGAAAGACCAGCATGTGGTCGTCAACTGCGCAGGCGCCTTGCAGGACGGCTTTTCCGACGACCTTGCCGCGTCGCAGGCAGATGCGATGCTAGCGCTCTATGCCGCGGCCAAGACATGCGACGTCCGCCTCATCGTCCAGATTTCTGCAAACGCGGATACTTCGGTTGCCGATCTGCCGTTTCTCGCAACAAAACGCCGCGCCGACGATGCCCTTGCATCAAGCGGTCTACCTTACGTCATTTTGCGTCCGGCACTCGTTGTCGGTCGCAATTCCCATGGCGGCTCAGCGCTTTTGCGGGCACTCGCTTCGATGCCTTTTGGTCTGCTGCTTATCCATTCCCAAAGCCCGATTGAGACGGTCGATATCAAAGATGTCGCTGCAGCCGTCAGCGCAGCAGTCTGCGGCGAAATTGCCAGCGGAAACGACATTACCCTCGCATCCAGCGAGACGCTCATGCTTTGCGAGCTCGTGAAGCTGCATCGCCAATGGCTGGGCCTCCCGCCCGCGCCTATCATTCCTATCCCAGCTGCGCTGGCAAAACCCTTGACCTGGCTCGCCGATTTTGCGGGGCACCTCGGCTGGCATTCGCCCTTGCGTTCGACGGCCATGGCCATCATGTCCAAGGGCATCGCAAGCAACGGAACGGTTTCAGCCATCCGCGGTGGCTCGGCCGCAGCCACGTTGGCAGCCAACCCATCTGGCATTCAGGATCTGTGGTTCGCGCGCCTCTATCTGCTGAAGCCGCTGATAGCCGCCGGCCTTGCTCTGTTTTGGCTTCTGTCCGGCATCATCCCGCTTCTGTCGCCACAAGAGGCAAGTCAGCATCTTCTGGCCTTCATGCCGCCCACCGCTGCAATGACGCTCACGCTTTTCACATGCGCCGTCGATATCGCGCTTGGCGCAGCACTGCTTTTCCGGCCCTTAGCCCGCAAAGCTCTTCTCGCCATGCTCGCCGTCTCCCTCGCCTATCTGGCGGGCGGAACCTTGCTCGAACCCTCACTCTGGCTTGATCCGCTGGGACCTCTCATCAAGGTCCTGCCATCGCTTCTGCTGACGCTCGTCACCCTCGCCATTCTGGATGAACGCTGATGCTCGCAGAATTTCTGCTGTTTGCCCACGTAGTCGGCGCAACCGTGCTCTTGGGCACCGGTGCAGGGATCGCTTTTTTCATGGCAATGGCGCACCGGACGCAAGAGCCGGAACTGATTGCGCATGTTGCGGGAACCGTTGTAATCGCCGATGCGATCTTCACCGCAACGGCTGTCATTCTCCAGCCGGTGACGGGCTATCTGCTTGCCAGCATCATCGGCTGGCCGCTCGGCGAGGGCTGGATCGCTCTTTCGCTCATCCTCTACGTCGTCACCGGCCTTTTCTGGCTGCCGGTCGTCTGGATACAGGTCCGGCTCCGCGATCTCGCACGCGCAGCCGCGACGGCTGGCGAACCGCTGCCGCCGAAGTATTTCCGGCTCTACCACATCTGGTTCGCGTGCGGGTTTCCGGCCTTCATTGCGGTGATCGGCATCGTCTGGCTGATGCTCAATAAGCCTTCGATCACCCTATTTTAGCATCCGTGACGATAGGCAACGCCCCCAGGGACTAATCCCATTGCACCCGAGGTCCAGTCCGGCTTGCGTGATATTCTGGCGCCTTCTCGCAAGCAGGGGAAAGGTATTGCGATGAACAGGATCACTCTTCTTGCAGCCGCGCTCGGCGCTGTACTCGCTTCCTGGGCAAGCGCGGACGACTATCACGATCTGAAAAAGGACGAGTATCAGATCCCCGGACATCCCTATAAGTCCGCGCAGAACTGTCAGCGCATCGCTCCGGTCGGCAAGTTTGACCGCCGTTGCGACATTCCGCTCTTGGGCTTTCGCAACTTTGCCGACCCGACGATCACCGTTCAATCCGGCGGCATCGGCGGGTTCGGCATCTAAGCGCTTTCTGCAGGAGTCTCCTCGACCATCCGCGTTTTCTATTTCAACATCGGCCAGAGGCTCAGCACCAAGAGCGCCGCCATGGTGAGGTTGAACCATTTGAGCCGTACCGGGTCGGCCAGCCATTGGCGAAAAGTGGCGCCGAAGCCGGCCCAGGTCGAAACGCTTGGAATATTGACCGCGGCAAAGGCAAGACCGACGATCAGCACGCTAGCCAGATAGAGATCGGGATTGGTGTAGGTCGCCATGGCCGTTACCGCCATGACCCAAGCCTTGGGGTTGACCCACTGGAAGGCGAAAGCAGCAATGAAAGACATCGGCCTGACGCTGTCCTTGCCTTGACAAGGCGCTCTCGACGTCGCGATCTTCCGCGCAATCCAGACGAGATAGATGCCGCCTGCAACTTTCAGCGCCATGTAAAGCGCCGGCACCATATGCAGCAATGCGCCGAGCCCAACGCCGACGCCGAGAAGTAGCGAAAAAAAGCCGGCGCCGATGCCGAACATGTGCGGGATCGTCCGGCGAAAGCCGAAATTAACCCCCGAGGCAAAGAGCATCATGTTGTTCGGACCCGGCGTTATCGATGTCGTGAAGGCAAAGAGAACAAGAGCCAGAAAGGTATCCAGCGGCATTGGGACCTCCCGTAGATGCCAACCCATGACGATCACTGTCGATTGAGGTCCGCTAACCGGCTTTCGTTTCCTAAGCCAGTTAATCTTTGTCACGGTGACAGGATTGCTTGAAAGATGACGCGCCTGCGCAATCTTTGAAAGAAAAATGAAAGATTCGGCCATGCAAGACGACCCCATCCCGGCGATCACTTTCCCGAACGGCATCAAAGTACCCGCTCTCGGCCAGGGCACCTGGAACATGGGAGAACGGGCCTCGGAAACCGAGCGCGAAATCGCAAGTCTCAAAGCCGGGATACAGTTAGGCATGACGCTGATCGATACGGCCGAAATGTACGGCGAAGGCGATTCCGAGCGCATCGTCGGCCGTGCCATCAAGGGCCGGCGCGAGGGCCTGTTCATCGTCACCAAGGTCTATCCGTGGAATGCCAGCCGCAGGGGAACAATTGAAGCCTGCGAGCGGAGCCTTTCACGTCTCGGCATCGACCAGATCGACCTCTACCTGCTGCATTGGCGGGGTGAACATCCGCTGGCCGATACCGTCGAAGCCTTCGAGGACCTGAAGGACGCCGGAAAGATTGGCGCCTGGGGCGTTTCGAACTTCGATATCGGCGACATCGAGGAATTGCTTGCGGTCCCGGGCGGCCGGCACGTCGCTGCCAACCAGGTTCTCTACAATCTCGCGCGCCGCGGCATCGAATATGATCTTCTGCCCTGGTGCCAGGAGCACGGCGTCCCGGTCATGGCCTATTCGCCGATCGAACAGGGCCGCATCCTGCACAATCCCGAGCTTATCCGCATCGCCAAGGCCAATCAGGCAACCCCGGCTCAGGTCGCCCTCGCCTTCCTTCTCGAACGCGACGGCGTGATCGCCATCCCGAAGACGTCAAATGCCGACCGCGTGGCTGAAAACCGCGATTGCGTCTCGCTCGATATCAGCGACGATGACTGGGCAGCGCTTGACGCCGCCTTCCCGCCGCCGACCCGCAAATCGGCGCTCGAAATGCTCTAAGTCTTCAGACTGCCCCGGCTTCAGACGCCGGTTCACATCCCCTGCGGACCGCGGTTCATGGCGGCGATGCCGGTGCGGCAGACTTCGATCAAGCCGAGCGGCTTCATGATCGCCACGAACTGATCGATCTTCGAGGACTTGCCGGTGATTTCCAGAATGAAATGCTCCACAGTTGCGTCGACCACCTTGGCGTGGAAGGCATCTGCAAGGCGCAGCGTCTCGGCCCTGGTTTCGCCGGTTCCGATCACCTTGACGAGCGCCACTTCCCGTTCGATCGGACGCTCCTGCCCCAGTTCGCGAGCCCGCACGGTCAGGTCCACGACGCGGTGCACCGGCACGATGCGCTCGAGCTGGGCCTTGATCTGCTCCAGCACGTGCGGCGTGCCGCGCGTCACGATGGTGATCCGCGACAGATGCGCCTGATGCTCGGTTTCGGAGACCGTGAGGCTTTCGATATTGTAGCCCCGGCCGGAGAACAGGCCGATGACGCGGGCAAGGACGCCCGGCTCGTTGTCGACGAGAACCGATAGCGTATGGTTCTCGGCAGCTGCGGTTTCGGGCGAGATGAAGTAGGCGGAGCCTGTCGGCTGTAGATGTGCGTTCATTGTCTTGGCTTCCTCACCTTCGGATATCAAACGAGCTGACGGCCCTTGGCGTCGATCGCATTGGCGACCGCTTCGTCCGTGGCTTCGTCCGGCAGCAGCATCTCGTTATGCGCCTTGCCCGATGGGATCATCGGGAAGCAGTTGGCGAGATTGGCGACGCGGCAATCGAGGATGACCGGCTTCTTTACGTCGATCATCTCCTGGATCGTGGCGTCGAGATCATCCGGCTTTTCGCAGCGCAGGCCGACGGCGCCATAGGCTTCCGCCAGCTTCACGAAATCCGGCATCGCCTCCGTATAGGAATTTGATAGCCGGTTGCCATGCAGCAGCTGCTGCCACTGGCGGACCATGCCCATGTACTGGTTGTTCATGATGAAGATCTTGATAGGCGCGTTGTGCTGAATCGCAGCCGACATTTCCTGAATGCACATCTGGATCGAAGCATCGCCGGCAATATCGATGACGAGGCTGTCAGGGTGGGCGATCTGCACGCCGAGCGCTGCCGGCAGGCCGTAGCCCATCGTGCCGAGGCCGCCTGATGTCATCCAGCGGTTCGGCTGTTCGAAGCCGAAGAACTGCGCCGCCCACATCTGATGCTGGCCGACTTCGGTGGTGATGTAGGTATCGCGGTCCTTCGTCAATTCGTACAGCCGCTCAAGCGCATATTGCGGCATGATGACATCGTTGCTCTTGGTGTAGGCGAAGGAGTTGCGTGCACGCCAGCGGGCGATATTCGCCCACCAGTCGGAAAGCTGGCCCTTCTCCGGCCTCTTGGCCAGAGCACGCCAAAGGCGGACCATGTCTTCCAGAACGTGGGCGACATCGCCGCGGATCGGGATGTCGACGCGAACATTCTTGTTGATCGAGGACGGGTCGATGTCGATGTGGATCTTCTTGGAGTTTGGCGAGAAGGCATTGATGCGGCCGGTAATGCGGTCGTCGAAGCGGGCCCCGATGCAAACCATCACATCGCAATCGTGCATCGCCATGTTGGCCTCGTAGGAACCGTGCATGCCGAGCATCTTCAACCAGTTCTTGCCGGAGGCCGGATAGGCGCCGAGGCCCATCAGCGTCGAGGTAATCGGGAAGTCCGTGAGTTCGACCAGCTCGCGCAGCAGCTTGCAGGCTTCCGGACCGGAATTGACGACGCCGCCGCCGGAATAGATGACAGGACGGCGCGCACTGGCCATCAGCTCGATTGCCGCATGAATCTGGTTGAGATCGCCCTGCAGCTTCGGCTGATAGCTCTTCTGGATCGCATGATCGGCCGGCGGCGTATAGGTGCCGGTCGCGAATTGGATGTCCTTTGGAATATCGACGACGACAGGGCCAGGGCGGCCCGACTGCGCGATACGGAAGGCTTCATGTATGATGGCGGCAAGCTCGTTGACATCCTTGACCAGCCAGTTGTGCTTGGTACAGGGGCGCGTGATGCCGACGGTATCGCATTCCTGGAAGGCATCCGAACCGATAAGCGAGGTCGGCACCTGACCGGTGAGGCAGACCAGCGGAACGGAGTCCATCAGCGCGTCCTGCAGCGGCGTGACGGCATTGGTTGCACCCGGACCGGAAGTGACCAGCATGACGCCGACCTTGCCGGTCGAACGCGCATAGCCTTCGGCCGCATGGCCGGCACCCTGCTCGTGGCGCACGAGGATGTGCTTGATCTCCTCCTGCTGGAATATCTCGTCATAGATCGGCAGCACCGCACCGCCCGGATAGCCGAAGAGATGCTCGACGCCATTGTCCTTCAGCGCCTGCAGAACGATCTCCGCTCCTGTCATCCGATTGTCTGGTGTCTGGTTGTCCGTGCCCGTCATGTTTTCTGTTCCGTTTTTGACTGCTGGAATTGAGGTCCTTGGTGCGCGAGCCTGGATTGCAGGCATAAAAAAAGGCCCCAGAGGGAGCCTGTCAACTAGCGCATGGGTGGCTGTCGCCGGATGGTTACACCATCCTGCCCATGCGCTTTCCCACCACAATAAGAGCTGCTGCTATTTTCATGGGCGCAATTGATAGACAGAAAATTTCACAGCGTCAACGCATCCCGAAATAAAAAATCGGCCACGTAACAGTCCCCGAAGGGTTTTGTTAAAGGATAAATCATATGATCGCCTGCTAACGCAGGGAGTAGGCCGTTGCTCAACAACGACTTGCAAACGTCGGATAAAGCCAGCGAGCAGGATCGCCGCGACATTCAAGCCCCTGGGAATCGCTTCCTCGGCCGTGTCGTCGCATGCAGCGGCTCACGCGCGACCATCGCTGCCGTAGCAGAGGCCGGCGGCACCGATCTTACCGAACTCTGGTCAGTCGGCCGCCTGATTTCGATCAGCGTCGGCCGGAATCGCGTCGTTGCACTCGTCTACGCCATGAACACCGGCACGCATGCCTGGGGCGAGGGACAGGACAACTCTTTCAGGATCGAGACCGAACTGCTCGGCGAAGTCCGCGTCGATGAAGACGGCCGCGAGGAATTCTCGACAGGGATCTCACGCTATCCCCATCTTGGCGCCATTGCTCACCGCATCCGCGCCACCGATCTGATGCGCATCTACGATGCGGGTACCGGGACGACGGCGGTCATCGGAAAACTGACCCAGGACGAGAGCATCGATGCGGCGATCCACATCCCCTCGATGCTTTCCAAGCATTTCGCGATCGTCGGTTCGACGGGCGTCGGCAAATCCACGGCCGTATCGCTTCTTTTGCACAAGGCGATCGAAGCCGATCCGAAGTTGCGCGTCCTGATCCTCGATCCACACAACGAATTCGCCGCCGCGTTCCCCAGGCATTCGGTCGTTATCGATACCGACACGCTCGACCTGCCCTTCTGGCTGATGCGGCTTGAAGAATTCGCAGAAGTCGTCTTCCGCGGCCGCGCGCCAGTGCCAGAAGAAATCGACATGCTTCGCGACATCATGCCGGAAGCCAAGCGCGCCTTTCGCGGCAGCGACAACTCGCTCGTGCGCCGCACCACTGAGAAGAGCTCGATCACCGCCGATACGCCGGTCCCTTACCGCATGGCCGACTTGCTGGCGCTTATCGACGAGCGCATCGGCCGCCTCGAAGGCCGCGCCGAGAAGCCCTTCCTCCGCTCGCTGAAGATGCGTCTCATCGCGGCGATCAACGATCCGCGCTACCACTTCATGTTCTCCAACAACACGATCAGCGATACGATCATGGACACCGTGGCGCAGATATTCCGCATACCCGGTGAGGATCGGCCAATCTGCACGTTCCAGCTTTCCGGTATCCCGTCGGAAGTGGTGAATTCGGTTGCCTCCGTCCTGTGCCGCATGGCCTTCGAAATCGGGCTCTGGAGCGATGGCGCCGTCCATATGCTGGTCGTCTGCGAAGAAGCGCACCGCTATGTCCCGGCCGATTCGAACCTCGGATTCATCCCGACGCGCCAGGCCATCGCCCGCATCGCCAAGGAAGGCCGCAAATACGGCGTCTCGCTCGGTATCATCACGCAGCGCCCTGGCGAACTCGACCAGACGATCCTCTCGCAGTGCTCGACCGTGTTTGCCATGCGCCTTGCCAACGATCGCGACCAGGACATCATCCGCTCGGCAATCCCGAATTCGTCGATCTCCACGACGAGCTTCATTTCCTCGATCGGCAACGGCGAAGCGATCGCCTTCGGCGAGGCTATCAGCGTGCCGATGCGCATGCGCTTTTCGCGCGTCGAGCAGCATCTGCTGCCGAAGGCGAACGGGGCGACTGCCAAGCATTCCGACGAGGATCCCGATACGGTCGATCTGCGCAAGATCGTAACCCGCATGCGCGCCGTCAGCGGCGAGCCGGATATTACGTCGTTCCAGCAAAGCTACAGTGCCGCGCAAAGCGATATGCTGTTCGACGACGAAGAACCGTCGGAGGACGCTCCCTATCCGGCATCCGTTTCTGCGCCGCCGCTGGCCCCGATCGATTCCTACAGGCCGGACATGCTGCCGCGCAGCCATGCTCCGCGCGAGCCGCAAACCGCACCGCCGCAGACATCTTTGGACGGCCGCCTGGAAGCTCTGCGGCGAGAGATGCGCCGCGAGGAGACAACATCCCAGCGGCCGGTGTTCTCCCAAGACCCGGCTGCCAGCCCGCACCGCGAACCCGGCATGTCGCTCCGCGAAAGCATTCTCAAGAAGCCGCTGAGAGGGCTCCATAACAAGGATTGAGGCTCAGCGCTGAGATTATTGTCGGGCTGCAGCGGCAATCGTACTCAGGTGGCGCTCTATCAGCGTCAGAAAGGCGATCGTCCCGCAGACCAGGGCGGCGACCACGATGCCGGCGATCGCGCCGAAAATCGCTCCGATCACGACCATTCCGGGCTCTCCTTGAGCAGAGGCCGCGGTCGCGCCAGACAGGGTGGAGAACGCCACAATGACGACTGCAATCAGCGCATTGATGGAAGCAAGCGTCTTTGCGAGAAAATTATTCATTACATCCCTTTCCGTTTCCAATGATGATATCGAGCTGACTGACTTGAAGATTACGCGCTGATCACGGCTACGGCGATGTCAGGCGCTTCCAACTTTGGTCCATCTGATTGCGAAACCAGGTCATCTGCCGCTTGGCATATTGCCGTGTCGCGGCAGCACCCTTCTCGATCACTTCCAAGCGCGTCATCTCGCCGTTCAGCATGGCTGCAATTTGGGAAACGCCGATCGCCTTCATCGCCGGCATTTCCGGTGAAAGGCCGAGTGCCAGCAGCGCCTTGACCTCATCTTCCGCACCCTGCTCCAGCATTTTCTCGAAGCGCCCGTTGATGCGCTGGTGGAGCAATGCGCGTTCCGGCAAGACGATGATCTTTTCCGCATTCGCCGGATCGACGATCACCGGTCCCGCCTGCCCTTGGAAGACAAGGATCGATTTTCCCGTTGCCTTTACCACCTCCAAGGCACGTACGATGCGTTGCCCGTCCTGGATGCTGAGACCACCGGCAGCGGCCGGATCGACTTTGGCGAGTTCAGCATGGAGCGCTTCAGCACCTTCATCCAGCAGGCGCGCCCGTAGCCGGTTGCGGATGTCCTCCGGTATCGCCGGCATGTTCGACAGACCGCCTGTCAGCGCCTTGAAATAGAGCCCCGTCCCACCGACGAACACCGGCAACTGTCCCTTGGCACGCAGATTGGGCAGCAATGACATGACATCGCGCAACCAGGTCCCCGTCGAATACGCAGCGCCTGGCGGCACATGGCCGTAGAGATGATGCGGCACGCCCTGCATCTCCGCTTCGGACGGCCGCGCCGTCAGGATGCGCAGCGTGCCGTAGACCTGCATGCTGTCGGCGTTGATGACGGCACCGCCGTGGCGTTTGGCAAGTTCCACGGCAAGCGCGGACTTGCCGCTGGCGGTCGGCCCGGTTATCAGGATTGCACTTGTTGCGCTCAGAAGGTTTTCCATATGGCTCTCGTTGCCACGCTTGTTGCCAATCCGTCAAATCCCGTTCTCACGCCGAGGCTCGCCGAACAGGCGGCCGAAATCGTGAAGGCATCCGGGCTCTACTGGCTGTCGGACGGCATCGCCTGCGATATCGCCCTTCGCGACGGAACCGATAGGCAAGCGGCGGAGGCGAATATCCTTGCGGCCATCGCCAGCGCGCCGATCGACCTGGTTGTCCAGGAGGCCGAAGAGCGTCGCAAGAAATTGCTGATCGCCGATATGGATTCGACGATGATCGAGCAGGAATGCATCGACGAGCTCGCCGCCGAAGTCGGCCTCAAGGAGAAGGTCGCCGCCATCACCGCGCGCGCCATGAACGGTGAGATCGCGTTTGAACCCGCACTGCGCGAGCGTGTTGCCCTCCTGAAGGGCCTGCCGGTCTCGGTCATCGACGAGGTTATCGCCAAGCGCATCACGCTGACGCCCGGCGGTCCGGAATTGATCGCCACGATGAAATCGAGGGGTTATTACACTGCTCTCGTCTCCGGTGGCTTCACCGTCTTCACCAGCCGCATCGCCGCTGCTCTCGGCTTCGACGAAAACCGCGCCAACATTCTTCTTGAAGAAAAAGCCCTGCTCTCCGGCTTGGTCGCAGAGCCGATCCTCGGCAAGCAGGCGAAGGTGGATGCGCTCAGCGAAATTTCTGCAAGGCTCGGTATCTCCACCGAAGAAGCAATCGCCGTGGGCGACGGCGCCAACGACCTCGGCATGATCCACCTTGCCGGCTCCGGCGTCGCCCTGCACGCCAAACCCACCGTCGCCGCCGAAGCGAAAATGCGCATCAACCACGGCGATCTGACTGCACTGCTTTATATCCAGGGCTATCGAAAGACCGATTTTGTGACGCCATGACAGTGATCGCGACGACGCCCCGCCTGCTTTTGCGCAATTGGACAGAAGCGGACCGGCCGCTTTTCCACGAGATCAATTCCGATCCTGAAGTGATGGAATTCTTCGCATTTCGTCGCCACCGCAGCGAAGCAGATTCGATGCTGGATGCAATCCGCGATGCCATCGCCACGACCAGACTTGGTTTCTATGCTATGGCACTGAAGGAAACCGATGAGCCGATCGGCTTTTGCGGCCTCTGGAAGCCCGAACTCGAACCGTTCCTCCCGGCAGGCACTATCGAAATCGGCTGGCGTCTTGCGAAACGGCATTGGGGCAAGGGATATGCGACGGAAGCTGGAGAAGCATCGCTTCGCCACGGTTTCACCCAGTTCGATCCTCCTGAAATTGTCTCTTTCGCGGTCACGGACAATCACCGTTCCACTGCCGTCATGCGCCGACTTGGCCTGCATCACGATCCGGATCGCGATTTCGATCATCCTCGCATTCCTGACACGCATCCGCATCTGAAACGCCACGTGCTCTATGCGATCAGCCGTCAACAATGGGAACGAAAGATCGGCTGACATCAATTACGCTTTCCCGCAAGACAGGAAGATGTCGCCTTGTTGTCGGGTCGTCAGTGGCACCGACATCGGTGCAAAGCAGAATTCATGAATGGATCAGCCATTGCGCGCTTTGCTATTCCATCGGCACTGCGATGAACCGCAAATCGCCGTTTGCCGAGGCGATCATCAGCTGCGCGTTGCGGCGGCCTTCCTGCTTCAACGACTGCACCTTCGCAGCCACGGCATCCGGCGACTTCATGAATTCCTGGGCGACCTCGACGATGACGTCACCGGCCTTGAGCCCCTTTTCGGCGGCCGCAGACCCGGGCGCCACCTCCGTCACCACGACTCCGTCCACGCTTTCGGCAATGCCGAAGGTCTTGCGAATCTCGGGGCTCAGCTGCGACAGCGACAGGCCGAGCACATCCTTCGGCGTCTTGGCATCGGGTACCGGCGCCTGCTGATCGGTCTGGCCTTTGCCGTCGGGTGCCGGCTGGACCTGATCCTGGTCAAGATTCGGTTCATCCATGTCGTCGTTCTCTTCCGGATCAGGATTGATCACACCATCCGGAGAGGTATCAGCGTCGTTGGAAGCGGCCTGATCGCTGTCCTCAAGACGACCGAGCGTCACCTTGACAGTCTGCTCCTTGCCGTCACGCAGTACCACGACGTCGACTTCCTTGCCGACCGGGCTTTCGGCCACGACGCGCGGTAGGTCGCGCATCTCGTTGACCGGCTTGCCGTCGAATTTCAAGATGACGTCGCCCGCCTTGATCGAACCGTTGTCGACCGGCCCTCCCTTGATGACGCCGGCCACGAGCGCGCCCTTGGCGCTATCGAGACCCAGGCTGTCGGCCACGTCGTCTGTGACCGGCTGAATGCGCACGCCGAGCCAGCCGCGGCGTGTCTCTCCGAACTCGCGAAGCTGGTTGACCACGCCCGCAGCAAGCTCCGAAGGCACCGAAAAGCCGATGCCGATCGAGCCGCCGCTCGGCGAAATGATCGCCGTGTTGATACCGATCACTTCGCCTTTCATGTTGAAGAGCGGACCGCCGGAATTGCCCTTGTTGATCGCCGCATCGGTCTGGATGAAGTTGTCGTACGGGCCTGCGTTGATATTGCGGCCGCGGCCAGAAATGATGCCGACGGTTACCGACCCGCCGAAACCGAACGGATTGCCGATCGCCATGACCCAGTCGCCGATGCGCATGTCACTTGAATCACCAAACTTCACGGCCGTCAGCGGCGTTCTCGGTTCAACCTTCAGCACGGAAAGATCGGTCTTCGTGTCCGTGCCGATGAGCTTGGCTTTCAGCTTGGTGCCATTGGCGAAATTGACCTCGATGTCATCTGCGCCCTCGATCACGTGGTTGTTGGTGACGATATAGCCGGACGGATCGATGACGAAACCGGAGCCGAGCGAGCTGACATTGTGGTTGCCGCCTTGGCCGCCCTGCTGCTTATTGAAGAAGTCGTTGAAGAATTCCTGGAACGGCGAGCCGTCCGGTGCGCGCGGCGCCGGGCCGGCACCTTCATCGCCCTTGATCTTCTGCGAGGTGGAGATGTTCACAACTGCATCGAGAAGCCCTTGAGCAAGATCGGCAACAGAGGCCGGACCATTCATCGCAGGCGCGCTCTGCGCTTCAGCAGTGCCGGTAAGGCCAATATTTGCCAGAAGTGCAACCCCGGCCAGGAGAGCGAGCGATCGTCTGAAGGTCGGGCGTATCGTGGGGGCCATCAAGCTTCCTCTTATGGGATCAAAGCGGCAGTCTGACCATCAACATAGGGCGGAATGATGGAGCGTGAAATCACCTTTTCGCGAAATCCCGTGCAATCTGCGTCAGCGTCTTGCCAGCCAGACAAGCACGACACCGAGCACGACGGCGCCAAGTCCGAAGATTCGTAGCTGGCGCTCCGGAACCGTTGGAAGCAGACGGGCCACCTCGACGAGAAAACGAGGGGCCAGTGCATAGACCAGCCCCTCGATGATGAGGAAGAATGCGATTCCTGTCAGGAAATCCTGCATCCGGATGCGTCAGTTTGATGGGGCCACAGGTGCCGGGGTTTGAGGCGGAGCCGGAGGCATCAAGCCGTTGGAATTGTCGAAATACCGGAAGAATTCCGTATTCGGCGACAGGACCAGCGTCGTATCCTGGGACGATAGCGCAGAGGAATAGGCCGCCATCGAGCGATAGAACTCGAAGAACGACGGATCCTTGCCGAAGGAGTCTGCGAAGATGCGGTTGCGCTCCGCATCGCCCTGGCCCCGGATGATTTCCGCATCGCGCTGGGCTTCCGCAGTAATCTCGACCACCTGGCGATCGGCAATAGCCCTGCGGCGCTGGCCCTCTTCGGTGCCTTGCGCGCGCAGCAGCTCGGCCTCGGCGAGACGCTCTGCCCGCATGCGGCCATAAGTCTGCGGCGCCACCTGCTGGGTCAGGTCGGTCCGTCGGATACGCACGTCCTGGATATTGATGCCGAGATTTTCGGCGTCCCCATGCAGGTCGTCGCGCACTTCGAGCATCATCGCCACGCGCTCGTCCGAAAGAGCAGCATCAAAATCGCGCAGACCGTAGACACGGCGAAGCGACGAATCGAGCTGGGTGCGAAGTCGCGCTTCGGCGGCCTCGCGGTCGCCCGACACCGTCTCGCGGAATTTGCGCACGTCCTTGATGTCATAAATGACGAAGGCATCGACGTCGAACGTCGAACCGCCGCGAACCTGGACGCGAATATTGTCGAGATCGAAGCGCAGCGCCTGCTTCTCGACGATCTGGACGCGATCGGCATCCATGAAAGCGAGAGGCAGCTTGAAGTAGATACCCGGCTCCGTCTTCACCGACTGGATCTGGCCGAAGCGCACGACGATTGCCTGTTCGCGCGCATTGACCACGAAGACCGAGGAGTAGGCGATGACAAGCACAATGGCGAGCAGGATGATGATGGCGGGAAGTCTGTTCGATGTCATGGCTCAACCTCCCTGCTGTGCCGGTTTGCCGATCTCGTTGAGCGGCAGGTAGGGAACGATGCCCTGCTTCTCGTCGATCACGACCTTCTTGGAATTCTTCAGCACCTGTTCCATCGTCTCGAGAAACAGGCGCTTGCGGGTCACTTCGGGAGCCTTTGAATATTCTTCGTTGATGGCAGTGAAGCGTTGCGCCTCACCGTCCGCTTCCTTGACGACACGGTCCTTGTAGGCAGCCGCGGCTTCGCGAATCTGGGCCGCGTCGCCTCGTGCCTGGCCGAGCTTCTGATTGGCATATTGGTTTGCTTCTTCGACGAGGCGCTGCTTGTCCTGTTCGGCGCGCTGCACCTCTTCGAAGGCATCGGCGACATCGCGCGGCGGCGCCACGTCCTGAATAGTGACTGCGGTTACCGCAATGCCCGCATTGTAACGGTCCATCGTGCCCTGCACGATGGCGGCAACCTCTGTTTCGATCGGCTGACGGTTGTTGCGGAAGGCATCCTGTGCCGGGCGGCGGCCAATGATTTCGCGCATCGCGCTTTCAGCCACCTGCTGCAGCGTTTCGGCCGGGTTTTCGACGTTGAAGAGATAGGCCTTGGGATCGATCACTGTGAAGAATACCGAGAACTCGACGTTCAGGATGTTCTGGTCGCCCGACAGCATGAGGCCTGTCGAAGACGAGGCCGAGGTCGAGCCGATATTCTGCTGCTGCACCGTCACCTTGACGATCTCGACCGTTTCCATCGGCCAGAGGTGGAAATGCAGCCCCGGCGTCGAAATCTCTTCCTTCGGCTGGCCAAAGCGAAGCTCGACACCACGCTCGTCCGGCTGGACGATGTAGATGCATTGGAAAAGCCAAAAGACGACGAGAACCGCGGCAACAATCACTGCCACGCCGCCGTTGAAACCGCCGGGTACGATGTTGCGGAGCTGATCCTGGCCACGCCGGATGATGTCTTCCAGATCAGGCGGCCCGCCCCGGCCGCCGCGCGGGCGGTTCGGCCCCTGCCCCCATGGTCCCTGATTGTTACCGCCGCCGCCGCCCCATGGGCCGCCGCCGCCATTCTGATTGCTCCAGGGCATCAAAACCTCGTTGTTCGTTAAACTCCCAATCGCATCGTGCCCGCGGGGGCGGCAGGCTTTAAGCGATTGTGACCGTTATAGGTATCGCCGCTGCTGCTTTCAACGCGGCATGAAGAACTTGGCGATATTTATTGATAAATATTTCGTTTTCAGGCGCTGCGGCGCTCATAGACGACGAAGCGCGTCGGATAATTGTCCTTTTCCCCTGCCGGCACATCGATTTCTTCGATTGCCATCCACACGGAAGGGTCGATTGCAGGGAAGGACGTGTCGCCCGCAACATGGGTTTGCACATGCGTCACGCACATCCGATCCGCAAGCGCCATTGCCTGGGCATAGATTTCTCCGCCGCCGGCAATGATGATCTCGGCCTGTCCAGTCTCGTGCGCCAGTCTTTCGGCAATCCCGATCGCCTCGGGAAGAGAACGCGCCGTTGTGACATCCGGTTGCGCAATCGCCGCGTGGCGGGAAATCACCACGTGCGGTCGTCCGGGCAACGGCTTGCCAAAACTCTCATATGTCTTGCGCCCGACCACGAGCGGCTTGCCAAGCGTCATCGCCTTGAAACGCTTGAGATCGGTCGAAAGCCGCCAGGGCATATCGCCGTCGCGTCCGATGACGCCATTTTCGGCCACGGCAACAACAATGGTCTTTCTGATTTCGGACATGAGCTTCCTTAGGTTGAAGCGACGGCTTGGCCAGCCGGATCTATCGCCAGGCGGGCCAACAAGCAAGAGAGGCTCCATGAAATGGCGCCCATTCTGAGGCACTTCAATGCGAGATTTCGCAACGCGGCACAAGCATCCGTAAACCACGCCGCGCGTTCCAATTTTACTCGGAAAAATACTACGCTAAGTTGAGGTCATGGGAGACAGATCCGCGCACAACAATCGGCCAAGCCGCATCGACCTCGCCATCGTCGCCCTGGCGGCGGGGCTTTTTGCGTGGGTTGTCACAGGCGGCAAGGCCGGTTCTCCGGTAACGACAGGCCTGGGCACGGCATTCGCCTGGCACTTCATGGGCTTTCCGATCATCCCCGTGAAACGCAAGGATCCCATGTTCGGGCGGCTTGGAAAGCGTCTGTTAACGGCTGACGGCCAAATCCGGAAAGATGACGGAAAGCTGATGTAAATGATGAATGCGACGCCTCGATTCGACGTGATTTGCGACCCGATGAATCAATGGATCGTCTGGGACCACGTCACGGAGGCACCTGCCTCGTTCGGCGGACGGATCCTCGACGGGCTGGACGAAAAGGAAGCGAGCCGGCTCGCACAGGTCATGAACGATCTTCACGCAGGTCACCGGCCACTTGCCGATCGCACCGGCAAGCGGTCGCTCCGCTAGGACAATCGTTCGTCAGACGGCGACCGGGGCGTCGATCCGATCGTGCGACTGGTACCCTACGACCTCGAAGTCGTCGATCCGATAACCATCGATATCCTCGGGCTCGCGCGTCAGCACCAGCTTGGGAAAGGGCATGGGCTTGCGCGCAAGTTGCTCTTTGGCCTGATCGAGGTGGTTCAGGTAGAGATGCGTGTCGCCCCCGATCCAGATGAGTTCACCCCGATCCATTTGCACCTGCTCAGCGACCATCGCAAGCAATGCTGCTTGCTGGCATATATTGAATGGCGCACCAAGGAAAATATCGCAGGAGCGCTGGTTCACGAGCATGGAAAGTTGCGGCCGGCCGCTGCCACGCTGCAGTCCGGAAACGTGAAACTGATAGGTCATGTGACACGGAGGAAGCGCCATCTGATCAATCTCTCCCACATTCCAGGCATGGAACAGCATGCGTCGGCTCGTCGGATTGGTCTTGAGGCTATGGATGAGCGTGCCGATCTGATCGTGTTCCACCCCGTTTCGGTCAAGCCACCGCCTCCATTGCTTGCCGTAGACCGGTCCAAGATCGCCCCATTTCGCCGCAAAGGCGTCGTCTTCGAGAACGCGTTTTTCGAACGCGTCCTGGGATATCTTCTCGCCGGTTGCCTTGCGGTATGCAGCAAGCGGCCAGTCCGTCCATATTTTGACGTTCTCCTTGAGCAGCGACTGGATGTTCGTTTGGCCGCTCAGAAACCAGAGCATCTCCTTCACCGCCGTCTTCCAGAACACCTTCTTGGTCGTAAACGCCGGAAAGCTGCCATCCGAAAGATCAAAGCGCATCATCGCGCCGAATGTCGAAAGCGTGCCCTCGCCGGTGCGATCCATCCGCCGATCGCCTCTCTCCAAAAGATGTGCCATGATGTCTAGATACTGATATTCAGGATGGCGCAGCATCCGTGTCTCCCCGTGTGCGATCTCGCATGCGATCTCATGGCCGCGGCCGATTCCGTTTCTCAATTTATGCGCTTCTGCCGCTGAAACCAACTGCGCGGAGGCTTATCCCGGCAATTCTCCTGCCGCCTGCAACGGTTTTATGACGTATCCCCTTTCCATGCGCTTGCGAAAACACTATATCAGCACTGCCGGTCTTCGGACCGGCTATGGCAATAAATGAGCGGTGTAATAAACCTATTGGACCCGGGGGCGGTACCCGGCGCCTCCACCAAAAACAGCCGGTTAGCGACTGCTTTTGATGGGGGCGAAACAGGATCGACAAGGGTGTAAAGATCGTCTTTTTGCTCGGCATGATACCGCCGTTATCGGGTCACAAGTGTAGTTGCAAACGACAACAACGCTAAGGAATATGCTCTCGCTGCCTAACGGCGGTGCGGGAATTCCGCTCTAAGTCCTTTTGGTTAGCACCTTAAGGCGGGGTCCGAAGGCACCTGGCAACAGAAGCCTTCACCTTCTCCCTGCCGTCCAAATCATGTATTGTTTGTAAAGCTGACTCGGACACTTAGCCTTTCCCAAGGCCGCCGGACATGGCATATAGCCTTGTGAAAAGACTTCCGAACCAAAGAAAGACAGGAAAAGTATGGGGCAGGACCACATCCGCTACGACATTCTGGCACAGGACGCGCTGCGTGGCGTGATCCGCAAGGTCTTGTCTGAAGTCGCAACGACGGGCCGCTTGCCTGGCGACCATCATTTTTTCATAACGTTTCTGACCGGCGCACCGGGCGTCCGCATCTCGCAGCATCTGAAATCCAAGTATCCGGAGCAGATGACCATCGTGATCCAGCACCAGTTCTGGGATCTGAAGATCACCGAATCGCTGTTCGAGATCGGCCTCTCTTTCTCCGACGTGCCCGAAAAGCTGGTCATCCCCTTCAATGCCATCCGTGGCTTCTATGACCCTTCGGTCAATTTCGAACTTGAATTCGACGTGCCGCTGGCGGACGGCGAGGAAGTTCCCGCAGCCGAAATCACCGCCTATCCGGTCGCATCCGAAAAGGCCGAGGAACCGCCCGCGGCAAAACCTGCCGAGGGAGAGGATAAGAAGCCGGGATCCGTCGTCTCGCTCGACGCCTTCCGCAAGAAGCAGTAAGCACCAAGGGAAGCAGATGCTTCCCTTTTTCATGTGCCCTTTCCAGCTGGATGCAGGCAAGCCATGAGCGCAGAAATCGTTAATCTCCGCCAGTTCAAGAAGAAGCAGGCCCGTTGCGACAAGGAAAAACAGGCCGAGCAGAACCGTATTCGTTTCGGGCGCACCAAGGCGGAAAAGCAGCTGACAAAAGCGCTGAACGAGAAGGCCGAAAGAGCGCACCGACAGGGCCGGATCGAAAAGGACGAAGGCGGCGAATGACGGCGCAGATGGGCCGAATAGACTCCGCAGTCAATTGCTTGGCGCTATTTCCTCACTCAACCTGTCAACACCGCGAAATACGCCTGCGCAAAACCCGATGATCCGCAAGCATTCCACCAGCCTGCATGGACACCGCACCAGCTTCTCGCTGGAAGACGAGTTCTGGACCGAACTCAAAGCGATCGCCACAGCCCGTGCCATTCCGCTTGCGGGCCTCATATCCGAAATCGACGACCGGCGAGAGCCGGAAAGCAACCTCTCCTCCGCGCTGCGCATCTATGTCTTGAGTTGCTTGAAAAACCGCAGCTTCTAGAGTGATGCTTTCTACTGCGGCAACGGCACGCCCGGCAAGGCATCGAAATTCAGCCGGTTGCCCGTTATCGGTGGCGGCTGGTTGAGCTGCTGCGCGCGGCGCGCCGCCTCCTCGGCGGCTGCTTTCGCCTCGGCCTCCGCCTTCGCCTTTGCTTCAGCCTCCGCTTTGGCCTTCGCCTCCGCCTCGGCCTTTTGCCGGGCAGCTTCGGCGGCAAGCGCGCGCAGGCGCTCCTCTTCGGCCTTGCGCTGCGCCTCGATCGCCGCGGCTTTTGCGCGTTGCGCTTCGTTGAACTTGTAGAGCGCCACTTCGCGCCGCAATCGCTGCTTTTCCAGGACGTTCGATTGCAGCCGCTCGACACGCCGGCGTTCACGTTCGAATGCACGAAGTGACAGGTATCCGGCGATATCGGATACATCCATCGTCCGACCGGGCGACGCGAGCAACCCCGAATAATTGAGCCGCAGCGCTGGCTCGGCACCTGCAAGCGCTTCCTCGCCCGGATTGAGAGTGATGTTCAGCGATGCGTTGATGCGCTCCTGAGGCAGGCTGAGCTGCGCATTGCCGGTGATCTTGGCGAGTTCGTTGGCAACGGTGACATTTTGCACGCGAAGTACGCCGTCGGTGATGTTGAACGGAATACCCGTCGGCGGAAGTTTCGCCTCTCCGTTGTTGAGCAGCGTTTCGACGATCGGATGTATCTTTCCGGCGTTGAGCTGGTCCTGCATCGGATCCGTTGCGGCAAGTAACGGCGGCAGGATCGCGAGGTTCAGCCCGCGCACGGTGGTCTCGCCAAGCCGCAGCTCGCCGGAGCCCGTGAGCGAGCTGACGAGGTCCGTCATCGTCTTGCCGGACGCTTCCAGGCCGAGAGAAAGCCCGAGCTTGCCGTTCGCAACCGGCGCGCCGTCGCGCGGCCAGACAACACCCGCGAGATCGGAATCGGCAAGCGAAAGCTTGGTCTGGAAGAAGCCGATGCCCTCGGCATTGGTGAAAAGCAGGTTGCCGGAAAGCTGGCCGCCGTCCCAGCCGCCCTTCATGTCGTTGAGCTGCAGTTCGTCGCCCTTGTAGACAGCATTGGTGGTGAAGTCCGTTACGGCCGCCGACCATCCCGGCCAGAACGCCTTGGCCGAAAGCCTCAAGCTGACATCCATGTCCTTGAACACCGGCTGCCCAAGGGCTGCGGTCGAGAAGTTGCCTGTTGCAGGATCTGTCATCGGGCCATAGACGGCCTCGCCAAGCCAGGTCGCATCGGCGCGGTCAAGCGCGAGCTCGCCGCTCGCGGTCGTCCTGTCTGTCTTGCGATTGACCGTCAGCGCACCTGCAAACTGATTTTCCGCCGCATGGCCCTTAAGATCAGACAGGACGACCTTGTCACCATCGATGGTTGCTGTTGTTTGCAGCCCGAAAGGCAGTCCGGTTCCGATCTGCGGCAGCGCAATGCCGTTCATCACGAGATATGGATCGAGATCGGCGCTCTCGAGCGAGACGCCGATCTGGCCGTTCATGAAACTCGCGGGACGGACATCGACCTTGCCATTCGCCGTAAAGGACGTCCGGTCGGTCGCAAAGGTCAACGATGCATCGGCCGGATCTGTACCGTTTGCCTGGACTTTCAGGGAGAGCCGGCCGTTGGCATCAGCTTCGACCGGAAGTGGATCGAGCCCTGCCTGCCCGAACAGGATCGAGGTCGTTCTGTTTTCGAGCGTCGCCTCAAGATTGGTCGTGCCCTTGCCCGTCAGCGCCAGCAGATCCGACATGCGGTAGTCGAGGTTCACACGGCTTCCGTTGGAAACGCCGGCAAGCGTCAGCGCAAGCCCGTCGCCCTCCTCGCCGCCAAGCGTCAGCGCACCGCGCAGCGCCGTGTTGGTGTACCAGGCGGCATTGCGCACCAGCCGGTCTATCACCGGATGCTGCGGCAGATGCTCCTTGAGCATCGTGAAGAAAGGTCCCGGATCGGCGGACTTCAAGGTGATTTCCCCCGAGCCCTTGTAATCGAGCAAGGATCCTTCGGCCCGACCGGTGGCCGTGAGTTCGGCACCTGCCAGATTTTTGGCGACCAGCTTGTCGACCGCAAGCGCCCCATCGGCAATCGTAAAGCTGGTCTCGACATTTTCAGCCTCGACGCCGAAGGCGCTGAACTTATCCGCCTTCAGCTGGGCCGTGATCTTGTGGTCGAGCACGTTTTCGCCTGCGTCCTGCCCTGTGAACAGACCAGTCAGCGCCCTCAGCGCATCGAGGTCGAGCGCATCGCCGGCAAGATCGACGTTCAGCAGGGGCGGCTGGTTCTCCAGCGCCTGCCGTTCCAGCTTGCCCTTCAGCGTAGCGGGGCCGATGGCAATCTCCAGATTATCGAAGCGCTGCTGCTGATGCGTCAGGCTGACATCGGCAGAAAAACCCGCCTGCTTCAATTGACGGATCGCGGGATCGACCGAACCGGCAAGCCAGGAGGCGAGCCCCGACGGCTGGTTGGAGGCGACGGTAATGTTGCCGTTGAAGGAAGGCTCACCCCTGAGCGTCAGCTGGCCCTGACCCTCCACCTGGGTACGGCCGGGCAGCGTTCCGACGGCATGGTCGATCGTCCAGCCGTTGCCGGCCGGCTGCAGGTCGAGCTGCACGTCGCGGATGGTCGTGTCCCCAGCAACGATCGCCGGCAGCTTGACGCTCGCCTTGCCCTGCACCTGCGGCACGGGAATCTGGGCGATGATGCTGATCAGCGAATTGAGCCGCTGGCGGGCCGACAGGCCGGGATCGCGCGCTGTCTTGCCGCCTGCGCCCTGATTGCCGATCCTGTTCACATCAATCTGCTGGCCGTCGGCGATCAGCAGGAACTCGGGCGCGTTGCCCGTATCGAGCGTCGCCTCGCCGGTGATCACATAAGGATCTTCCACCGAGCCGATTTCCATCCGGTACTCGGAAAGCCGGATGCGATCGTTGGTCAGTTCGAAGCGGCCCTTGACGCGCGGCGGCAGTGCATTCTTGTCGTCGGATTTGGCCGCGCCGCGGTTCTCGAAGGCAGCCGACATGAGACCCTGATAATTCGGTTTTCTATCGGCGAACCTCAGCTGGCCATCGAGATCGATTTTGACCGGACGCTCATCCGGTATCAGCTGAGTCCTGACCTGCAGCGTGCCGGTTTCGTCGGGCTGCCCGCTGGAGATCAAAAAGCTGCCATGCTCGCCGTCGAGCGCTGCATCGCCTTCGATACGCCAGGGGCCTGCCAGCGACCGGGCGGACATTTCGGCGTTCAGCCCGGTAATGGTGCGGGCGCGGCCCGACTGATCGTCGATGAACTTAACGTCGCCGCCGGTGACATGCACACTTTCCAGAACGACCGTCTTTGCAGGAATCTCGGGCCGGCTGCCGCGCATCCAATCGAGCGTGCCGTCCTTCAGCAGACGAAGGCGCAGCTTAGGATTGACGACGCGCATATCGAAAATCAGCGCCTCGCCGGAAAGGAACGGCGCAAGTTCGGCATCCATGGCGAATTGCTCGACCTGTACGGTCGGCTGACCGTCGGATTCCTGCCCCACACGCACGTCATGCAGCGTTACCGACGGAAAAGGCAATAGCCGGGCATCGACCGTGCCGTGCACGGTCACCTTCTTGCCGATGATGCGGCTTGCCTGCTCTTCGAAATTCCTGCGGAAGTCCGTCCAGTCGATGAAAAGCGGCGCGAGCAGTGCCACGAAGAGCACTACGACGATCACTCCCCCCAGAAAGACGAGGAACCGGCCTATCAAATCAAGCATTCTCCATTCGGGATTGTGTTGGAGACACTACTGTCATTCATGCCGGGAGCAAAGCCGAAGTTCATGAGATTGTTCCGTTTTCAGACAAGATGAAAAATCTTGCCCGGATTGAAGATATTGTCAGGATCGAGCGCCTGCTTGACCTGCCGCATGAGATCGACGGCACCGCCGAGTTCCTGCTCGAGAAACCTCATCTTTCCCTGTCCTATCCCATGCTCCCCGGTGCATGTCCCATCCATCGCAAGAGCCCGCTGGTTAAGCCGTACGACGAAATTCTCCGCAACCGCAACACCTTCCGCCGTCTTGTCGTCGAACAGGAGAAGCACGTGGAAATTGCCATCTCCCGCATGGCCGACAATCGGCGCCAGCAGACCATGTTCCTGGATATCGGCCTGAGTCTCGGCAACACAATCCGCAAGCCGTGATATCGGAACACAAACATCGGTCGAAAGTGCGGCAAGCCCGGGCGCCAGCGCCCGGCAGGCCCAATAAGCATCATGCCGTGCCTTCCACAGCTTGTTGCGTTCCTCGGCGTTTGCCGTCCACAGGAAATCGCCCCCGCCGCATTCGGCCGCTATCTCGGCAAACTGCGCCGATTGAAGCTCGACGCTCTCGTCGCTTCCGTGGAATTCCAGGAAGAGCGTCGGGCTCTCGGCGTAGCTCAGACCCGAATAGGCGTTGCATGCCCGCATCTGCACGTCATCGAGCAATTCTATGCGTGCGACAGGAATGCCCATCTGGATTGTCATGATGACCGCGTCGCAGGCGGCCTTGATCGTTGGAAAGGAGCAGGCCCCGCCCGCGATCTTCTGGGGAATTCCCTGCAGCCGCAGCGTCACCGAAGTCAACATCCCGAGCGTGCCTTCGGCGCCGACGAAAAGGCGCGTCAGGTCGTAGCCTGCCGAGGATTTGCGCGCTCGGCGAGCGGTGCGGATTTCCTTGCCATTGGCCGTCACGGCCGTGACCGACAGCACATTGTCCTTCATCGTGCCATAGCGCACGGCGTTGGTTCCGGACGCTCGCGTCGAAGCCATGCCGCCGATCGAGGCATTCGCGCCGGGGTCGATGGGAAAAAACAGGCCGGTATCGCGCAGATAAACGTTCAGTTCCTCGCGTGTGATGCCCGGCTCGACGGTACAATCGAGGTCTTCGGCATTCACTTCGAGAACTCGGTTCATGCGGCTGAAATCGATCGAAATCCCGCCGCTGGGGGCATTCACCTGCCCCTCCAGCGAGGAACCGGTGCCAAAGCCGATCACCGGCACCTTGTATTCGCCACAGACCTTGACGGCGGTCTTTACGTCATCGGCCATCTCGGCAAACAGTACGCCATCGGGCAGCTGCGCCGGTATGTAGGTGGTCGTATGCGCATGCTGGGCGCGGAAGGATTCGCCGGTCTGGAAGCGCTCGCCGAAGCGCTGTTTCAAGATGCCGACGACGGCAAAAATGCCCTCCTCGTTGCGTTTTCCAGCCTTTGCGTCGCTGAGCGCCATCCTGTTGATCTCCCATACTATCTGCCGTCCACGGGCAGGTTGATATGGGCCAACGGATGGCACCTGTCCAGTCAAGAGTCGCGCGAGATGGTTCAAACGAGCGGTGGATTGAGCCGAGCGAAGCCTTCCTGCCTCCTGTACGGGAAATACGGATATGGTGCCGGCACCGCGCTGACCGTTTCGAGCCTTTCGACCTGCTCCTTCGTCAGCGACCAGCCAACGGCGCCGAGATTCTGGCGCAGTTGCTCCTCGTTGCGCGCCCCGATGATGACACTTGCCACGGTTGGCCGCGAGGTCAGCCAATTGATGGCGATTTGCGGTACCGTCTTGCCCGTCTCCGCGGCAATCTCATTGAGAACGTCGACGATGTCGAACAGCTTTTCGTCATCGACCGGCGGGCCGTATTGCGCTGTCTGGTGCAGCCGGCTACCTTCCGGTAGCGGCTGGCCGCGGCGGACACGGCCGGTCAGCCTACCCCAGGCAAGAGGGCTCCACACCAGCGCACCCACGCCCTGATCGGCAGCGAGCGGCATCAGCTCCCATTCGTAGTCGCGCCCAGCCAGGGAATAATAGACCTGATGGGCTACGTAGCGCGCATAGCCATGCTGTTGCGAGACGGCGAGTGATTTCATCAGCTCCCAGCCGGCGAAGTTCGACGCCCCGATATAGCGGAGCTTGCCGGCAGCAACGAGACGATCGAGCGTCGAAAGCATCTCCTCGACCGGCGTGGAGGCGTCAAAGGCATGCAGTTGCAGCAAATCGATATAGTCTGTGCCGAGGCGGCGAAGCGCGTCATCGACGGATTTGATCAGCCGCAAGCGCGAGGTTCCCCAATCTGCCGGCCCCTCGCCCATCGGCAAGGCCGTCTTCGTGGAAATGAGCACGCCGTCGCGCTTGCCGCCGATCGCCTGCCCCAGAACCTCCTCCGATGCGCCAGCCGAATAGACGTCGGCGGTATCGAAGAGATTGACGCCTGCCTCGAGGCAGATATCGACCAGACGTCGCGCCTGCGCCGCGTCGGTATTGCCCCATGCGCCAAACAACGGGCCGCTGCCGCCGAAGGTGCCCGCGCCGAAACTCAAGATCGGCACCCTTACGCCGGATGCACCGAGATTTCTGTATTCCATGGACTGTCTCCTGTTGTCCTCAGGAGAGATAGACACTCGCTGAGGCGCGTTATAGATTGCCAGCGAGAAAGTCATTTGTGATTTGAATTCATCATGAGCCGTCAGGACATCAATCGCTCCGGCGAAATGGACGTCTTCGTACGCGCCGTCGAACTCGGCGGCTTCACCGCTGCGGCAACCGCCTGCCGGATGACCCCGTCGGCCGTCAGCAAGCTTATCGCCCGCCTGGAAGCCCGGCTTGGGACACGTCTCATCAACCGCTCGACGCGGCGCCTGCAACTCACGCCGGAAGGTTGCGCATTCTACGAAAGAAGCGTCTCCATCCTTGCCGATATCGCCGAGGCCGAGCGCTATGCCTCAGCAGGCGAACAGGCAGCCGGGCCGATCCGTATCAATACCAGCGCGTCCTTCGGCAATCACGTGCTCGCCCCGCTCCTGCCCGCCTTCATGGCGCTTCATCCGGCCGTGACACTCGACATTTCCTATACGGACAAGATCGTCGATCTCATGGAGGAACGCGCCGACGTCGCAATCCGCGCCGGACCGCTGAAGAATTCCAGTCTGATCGCCCGCAAGCTTGGTGCAGCCCGTAAATTCATCGTCGCCTCGCCGGACTACATTTTGCGCAATGGTCAACCAGTGTCGATCGAAGATCTCCGACAGCACTGCCGCATTGGCTTTTCCTATTCCCGCGCCATCGGCGGCTGGCCGCTCCTTGATCAAGACGACACGGTGCTTGTTCCCGTGACGCCGGGCATTCAGGTCGGCGACGGCGAAGGGATGCGCCACCTGGCACTTTGCGGCGCCGGCCTTGCGCGCCTTGCCGCCTTCACCGTCCGCGCCGATATCGCCGCAGGTCGACTGGTATCTGTCCTTGAAGACCTGAACCCCGGCGACCTCGAGGAATTCTCCGCCGTCTACATCGGCCACGGCGGTCCGCTGCCAGCCCGCGTCCGCACACTGCTTGATTTTCTTGCAGCCAACGTTCGTCTTTAGGAGAAGTCTTGCGCTTGTCGCAACGCTGCTATTCGGCTCGCGCACCCCAGGCGGAATTTTCCCATGGAGACCATATTTCGCAATTGCGGCGGGCTTAACCTGCCCATATACCGGGAATTATTTTTTCGGCTGCTCCGGCCGATCCTCATGTTGCTGCCGATGAATTTCCATGCCGTTCACCGCGGCCCATCGGTCGGAAAAAAGACAGGCGTTCCATGCCTTTTAAGGCCGCAAGCAGAGCCATACGAGAAGCCAGCCTGCCGAGATGGGTTCTGCTGCTTAGCTTCTCTACCGTTCTCGTTATCGTTCTTGAATGTCTTGCCCTTCCGGCATCGCTGCTCGTCGGGCCGATGATCGCGGCAATCTTTCTCGCCTTGGTGATCGGCAAGGGAAAGATGCGCGTCCCTTGCTTGCCCTTGCAATTCGGGCAGGCACTGGTGGGCCTGATGATGGCACGCGCCATCACCCCTGACATTCTCGCCACGATGGCCAATGATGCGCCGCTCTTCATGCTGGTCATCGTCTCGGTGATCGCCATCGCAGGCGTGCTCGGCTATTTCCTGACCCGGCTGCAGGTGCTGCCCGGCACCACCGCCGTCTGGGGCTCCTCTCCGGGCGGTGCCTCGGCGATGGTCATCATGTCGGAGGCTTATGGCGCCGACGCCCGCCTAGTCGCCTTCATGCAGTACCTGCGCGTTGTCTTCGTCTGCGTTGCAGCTTCCTGCGTCTCGCGCCTCTGGGTCGCCCCCGACGGCGAGCTGCCGCCGATCATTCTCTTCCCGCCGATCGACTGGCCGGCATTTGCCGCGACCGTGCTGCTTGCCTGCTGTTGCGTCTATGTCGCCTTCCGTTTCCGCGTCCAGGGCGGCACTATCATCCTGCCGCTTCTCGCCGGCTCCCTGTTGCAGGGTTTCGACGTCCTGACGATCGAGCTGCCGATGTGGCTGCTCGCGATGAGCTATGCCCTGATCGGCTGGAGCATCGGACTGCGCTTCACCCGTTCGATCCTGAAGCATGCCGCCCGTGCTCTGCCGCGCGTTTGCGCCTCCATCCTGCTTTTGATGTCGACCTGCGGGCTGATGGCAGTGGCACTTCACAAGTTCGCGGGCATCGATCCACTGACGGCGTATCTGGCGACCAGCCCTGGCGGTGCGGATTCGGTTGCCATCATCGCCGCCTCCAGCGACGTCGACCTGCCGTTCGTCATGGCGATGCAGGTGGGCCGGTTTGTGGTGATCCTGTTTACCGGGCCTATGCTTGCGCGTTTCATCGCGCGAAGGAGCGGCCTGGTTGAGAACCCCGCCTGAGCGCAGCCCACTGGCCGGGCGTCATGCCATAGGCTTTCTTGAAATGGCGGTTCAGGTGGCTCTGATCCGCAAACCCGGTGGCAAAGGCGACGTCCGACAGCTCGCTGCCCTCGCCGATCATCGCGCGCGCCTGCTGCAGCCGCCGCATCAGAAGATAGCGATGCGGACTGGTCGCGAACGCCGCCCGAAAATGCCGCGACAATGTAAAGCGGTCGAGACCTGTTACGGATTCAAGCTCGCCAGAGCGCACCGTTCGCGTCGCATGTGCGTCAAGGTAGTCGCGGGCGCAGCGGGCCTGGTTCCAGGCAATATTGGCGGGCAGCCTGCGCAATGCCTTCGTATGCCTTACGAGCCCCTGCGCCATGCGCATCAGGAAATCGTCGACGAAAAGCTCGTCGAGCTCTCCTTCGAGATCCGTCAGCGCGCCAAGCAGGACATCGGCAAGAACCGCATCGCTGATAACAGGCTGGTCGACAAAAGGCAGTCCGAGTTTCTCGGCTTCCAGGCATTCGAAAAGCAGCGAGGGCTCCAGGTAGAGAATGCGGTACTGCAGCCCGTCATCCGTGCCCGCCCCCCCGTCATGCACCTCGTCTGGATGCAGCACGATCACCTGACCGGGCATGCTGAAGCGCCTTTCGCCGCGATACGAGAAGGTCTGCACGCCCTTCAGCGTCACACCGAGCCCATAGGTGTCGTGCCGGTGCGGCTCGAAGGCGTTTCCGCTGAATTTTGCCTCGATACGCTCGATCCCGGGAAAGGCAGGCGCTGCCACAATGCCCTCGCCGCCCTGCGGCATGCACAAACGTTCAAGACCTTCGAAAACCTGGGGCGTTAAATCCTGGCTCAACGCGACCTCGAAACCGCATGAAAGAGACTGGAATGTTTGATACCAAAATTGCGATCGTTCTGCGAAACAATCTTGCGTCATGGCAGAAGCTGAATGTAACCGCCTTTTTGATGAGCGGCATCGCCGGGCAAAATCCGGCGATCATCGGCGAGGCCTACAGGGACCGCGCCGGCAACACCTACAATGCCATGTCAATCCAGCCGATCATCGTGCTATCGGCCGATGAGGCGACGATTTCAGCGATACATCGCCGCGTGCTGGAGCGCGAGATTTTATCCTCGCTGTTCATCGAGGAGATGTTTGCGACCGGCCATGACGCCGCCAATCGCGCCGTCTTTGCCGAATACGCGCCGGAAGATGCCAAGGTCGTCGGCGTTGCTCTGCGCGCCGGCAAGAAGACCGTCGACAAAGTCACCAAGGGCGCGACGATGCATGCCTGATCGGTTAGGAGGTAGCCTCTAGCGGCAGAAGGCATGACCAAGAGTTCCCACTCCTCGTCAAGATCATCAAGCGGAACATTCGACAACAGCGGCAAAAGTGGGCCAATTTGCGGGGTCCCTTGCTGCGTGAGCAGGCAGATGGCTGCGGAAAGGAACGACACGTCAAGCAAAGCAGACCGCATCAGGTTTGCTCCTTGCAGGTCCCCTCGCCTGAAGTAGGGCTTGGCAAGGTCGGAAGATGTGCTGTGAATGGCTCGGAAAATCTCGCGCGTTAGTCGACCTTTCGGCTCGGATCCTATGGCATGGTGTGGCAGTCTTCGTGCTGACCACGGACGGAAGGATGATCCTGGCGGCGAGACAATCAGCGGAGAGACTTGACGATCAAGAGCCCATGCACAAGCACATCTGTCTAGAGAGGCAGCTGGCAGGTCTCCCAGGGCGCGGCACGCGCCATGCCCGGCGCACAAATGAAAAACGGCCGGGGATGATCCGGCCGTTCCTGATAAAAATGGCGTAGCTCAGCTCTGCGTGATCGGCGCAATCTGAATCTCGACACGGCGGTTCTGGGCGCGGCCAGCTTCCGTCGCGTTCGACGCGACCGGTTGCGACGGGCCAAAGCCGACGGCAGAGACGCGACGCTGGTCGATGCCCTGTGCGCCGAGGTAATCGGCAACCGAAAGGGCACGGCGCTGCGACAGATCCTGGTTATGCTGCAGGCTGCCGGTGGAATCCGTATGGCCGTTGACATCGATCAATGTGCGATTGAACTTCCTGAGCACGATCGCTACCGAATTCAGCGTGGAATAGAAGCCCGGTTTTACGGCGTCCTGGTCGATGTCGAAAGTGATGTTCGACGGCATGTTCAGGATAATGTTGTCGCCGTTTCGCGTTACCGAAATACCAGTGCCCTGGAGCTGGGCACGGAGTTCGGCTTCCTGCTGGTCCATATAGTTGCCAATTGCGCCGCCTGCGAGCGCGCCGAGGCCCGCGCCGATCAGCGCCGCATTGCGCGGCCCGTGCCCGCGTCCGCCAAGGGCGGCGCCGGCAAGCGCTCCGCCGACAGCTCCGAGCATCGCCCCCCCTGCGGTTTTCGACATTTTCTGCTCGCCCGTATAGGGGTCGGTCGTGGTGCAGGCGGTCAGGTAGCTGGCGGCGATCGCCAGAAGTACGAATTTCTTGATCATGGACAGAAAGCTCTCCGTTCGAAGCTGGCCCGAGCAAATATTATGGAATGCGGCAACAAGATGAACGCGTCCCCTCCGATAAAACAAAATCGGTGGAATGGACACGTGCCGCTTGCACAAATCCCGAGTCTATCGCCAATTTGCCACAGCGGTCTCACCGGCTCGAGAATGTGCGAGACAAGCGGGCAAGCAGGTGGTTAGAAGTTCTGGAAGAGCTGCCTTACGGTGTCGTAGCTCGCGTTGGCGATCGAGAGCGCCTGCAGACCAAGCTGCCGCTGCGTCTGCAGTGCCGTGAGCTTGCTCGATTCCTCTTCCATATCGGCATCGACGAGACGTCCGATACCTGAGCTGTACGCGTCGGAAAGCGTTCTGGCGAACTCGTTCTGCAGCTCAATGCGTTTTTCAAGCGCACCAAAAGCCGAGCCCACGGTGGTCATCTGCCTGAGAATGCCGTCTACTACGCTTATCATCTCGTCGACCTGATCTTTTGTCGTCGAGGACAAAAGTCCGATCTCCACTTGTCCGGCGGTATTGCCCGCCTTGCTCAAGATCAAGACGTAATTCTGCGAAGCGCCCATTTCCGCCGCGAAATAGGATGATGTCAGTGCGCCGTATTCGCCGCTGCCGCCGGAACGGTCGTCGACGAGGTAGCGGGCATCCTTCGATGTGGTGACGCCCGTCGAGGGCAGGTCGATATGATAGGTCAGCGTGCCGACGGTGACGGTGCCGTCGGCATTGCGGATATAGGATGCCGGAATCTGCTTCGGCTCGGTGGGATTGTCTTCATCGGTCAGGACGACCCAGTTGTCGCTGTTGAAGGCCGCCGCTTCGGCGACGGAGCGCAACTGAGCCTTCAGCTGCGTCAGCTCGTCATTGATCTTTTCCTTGTCGATGCCCTGTTCGGTCGCAGCGACAAGTTTCGCCTTGATTTCGGAAACCACGTCAACGGCGCTGGCAACGCCCGTATAGGCCGTGCCCATTGTGGCGGCCGCCATGCCCAGCGCATCCTGAATGGCAGCATGCGCCTTATTGTCGGAGCGGGCCGTCGTCGCCACCGACCAGTAGGCGGCGTTGTCGCGGGCCTGTTCGACGCGAAAACCGGACGAGACGCGGTTCTGCGTCCGCGTCAGGCTGTGGTTGATATCACGAAGCGTATGCAGCGCCGCATCGACAGACGTGCGTTGAAAAATACTCACGGGACAGGAACTCCGAACACAACAACATGCTACTTACAAACAGCGAACCGTGTCCGCGAAACGTCATGTTCGGGCGCTGAAGCCAGCGGGTGGGCAAACCTCCGAAAGACTGGAGAAATCTGCTCGGTTACAGGTAGATCATTGCGTTTTATGCTTAAGAAATATCTAACGTTCAGAACAAATTCACTTTGTTTTGCAACCGTTCATTGAACGCCGCGATCGGCGGGCGAAGTGAAATCTATTCCGCAGCCTGCAGATGCTTGGGATCGGGCACCGGTTTCGGCCGTGCCGCAATCGCCATCTCCTCGTGCAAGCGCGCTTCCTCATGCGCATGCGGCTTGGCAAAGCGGGCGACCAGCAGGTAGGCGACGGGCGTAATTAGGAGCGTGACAAGCGTTGCAAAACCCAGTCCGCCGACGATTACCCAGCCGAGCGCGATGCGCGCTTCCGCGCCTGCGCCATGCGCAAAGACGAGCGGAACGCCGCCCAGGATGGTGGCGATCATCGTCATCATGACCGGGCGCAGCCGCAGCGAACAAGCGCGTTCGATGGCCTCACGCACTTCGACACCGCGATCGCGGAGCTGATTGGCGAACTCGACGATCAAGATGCCGTTTTTCGCCATGACGCCGACGAGCAGCACCAGGCCGATCTGGCTGTATATGTTGAGGCTCGATCCGGTGATAATGAGCGCAAAGACGGCGCAGGCAAGCCCAAGGGGCACGGTCGACATGATGATCAGCGAGGACAGCACGCTTTCGAACTGCGCCGCCAATACCAGGAAGATGATCACGATCGCAAAGCCGAAGGTGAGTGCCATGCCGCTGGAGTTCTCTTCCAGGGTTGCTGCTTCGGCAAGCGGAATAAGACGCGCCCCTGGCGGCAAAATCGTCTCGGCGAGCTCCGTCACCTGCTTGACGGCATCGCCGAGCGACATGCCTTCCTTGAGGCCAGCCGTAATCGCGACGGAGGCGAGTTGAGCTTCACGGTTCAGCTGCGGCGCAACCGCGCCTTCCTTTAGCGATGCGATGACCGACATCGGTACGATCTTGCCCTCGCCGGTCTTCAGGAAGACGTTTTCAAGATCCGTTGGATCATCGATCGGCCGCATGGTCGAAGTAAGCAGAACCGGATAGGCATCGCCATTGACGAAGACGTCGACGACGGAACGCCCCTCGAGGAGCGACTGCATCGCCGTCGAAAGCCCGGTGATATCGATGCCGAGATCGGAAGCCCGCTCCCGGTCGATGGTGACGGAGACCTGCGCCTGCGTCGGTTCGTTGGTGAGGCGCGGCGTATCGTACTGCCCGGTCGCATCCAGCGCCTGCACCAGCTTGACGGCGGCAGCCGTCAGCCGGTCGTAGTCATTGCCGACGAGCGCCATCTGCAGGCCGCTGCCGGCGCCACGAATGCGCAGGCTGTTCGATGATATCGCATTGCCGCGAAGTGCGGGCACGCGCGATGCCGCACGGTTGACATCCTGGACGATATCCGCCTGCGTGCGGTCGCGCTCGCCCCAGGGCGCCAGCGTCAGCACCATGAAGCCGCTATTGGCCGAGCCGCCTTGCCCGGAGATCGAAAAGACGTTCCTGATGTCGCCGCTATCGACCAGCGGCTGCAGGTATTCTTCGACGAGCTGCAGCTTGTCGCGCGTATATTCGAGGCTTGATCCCTGCGGCGCGGTGAGCCGCATCATCACCATGGCGCGGTCCTCGTTCGGCGTAAGCTCGCTCTTGACCGTCGAAAAGGCGACAAGCGCCGCACCAGCAAAGAAAACCGACGCGACAATGACCACCAAGGGCGCATTGAGGCAACGCTGGAGAGTCCACTGATAGACACGTGCAAACGCCGCGCCGAAGTGGCCGAGCGCGCCATGATCCTCCAGCATTGGCTTCGTCAGCATGCGCGAGGCGAGCATCGGACAAAGCGTCAGCGCGACGATCGACGAGAGACCGACCGAGAAGGCCAGCACGAAGCCGAACTCCCGGAAGAGACCGCCCACCTGTCCCGGCAGGAATGACAGCGGAATGAAGACGGCGGCAAGTGTTGCTGTGGTCGCGATGACCGCGAAGAAGACCTCGCGCGTGCCAAGGACGGCGGCCGCCCGCGGCCCCATGCCTTCGGCGCGCCGCCGCACGATGTTCTCGAGCACCACGATCGCATCATCGACGACGAGACCCGTCGCCAGAACGATGGCGAGCAGCGTCAGGATATTGATCGAAAAGCCCACGAGATAGATCGCAGCCAGCGTGCCGATCAATGCGACAGGCATGCTGACCGCGGGGATCAAGGTTGCCCGCCAGTCGCGCAGGAAGAGGTAGATGACGCCGGTGACGATGACGCCGGCAAGGATCAGCGCCAGCACGACCTCGTGGATCGCTCCCTGGATGAACACCGCGTCATCGCTGGTGACGGCGATCTTCGTGCCTTCCGGCAGCGTCTTCGAAAGCTGCTCGACCACCGTCTTGATGCCGCTCGAAATATTGAGCGTATTGGATTGGGCCTGCCGGATGACGCCGAGGCCGATGCCGCGATTGCCATTCGAGCGCAGCGCCGTATCTCCGTCACGCGGCCCGAGCGTTACCGTCGCGACGTCTCCGAGACGCACGCGGTCCTGCAGGATGACATTTGAAAAATCCTCCGGCTTCTGCAGGCTCGCCGTGGCGCGCACCACGATGTCCTGTGTCGTGCTCTTCAGCGATCCGGCAGGAACGTCGAGGGCGGAGTTGTCGAGTGCCTCCGTCAGATCGCCGACCGTCAGCCCGCGGCTTGCGAGGGCGCCCTGATCGACATCGACGCGGAATATCTTTTCCTGGTCGCCATATTGCTCGACATCGGCAACGCCGTCGACGGAGGCTAGCCGGTCGACGATCTCGTTTTCGACGAGGAGCGTCAGGTCATCCATGTTGAGCTTGGTCGAGGTGACCGCAAGACGCATGATCGGCTGTGAATCCGCATCCGCCTTGACGATCTGCGGGGCGTCGGCGTCGTCTGGAAGCTGCTCCATGATGCGCCCGATCGCATCACGCACGTCGTTTGCAGCAACGGCGAGATCGACGGCATCGGAGAACTCCAGCGTCACTCGGCTTTGGCCGAACTGCGATTGCGAGGAGATCGATTTCAGCCCGCTGACGCGCGCCACTGCGCCTTCGATGACCTTGGTCAGCTCTTGATCGACCGTCTGCGGTGCAGCGCCGTCGAACATGGTGCGCACGGTCACGACCGGCCGGTCGACATCGGGCAGTTCGCGCACTTCGACCCCGGCATAGGCAGCAAGACCCGCAACCACCATCAGCGTATTGAAGACCAGCGCCAGGATCGGGCGGCGCACGAAGAGTGCCGTGAAGGTTTGCTTGCCGGATGCTCTTTCGGGAAGATCGGTGACGGTCACGTTCATTGTGTCGCGACCCCGTTTTTCGAGGCCATTTCATTGCCGAAGCGCACCGGCCCACCCTCGCGGACGCGCTGCAGGCCCTGCGTCACGATGGCGTCGCCATCCTTGATGCCGGCCTTCACGAGCACGAAATCCGGATTGCGTTGCACGATGCTGACACGCACCTTGTTCGACTTGCCGTCGACCACCCGCCAGACGAAAGAGCCCTGCGAATCCCACTGGACGGAAAGCGGATCAACGGCCGGATATTTGTCGCCTGCGAATTTCATGCTGACATTGAAGGACATGCCGGCGCGAAGCACGTCGGCGCGGTTGTCGATCTTGGCGCGGATGCGCAGTGTCCGGCTCGCCGCATCGATGCGGTTGTCGACTGCCTGGACCTCTCCGGTGAACGCCTGTCCCGGCCGCGCGACGGTGGTTACCTCAACCGGCTGGCCGACGGAAACCGTATTGGCAAAGCGCTCCGGCACCCAGTAGTCGACCAGGATTTCCGAGCGGTCGTCGAGCGTCACGATCGGCGTGCTGGTGGTCACGTTGTCGCCGATGTTGACCGGGACGATGCCGACGATGCCGTCGATCGGCGCCACGATATTGCGCCGGGTGAGATTGAGCTCGGCGGCCTGCAGCTGCAGCCGCGCCCCCTGCTCGGCGATCTCGGCATCGAATACGTCCATGCGCGCAACGCTGGACTTGATGTTGTGATAGAGATTGGATTTCTCGATCGCGCTCTTCAGCGCCACTTCGGCCTGCCCCTTGGCGATCACCTGCTCCTCGCTGTCGAGCTTGGCAAGCACCTGACCCTGCTTGACCTTGTCGCCGGACTTGATGAGGATCTCACGGATCGTGCCCATTGCCTGCGGCGTCACCGCCACGGAGCGGATCGCGTCGCCTGTGCCGATCGCGTTCAGCCGGTCGTTGACAACGCCCTGCACGACGGCCTGCGTCACGACCAGAACGGCGCTGTTGCGCCCGCCGCCGTTGCGTCCGCCCTGGCTGCCCTCGCCCTGACCCGACGCATCGCCCCCGGGCTTCACGGGGGGAGCCACCCTGGCGACAAGGTTTTGCGGGACGCCGGCATTTCTCAATACATCGGCGGCACCCGGCACAAGAAAAATCCATCCGGCAAAGCCGGCCGCAATAACGATAAGAGAAAGAACAAACTGCTTCCAAAAGGCCATACACGTCTCCGAAGGGGCCGAGGGTCAGACCCGGGACGATCCCAAGAGCGCTTTAGACATATTCCCCACTGACTGCGGCAATATCGCCCCTTTACAAGCGGCCATCAAGCGCACGTGCCGGTCATTACAGAATTGTAATCTCCATCCTCACGAAAACAGGTCACTTTTGCTTGAGCGGAAGCGTATTTCCGGCTCGCGACTGACAATCGCTACTTTAGGGACTGGACAAGCATCTGCCGCCGCCCTGAATGCGCCGGCGCGCCAGCGGTCGGCCTTCCTCCTGGAGGGGTTGGAATGAACCAAGAACATCTTTTCTGGCCTTTCCATCCCGAATCACTACATTACGCGCCATGAGCAATAGTTTCGACGATATCCCCTTCTTCGACGAAGAACCGGGCGAGGCCCCGCGCAAGCCGCAGGCGCCTACGCCTGCAGCCGGAGGGATCGCCGCCCGTGCCATGGCTGCCCGCGACGGCGCCAAGCGACCGGATTACCTCGCGGGCCTGAACCCCGAACAGACGGAAGCCGTCGAAACGCTGGAAGGTCCGGTCCTCGTGCTGGCGGGCGCCGGCACCGGCAAGACCCGCGTGCTGACGACCCGCATCGCGCACATCTTAAGCACCGGCCGCGCCTTCCCCTCGCAGATCCTCGCCGTCACCTTCACCAACAAGGCGGCGCGCGAAATGAAGGAGCGCATCGCGCTGCTCGTCGGCGGCGCCGTCGAAGGCATGCCCTGGCTCGGCACCTTCCACTCGATCGGTGTCAAGCTCCTTCGCCGCCACGCCGAGCTCGTCAACCTGCGGTCCGATTTCACCATCCTCGATACCGACGACGTCGTGCGCCTCATCAAGCAACTGATCCAGGCCGAGGGCCTCGACGACAAGCGCTGGCCGGCCAAGCAATTCGCCGGCATGATCGATACGTGGAAAAACAAGGGGCTCGGTCCCGCCGACATCCCCGAAGGCGACGCCCGCGCCTTTGCCAACGGCAAGGGCCGCGAACTCTACTTCGCCTATCAGGCGCGACTGATGAGCTTGAACGCCTGTGATTTCGGCGACCTGCTCATGCATCCCATTGCCATTTTCCGCAAGAACCCGGACCTGCTCAAGGAATACCACCAGCGCTTCCGCTATATCCTCGTCGACGAATATCAGGATACCAACACCGCGCAGTACATGTGGCTGCGGCTGTTGGCACAGCGGCCGGGCCGCAAGTCGACCTCGCCCCTGGTAGGGGGGATGCCCGGCAGGGCAGAGGGAGATATCGCGTCGGACACCGGCTCGAGAACATCCGCCTTTGTCGCCTCCCCCGACATCTCCTCGAAAAGGGAAGAGATCGCGGAAACCACCATCAACATCTGCTGCGTCGGCGACGACGACCAGTCGATCTACGGCTGGCGCGGCGCCGAAGTGGACAATATCCTGCGCTTCGAGAAAGATTTCCCGGGCGCCAAGGTCATCAAGCTGGAGCGCAACTACCGCTCGACCGAACACATCCTCGGCGCCGCCGCGCATCTAATCGCGCACAACGAAGGCCGCCTGGGCAAGACGCTGTTTACCGACCGCGTCGACCCGGAAGACGTCAAGGTGCAGGTGCATGCTTCCTGGGACAGCGAAGAGGAAGCCCGCGCCATCGGCGAGGAGATTGAGGCCCTGCAGCGCAAGCAGCACGACCTCAACGACATGGCGATCCTGGTGCGGGCCTCCTTCCAGATGCGCGAATTCGAAGACCGCTTCGTGACGCTCGGGCTCAACTACCGCGTAATCGGCGGCCCGCGCTTTTACGAGCGCCTCGAAATCCGCGATGCCATGGCTTATTTCCGCCTCGTCGCGCAGCCCGCCGACGACCTCGCCTTCGAGCGCATCATCAACACCCCGAAGCGTGGCCTCGGTGAGACGACCGTGCGCGCGCTGCACGACTATGCCCGTGCCCGTGATATCCCGATGCTCGCAGCAGCGGCCGACATCATCGAAACAGACGAGCTGAAACCGAAGGCGCGCAAAGCGCTTTTCGACGTGGTGCACAGCTTCAGGAATTGGCAGCAAAGGCTTGAAACGACTCCGCATACCGAACTTGCCGAGCAGATCATCGAAGAGTCCGGCTACACCGACATGTGGAAGGCCGACAAGACGGCGGAGGCGCCCGGCCGGCTGGAAAACCTCAAGGAACTGATCCGCTCGATGGAAAGCTTCGAGTCGTTGCGTGGCTTCCTGGAGCACGTCGCACTGGTCATGGATGCCGAGCAGAACGAAAACCTCGACGCCGTTTCGATCATGACGCTGCACTCGGCCAAGGGGTTGGAGTTCGACACCGTCTTTTTGCCGGGCTGGGAAGAGGGCCTCTTCCCGCATCAGCGCTCGCTCGACGAAAGCGGCCGCGCCGGCCTTGAGGAGGAGCGCCGCCTCGCCTATGTCGGCATCACCCGCGCCAAGCGCCGCTGCCACATCTGGTTCGTCTCCAACCGCCGCATCCACGGTCTCTGGCAATCGACCATCCCCTCCCGCTTCCTCGACGAACTGCCGGAAACCCATGTGGAAGTCGCCGAAGTCGAGCAGAGCTACGGCGGTTACGGCCGCGGCGGCTACGGCCAATCGCGCTTCGACAAGGCCGACCCCTTCGCCAATTCCTATTCCACCCCCGGGTGGAAACGCGCCCAAGCCAACAGGACCGATGCCACCCGCGACAACTGGGGCACGCGCTCGGGCCACGCCGTCGAACGTATCGGCTACGGCGAAAGCGGCCCCAAGGGTCGCATGATCGACGGCGAACTCGTCGCCAAATCCACCTCCACCGAACCATCCCGCTTCCAGATGGGCGACCGCGTCTTCCACCTGAAATTCGGCAATGGGAATATTACCGGGATCGAGGGCAACAAACTGACGATCGATTTTGATCGGGCCGGGCAAAAGCGGGTGTTGGATGGGTTTGTGGAACGGGTTTGACTAGCCGTCCGGCAGCGCGGCACGAGACGTCCCTTCCAGATCCGGCCCTGATTTCACGGCCGGCTTTTTCGCGGCTCGGGTTCGTCGCGCACAGCTTTGATCTTATTTTATGCGGCATCAACCCAAAATCGGCATCTTGCCCATCCCCAAAATATCGTTGACGAGCGCAATCGTGATGCCGATGGCGACGATGCTCAACCCGATCAGGAAGAGCCGCCGCGCCCGGTCGTACTTGGCGGCAATCAGCGAATCGCGCGCCAAAAGATCGGCGAAGACCTTCACCTGCAGGGCGATGCCGACGCTCAAGAGCAGCATCGGCAGGATATCGATGCTGCTCCAGTCATTCGGGTTGGAGACCCAGCGGCTGATGAAGCTCAGCGAAAAGCCGAGAATGATGCCCGCAGCCGTCAGCGAGCCGTTGCGGAAGGTGGCGTCGATTTTCTCCTCTGGCCCTGGCTCGGTCATTGCTTGCTCCCGGCTGCTCTTCTTGGCCAAGGAAGGCAGAAAAAACCGGAATCGGCAAGTCAGCCTATCCGACGCCTAGGCGAGGGCCTGCGCCCCGAGCTGCGCGCCACGCTCGGCAAGAAGCCCGCGCAGCAGGCTGCGGTGGCAGCGGCTTTCATTTTCGCAGTAGCAGCCGACGGCGAAGTTGGCGGTGTGCGAGAGTGCGGCCAGCGTGTCGAGGACCCGACTGGTGTCAGGTGCGTTCATTTCCTTGCGATAGGCGCGGGAGAAGGCCTGCCACTCGGCTTCGGTCTGCGCTGCCTTCGCCATGGCCACCAGCTCCCGGCTCGGCGCCAGCATCGGCAGCCAAACGTCGTAATAGTCGCGGCTCGCAAACTCCTCCTTCGCCACGCCGCGCGGCGGGCGGCGCACAGTGCCGATGCGAAGGCCCTCGTCCTTGCTCCGTGGCGAGCCCAGTTGCACGATGCTGATTGCCATTGTGATCTCCTCGCCTTGCCGGACGATATCTAGCGCGATGCCCCTGTTCTCGCCAGCGGGCATGCCGGATCTTGACGATTTCGTCAGCCTCGGCCATGACGACCACGTCAGGATTCTCGTGCCGCGTCCCGGCGAAGAACCGGTCTTTTTGGACATGAGTCCGCAAGGCAGGATCGATCCTGCCAACAAGCCTGCGCTGCCCGATTATACGCCCCGGCGGTTCGACGGTGACGCGTGAGCTCGATTTCGACGAAGCGCGGCCAAGCCGGCTTTCACGAAACGCAAGGACGATTGGATCGCCGCCCGGCTGCTGGAACAGGCGCGGCAGGCCGTCGCACTTGGCGCATGCATGTTTCTCCAAAAAAAGCTTGCGCTTGACCACCTGCAAATCCACTAGTTGATAGCGGCATATCCGCTTGGCATGCTGCGCGCCGCAAACGTATGGGGTCGCCTGATGAGAGCGTTATTGCTGGTCGATATTCAGAATGGTTTTTGCCCGGGCGGCAATCTTCCGGTGCCGGAAGGCGATCAGGTCGTGCCGGTTGCAAACAAGCTGATCGACAGCGGCATGTACGATCTGGTCGTCGCCTCGCAGGACTGGCATCCACCCGGCCACGGAAGCTTTGCCTCCTCCCATCCGGGCAAGAAGCCTTTCGAAATGGGCGTGCTTTCCGGGAAGCCGCAGATGATGTGGCCGGATCACTGCGTAAAGAACACCCTCGACGCCGAACTGCATCCGGCGCTGAAATCCGAAGAGATCGATCTCATCCAGCAGAAGGGCGAAAATCCGCTGGTGGACAGCTATTCCGCCTTCCGCGACAACGACCAGGATGCCTCGACCGGTCTTTCCGATTTCCTCCTAGACCAGGGCGTGACAGAGCTCGACGTCTGCGGCCTGGCGACCGACTATTGTGTCAAATTCTCGGCGCTCGATGCGCTGGAGATGATGCCCGGTATCAAGGTTCGCTTTGTCGAAGATGCAAGCCGCGGCATCACGCCGGAAGGCGTGGCTGCCGCAATCGAGGACATGCGCGCACGTGGCATCGAGATCATCGACAGCCAAAAGGCGCTCGCCGGCTGAGGCTCAGTCCCGCGCTCCCTGCTCCAGCCCGTAGATATCGTCCGCAAGGTCGTCGGCACGCTTCAAGAACGCCGTATGTGCATGTTGCAGGCCTTGCCTGTAATAGGCGGCGCCGATCTCCTTGGCGAAGAAGTCGAGGACCAGTTCCGACCTGAGCAGCCCGACAGGATGATCCAGTTCCTTTTCGAAGAAGTGCTGGATACGCGCAATCAGCGCCGCCTTATCTTCTCTGGAAAAATCTATCGGCTTCATCGTCTTGTCTCCTGCCATTGTCTGAGGTTCACCGTTCAGCGAAATCGATCGGTCGATCAAGGAAATTCGATTGCGGCAGAGGCGATGGACACATAGAGCAGGTTCGTTTTTGAATGAGGACACGTGCCTATGAGTCGCGCGGATTTCGTCGAGGGTTTGCGGGGCGGCTTCACCGTCGCCGTGGCGTCCGCGCCTTTCGCAGCGCTATTCGGCGCGCTTGCCGTTGATAACGGCATGTCGCTTTCCGAGCTGATGCTGATGAGCGCCACCGTCTATGCGGGTGCCAGCCAGATGGTCGGCATCGAGCTTTTCGGAAACAACGTCCAGGCCTGGCTTATCGTCGCCTCCATTCTCGCCGTCAACTTTCGCCATGTTCTCTATTCGGCGGCAATCGCGCGCTACGTACGCCATTTCACGCCGCTGCAGAAGTTCTTCACCTTCTTCCTGCTCGTTGACCCGCAATTCGCCGAGATGGTGAAGCGCGGCGAGGAGGGCAAGCCGGTCACCTTCATCTGGTACTTCGGCTTCGGCATTATCATCTACGTGCCCTGGGTTCTGGTCAGCCTTCTCGGCGGGCTGCTCGGCGGCTTCATCGGGGATCCGAAGGCGCTTGGCCTTGATATCCTGCTACCCGCTTATTTCCTTGGTATCGTCCTCGGCTTCCGCAACCGCTCCAACTTCCTGCCGGTCGCCCTCGTCAGCGCCGTCGCCTCTGCGATCGCCTACCACTATGTCGGGTCACCCTGGCATGTCAGCCTGGGCGCTGCGGCCGGCATCACCTTGGCTGCGCTGCTGCCATTGCCTGGCGCGCTCAAACCCGAACCAGAAAACGAACCGCACGAGGTCTGACATGGAATTCGATCTGCAGATGGTCCTTGTGATCCTCGCATCGGCTGTTGCGACCTATGCAACACGTATTGGCGGCTATGTGCTCATCACCACCATGAAACGAATCCCACCGCGCATGGAGGCAGCCCTCAACGCCGTCCCTGCGGCAGTGCTGACGACCATCGTCGCACCGGCCTTCTTCGACGGCGGTTGGGATTCCAAGCTGTCGCTTGTCGTCGCCCTCATCGTCGGTCTCAAGGTGTCGCACACCTGGATGCTCGTCGCGGCCTGGCTTGTCGTCATGGGCTGGCGCCGCACGGTCGGATTCTAGGGCCGCGCGACGCGCCAAACCTCAGTATTCCAGCGGCAGCGTCGCATTCTCCAGCCACGACTTGACGTCCTGGTCGTGGATCAGCGGCATCAGCGCGTCGCGGGTGCGGGCATGATAGTCGTTGAACCAGTGCAGCTCGTCATGCGTCAGCAGTTCGGGAATAACGATCGTGCGGTCGATCGGGCAGAAGGTCAGCGTCTCGAAGCCCAACATCGGCATGTCGCCGCCATCGATGTCCTCCGCCTCGCGCACATAGATCAGGTTTTCGATGCGGATGCCGAAGCTGCCCGGCCGGTAATAACCCGGCTCGTTGGAAAGGATCATGCCCGGCAGCAGCTCCTGCGTGGAAAGCCTCGATATGCGCTGCGGTCCCTCGTGCACGGAAAGATACGAGCCGACGCCATGGCCGGTGCCGTGCCCGAAATCGACGCCCGCCCGCCAGAGCGCAATGCGCGCCAGCGGATCGAGATCGCAGCCCCGAGTGCCTTTCGGAAAGCGCGCCGTGCTGATCTGGATCATGCCTTTCAGCACCAGTGTGAAAAAGCGCTTCTGCTCATCCGAGACCGCGCCGATGCCGACGGTGCGGGTGATGTCGGTAGTGCCATTGATGTATTGGGCGCCGGAATCGATCAGGAAAAGCTCCCCGGCATTGATTGTCCGGTCTGTATCGACCGTCACGCGGTAGTGCATGATCGCGGCATGCTCGCCGGCGCCGGAAATCGTGTCGAATGAAATATCCTTGAGCGGGTTCTGCATGTTTTGGCCGACGCTGGCGCGCACGGCCTCCAGCTTCTCGGCCGCGGCAATCTCCGTCACCGTGCCCGGCCTTTCCTGCGACAGCCAGTAGAGGAACTCGACCATCGCCGCACCGTCCTGCAGGTGGGCCGCCGCCGAGCCGTTGAGTTCGACGCTGTTCTTCACCGCCCGCGGCAGCTTGGCAGGATCGTTACCCTCCACCACTTCGCCGCCCGACTTGCGGATGATGTCGGCAAGCGCATGGGAGGCGATGTCCGGATCGATCATAACCCGGCCGCCATCCTTCGACACGGCAGCAAGGCGCTCGTCAAGCGAAGACGGCGGCAGCTGCACGCATATCTGCGCCAGGTAAGCTTCCGGCTCGATGCTCGTCTTGCGCTTATCAAGGAACAGCTCAGCCTTGCCGTCGGCATGGATGATCGCACGGGCAAGAGGATGCGGCGTATGCGGAACGTCGGCACCGCGTATGTTGAAGATCCACGCAATCGAAGACGGATCGGCAATGAGCACGGCTGCCGCATTCTTCTTGGCAAGATCGGCAGCGATCGTCGCGATCTTGTCCTTTGCCAGCACGCCGGCCTGGACGACATTGTGGATGACCACGGCGCCGAGCGGTTCGGCCGGCCGGTCCGTCCAGAGCCTGTCGAGCGGATTGTGCGGCAGGATCACCAGCGTGCCGCCGATCTCGGAAAGCGCCTTTTCAAGACGCCGCACGTCGGCGCCGGAATGCAGCCACGGATCGATGCCAAGACGCATTCCCTGCTTGCCGTTCTTGGGAATCCAGACATGCGGCGGCTCGTTGACGAGGTCGCCGCCGGTAAAGACGGAACCATCAACCTGCTCGGCAAGCTGCGTGACGTAGCGGCCGTCGACGAAAATGATCGCCTGGCTATGGGTGATGAGCGCAATTCCCGCAGACCCGGTAAAGCCGGTCAGCCAGGCCAGGCGCTCGGCGCATGCCGGCACATATTCGCCGTTGTACTCGTCAGCACGCGGCACGAGAAAGGCGTCGATGCCGAGCTCCTCGAAACTGGCGCGCAGCCGCCCGACCCGATCGCGGCCGAATTGTGGCGTGGAAGTAACCTCAAATGACTGGAACATCCTGAAAAACCCAATACCTGTATAGACGAATCCGCCGAAAAGCGGGCAGCCCATGTTACCGGAAAATCAGGGCAAGGGGAGAAAAAGCAGCCACTCTCCCCTATCTGGGCCGCTCGATATTTGGCAGAAATGTGACAAGGAAAGCAAAACTGGCATGCTTTATGCATTTAGCGCATGGCTCCCATGAGCGAAAGCCTCTGCCTAAGGATCTGGGAATAGTTATATACGGCGCATCAAGCGGTTCGGAAATCGAGCCTGCAACGAAAGGGAAATGAAAAATGACTGCCTCTCTGTCGCGCTTCGCTTACAGCAGCCCGGTGCAGGCTGGCGAACGCCAGACAGTGCATCACGTCATCGGTGCCCGCCGCCCGCTCAATGGGGATAGCCTCAAGATGCTCGGCACGGGCCACAAGGTTACACATCACAAGGGTGTACCCAGCTACGCGTTCTGAGCTATTTGCCGCTTCGTTTCTCCTCCTCCCTCAACGGACCGGCAATCAGAACTGTAGAGCCCGCTCGAGCGCTCCTCCTCCTTCGAGCTCGCGGGCATGGCCGTTTAACGGTCGAAGGCGGTGCCAATGGCACCGCCTTCATTTTTGCCGACAGCTTACGGACGGTCCAGATGGATCGTCACCCAGCCGTTCCGCCAGATGGTGCGGACGTGGCGGAGCTTTGCACCGTTATAGGCCGAAAGCACCTTCCAGCGCTGTTCTGCGAGGATGCCGGACAGGATCACCGAGCCGCAAGGCGCCAGGTGCTGGGCCAGCTTCGGCGCCATCTTGATCAGCGGCCGTGCCAGAATATTGGCGATGATGAGGTCGAACGGCCCGTGTTCGGCAAATGCCGTCGAATGAAAACCTGGCGCAGTCTTCGCAACGATTCCCGAGGCAATGCCGTTCCGGCGTACGTTTTCGGCCGCGACACGCGTGGCGATCGGGTCGATGTCGGTTGCGAGAACCGGGATCTTCTTGAGCTTTCTCACCGCAATCGCCAGGACGCCGCTGCCCGTGCCGAGGTCCAGCGCATTGCCGACGGGGCGCGAACGCAACACGCTGTCGATTACCTCCAGGCAGCCGGAGGTCGTGCCGTGATGGCCGGTGCCGAAGGCCTGCCCAGCATCGATCTCGATGCCGATATCGCCGGGGCGGACCCTGCCGCGGTCATGCGAGCCATGCACCAGGAAGCGCCCTGCCCGAACAGGCCTCAGGCCCTCAAGGGACTTCGCCACCCAATCGATATCGGGAATGACTTCGCGCTCGACCGTCAGGTCGGGGAACGCCTTCAGCGCCTCCTCGACGCGCAGGCGAACCTCATCTTCGTCCTCCCTCATCATATAGACGGAGGCTTCCCAAATATCCTTCTTCTCATCGATCTCGGTCGTCGCAATCGCGAAGTCTTCTTCACCGAAAACTTCCGTCAGAAGATCGAGAACCTGCCCGGCCTTCTTTTCAGCCGTCGTCACAAACAGGCGAATTTCACTCACGAACTTATCCTATTTCTATTGCGCGCCGTCGATCCAGACTGGCGGCGGTCTATCATAACCGGCAACGCTGCGAAGGATTGCGTCAGCGGCCCGGGAAGATGAAAGCGAGGTCAGCGTTCGCGCGATGCCAAGCGCCCGGCTTTGCCTCGCCGGGCAAGCTCGATTGCTGCTGCAAGACCCGTCGCGCCGGCACCGGCGATCAGGATGCTGCGATGCCCGGCCCCCATGGTTTCATCCCTTGCTGATCAAATTCTCCAGCTTCTTTACCGCCGTGTCCGGATTTTCGCCATAGGCGATCGTGCCGGCGAAACGGCCCTCGGAATCAAGGAGGAAGACGGACGCCGTGTGATCCATCGTATATTCGCCATTCGGATCCTTCTCATCGACCGGCACCTTCTTGGCGTAGACGCGGAAGCCCTTGATGACGTCGGTCACCTTCTCTGGCGGACCGGATATGCCCGTGATGCGCTTCGAAACGTTCGAGACATACTGGTTCATGATTTCCGGCGTGTCTCGCTCCGGATCGACCGTAACGAAATAGGCCTGTATTTTGTCGCCAGCCGGATCGACTTTTTCCATCCAGCCATTGAGCTCGAAGAGCGTCGTCGGGCACACCTCGGGGCAATGCGTGAAGCCGAAGAAGACCGCGCTCGGCTTGCCGCGCAAGGCCTGCTCGGTGATCGGCTCGCCGCTTTGCGAAACGAGCGAGAAAGGAACGCCGTAGGGCCCATCGGCGAGCGGCATATCCCTCGTCTTCGTGATGTTCAGCGTCAGCCATCCGAGCACCGCCGCGACGATGATGACGGCCACCCAAACAGCAACACGGAAATTCTTCATGTCTGCGACCCCTGAAAGCAAGCGGACGACGCAGTCCGCAACTGCCCGCCTGATAGCTCGTCGGCGCCACGCACGCAATTCAACATCCCGTTTTCCTGCACGTGATCAATTGCCTCACCCTTCGCTTTGGCAGATGTTTTGCACAACCGCCGTTCCCGTTAAATCAATCGTAACCTCTGCGAGCGAAAAATCCATCGGAGTGAAAGACAACAATACTGCCGCCAGCCACAGACGCCGAAATTCGATCCGACTGGGTAGGCAGTTCAAGACCGGCGAGGGCATGAACGCCCGTCACCCGCCGCGAGAAGCAACCGCCGCCTCGCATCCGAGACCTTCACCTGCATGGAGCCTGATTGGCAAAGTCGCGGGCGCATTCATTGGCGGCGCCGCCGCCAAAGCCGTGGCCGCTCTGGCCGGAGACAACTGGGAAGAATCTGATCATGACAAGCGCCATCATCACACAGGCCGGTTCCCATCTCGAAATCGTTTCCTTTCATCTCGCAGAACAGGAATTCTGCATCGACATCATGGCGATCCGCGAAATCCGCGGATGGGCGCCAGTGACGCCAATGCCGCATACGCCGCCCTACGTGCTTGGCCTCATCAACCTTCGCGGTGCAGTGATCCCGGTCATCGACATGGCCTGCCGTCTCGGCATGAAGATGACGGAGCCGTCGGAACGCTCCGCCATCATCGTCACCGACATCGCCGGCAAGCTCGTCGGTCTCCTCGTCGAGCAGGTTTCCGACATGATGACCATCAAGAGCGAGGACCTGCAACCGCCGCCGGAAATCATCCCGGAAGCCCAGCGCGCCTTCTGCCGCGGTATCGTGGCATTGGAAAAGACCATGGTCTGCTTCCTCAACCTCGACACCGTCATCGCCGATGAGCTGGCGCAGGCTGCGTAATCAGCCTTCCGCTCGGAACGCGCTGGCGAAGCTGGCGAAAGGAGGACCTTTTCGCTATTGCGGCTTGGCGTTCTTCCAGGTGACGTTCTGGCCATAGAGCGGGATCGTCGAGATCGACATCTTCGCCGAGCCATCTGTCAGTTCGCGCGAATGTGCGAGATAGATCAGCGTGTCGTTGGTCTTGTCGTAGATGCGGTTGACGACCAGTTTCTTCCAGATGAGCGACATGCCCGCCTTGAACACCTCGTCGCCATCTCTGGAGAGATTGATGTCACCGATCTCGATCGGTCCCGTCTGGCGGCAGGCGATCGAATTGTTCGAAGGATCCTCGAACCAGTTGCCGTTTTTCATCCGGTCGATCACGCTGCGGTCGAAATAAGTGACGTGGCAGGTCACGCCCTTCACCTGCGGATCGGCGATGGCATCGACGATGATGTCGTTGCCGATCCAGTCGACCCCGACCTTGCCGACAACCTCGGCAGACGCCGCACCTGCGCCAAGCGCGGCAACCGAAGCGGCGGAAAGAACAAGCTTGCGCAAAGTGGACATGGCGGCTCCCTGAATAATCCGCTTCACTAGATAATTACGGTCACCGCCAAAACAAGGAAGCTGGCTATGCCTTGCGGCAGGTGCAGGGCTCGTAACCGTTTGCCGTAAGCCTGCCGGGCCGCATGCCGATTGCCGCGGGAATCGCATGCACTGCAGCGGCCTTGACAGCCCTTGCCATCTCGATCGCCGCATGCGCGCAGACGGCAGCATCCTCCGCGGCGTTGTGGTGGGAAAAGCGCAGGCCCAGATGCTCGGCAATCACGTTCAATCTGTGCGAGAGGAACTGCGGCCAGATGCGCTGCGCCATCTTGAGGCTGCAGAGATAGGTGAGTTCCGGATATGACTGGCGATAAAGGTCGAGCGAAGCGCGCCAGACGCTGAAATCGAAGGCGGCGTTGTGCGCGATCATCATCGCGCCTTGGAATTCATCATGGAACTCTTCCATGACTTCCGGAAATTCCGGCGCATCTTCCACATGCTCGGGCCTGATGCCGTGGATTGCAATATTCATCCCGGAAAAACGCATATCCTTCGGCCGGATCAGCCGCTCCTCGACACGAGTGATCCTGCCCTCCTCGATCCAGGCAAGCCCGAGCGAACACGCGCTGCCGCGCTGCTCATTGGCCGTTTCGAAATCGATGGCTATGGTCTTCAAGGCTGCTCCGCGATTCTTTCGTCAAGACATGCATATCGCGCGGCTATAGCCAGGCAAATGCCGCCGGTTGACTTTCGAGAAAGGATCAACGACTTTTTGCTGATGAACGGACCAGACATCATTCTTACTGCCGTCCATAAGACCACGACCCATGCAGGGTGCGGGGCAGCATTGGCACGTTAACAGTCCGATCAGTCCCGAAACCCTGCCGAGGCGAGCAGGGTTCGAAGTCTGCTCTCCTCTTTCAAATTCAAGGTGAGTGTTTTGAAAGAGTTGGAAAGCAATGCAGCCGAACGTCCGCCAGCGATGGCAGGCTTGATCATCCGGGCGTTGCGCGCCTCTGATATCGAGGCGGTGACGGCGCTCATCAACTTGCCAGGCTTCCGCTTCGGCACCCTGCGCCTGCCGTATCAAACCGTCGACGAGACCCGAAAACGCTTCGAAAGCGCCGGCCCCGGCCAGGTCAACCTCGTTGCGGAACTGGATGGCCGGATCGTCGGTGACGCAGGCATGATGCGCTATCTGGGGCGGCGCGCCCATGCAGCCCACATCGGCATGGGAGTCCACGACGATTTCACCGGCAAGGGCATCGGCAGGGCACTGCTGGCCGAACTCATCGACATGGCTGACAACTGGCTGAACATAAAACGACTGGAATTATCGGTGTATACCGACAACGAGGCTGCGATCGCCCTCTACAGAAGATTCGGCTTCGAAGAGGAAGGCCTGCTTAAAGCCTTCGCCTTCCGCGCCGGAGGTTATGTCGACGCCTATGCGATGGCTCGAGTCCGCCTCCAGCCGAACAGCTTGTAATGCTTTTGGAGGCAATCGGCCGGGAATGCCCCTTGCGTCTTCATCTCCTGGGGTCGATCGGGGCCCGGGAAACGGGGCCCGATTCATCACCGATTTGCCTGCTTGCGGCCGGCCATGTTCGGATCGTGAATTACCCCGTCTGCAGATCGGTTCAGTAATCTCAGCATGCGCCCCGACCGGTTCGATCCGCACGCGGCCATAACTATACGCGGCATGCGCAACCAGCCGGTATTTTGTTGCCGCCGACGACGATGAAAAATCATTCCCAGACCGGGAAATGAGCTTAGCCACGGATCAGCGCCAGCCACTCGTCCTCATCCATGGTCTGGACGCCAAGCTCGCGCGCCTTGTCGAGCTTCGAGCCCGCACCCGGTCCGGCAACAACGATATCGGTCTTCTTGGAGACCGATCCGGCAACCTTTGCGCCGAGGCTCTCCGCTTTGGCCTTGGCCTCATCGCGGGTGAACTTCTCGAGCGAGCCGGTGAACACCACCGTCTTGCCCGAAACCGGGCTGCCGGAGGTGACCGGCTGCTCCGCCTCCTGCGGCGTCACTTCCGAAAGCAGGGCACGGATCACCTCGACATTGCGCGGCTCCTTGTAAAACTCCACGATCGCGCGGGCGACGATCTCTCCAATGCCTTCGATGGCGTTCAGGTCGTTCCAGGCATCGCCGGAGAGTGGTGCGGCCTCCTTCATCGCCGCGGCAAAAGCCTCATAGGTGCCGTAGGAGCGCGCCAGCAGCTTCGCCGTCGTCTCGCCGACATGGCGGATGCCCAGCGCGTAGATGAAGCGATGAAGCGCGATGCTGCGCCGTTCGTTGATCGCCGCATAGAGCTTGCCGACGCTGACCTTGCCGAAGCCTTCAATATTTTCGAGCTTCGTCAACGAATTCTGCTGGCGCCTTTCCAGCGTGAAGATATCAGGCGCCGTGCGGATCCGCAGCGCCTCCTCCTCGCTCTCGAAGAAGAAGTCGATCTGCTTCGATCCCAGGCCCTCGATATCGAAGGCGTTACGCGAGACAAAATGCTTGAGATGCTCGGTCGCCTGCGCCCGGCACACGAAGCCGCCGGTGCAGCGCGTGACAGAATCGAGCTTTCCGGTTTTCTCGTTTCTCTCGCGCACCGCATGCGAACCGCAGACCGGGCAGCGCTTTGGAAACTCGTAGGGCACTGCATCCGCGTCCCGCTTTTCCATGACGACATCGAGCACCTGCGGAATGACGTCGCCCGCCCGCTGCACGATCACAGTATCGCCGACCCGGATATCATGCTCCTCGCCGCGAATGGGCTCACCGGAATTGCCGAGACCCTTGATGTAATCCTCGTTGTGAAGCGTCGCGTTAGTCACGACCACTCCGCCGACGGTGACGGGCGTAAGTCGCGCAACAGGTGTCAATGCGCCGGTACGCCCCACCTGGATCTCGATCTTCTCGACGGTGGTGAAGGCCTGTTCTGCCGGGAATTTATGCGCCGTCGCCCAGCGGGGGCTGCGCGAGCGGAAGCCAAGGCGCTGCTGCAGTTCAAGGCTGTCGACCTTGTAGACGACGCCGTCGATATCGTAGTCGAGGTCGGGGCGCTTCAGGCCGATCTCGTCGTAATGGGCGAGGATATCGGCAACAGAATTCAGCCGCTTCATCAGCGGATTGACCGGAAAGCCCCAATCCCTGAAGAGCTGTACCATGTTGAACTGAGTGTCGGCCGGCATGTCGGACATCTCGCCCCAGGCATAGGCAAAAAATTTCAGCTTGCGGCTTGCCGTCACCTTCGCGTCGAGCTGGCGCAGCGATCCGGCTGCCGTATTGCGCGGGTTGACGTAGGTCTGCTTTCCCTCGGCCTCCATCTGCTTGTTGAGCGCCATGAAGTCGCTCTTTGCCATGTAGACTTCACCGCGCACCTCCACGACGGCCGGGACCCCCTTTGGCAGTTCGTTCGGAATCTCCTTGATGGTGCGGATATTTGCGGTGACGTTCTCGCCCGTCGTGCCGTCGCCGCGCGTTGCAGCCGTTACCAGCTTGCCGTTCTCGTAACGGATCGACATGGAGAGCCCATCGATCTTCGGTTCGGCGGTAAAGGCAATCGACTGATCCGGCAGGCGCCCGAGGAAGCGATAGACGCCGGCCACGAAATCCTGCACGTCCTCCTGCGAAAACGTATTGTCGAGCGACAGCATCGGGCGCGCATGGACGACCGGGGCAAAGGTCACCGAAGGTGCAGCGCCGACGCGGCGCGACGGGCTGTCCTCGCGGATGAGCTCGGGAAACCGCGCCTCGATCGCATCGTTTCGCCGCTTGAGCGCATCGTAATCGGCGTCCGAAATCACCGGCTGATCCTTGCCATGATAGAGTGCGTCGTGACGGGCGACCTCTTTCGCCAGCCGTGCGAGCTCGGCGGCGGCATCATCGATCGTCAGGTCTTCAACTGCAACGGACTCGGTTGGCATACGGGATCACTCCAGAAAATCTGGAATCGTTTTAGAGCAAAAATCATGGATTGAAAGAGAGGCCGATGAGGCGATCCCTCATCGGACTGCCGGCACCCTTGTCCATTCTGACAGGGAGAAGGTATATGCCCGCGCCGTTTCAAATGAACGTGCGCTTGAGTGAAGAACGTCCCTTTCCCCGTCAAGACGGACAGGGTATCAGGGTGAGATCAATACCACGGCCTAGGCTGGCGGCCTAACCATTCCCCGCCAACAGCCGGGCCGCCGCCGCCCTCGCCTCTTCGGTCACAGAGGCTCCAGCAAGCATGCGGGCGATCTCTTCCGTGCGGTCCTTATGCGCCATCGTCGCAACGCGCGTGGCAATCTTTTCAGAGCCGTCGGAAACCGGCCCCTTGGAGATGAGCAGGTGCGTTTCTGCGCGCGCGGCGACCTGCGGGGCATGGGTGACCGAGAGCACCTGCACGCGGTCGGAAAGCCGCTTCAGTCGCTGGCCTATGGCATCGGCAACGGCACCACCGACACCGGTGTCGATTTCGTCAAAGACCAGCGTCGGCGCCGAACCGCGATCGGCAAGCGCCACCTTCAGTGCAAGCAGGAAGCGTGAAAGCTCGCCCCCCGATGCCACCTTCATGATCGAGCCCGGACGGGTCCCTGGGTTCGTCTGAACGTGAAATTCGACGACATCGATGCCCTCGGCCGTTGCGGCTGTCGCATCGGTCGTCATCTCGACCATGAAGCGCGCTCGCTCCAGCTTGAGAGCCGGCAGCTCCGCCATGACGGCGGCGGCGAGCGCTTCGCCTGCGTGGTGACGCTTGTCCGAAAGAGAGCGGGCCGCGGCATGGTAATTCGCATTGGCGACACCGACTTCGGATTCGAGTTTCACCAGCTTCTCCTCGCCGGCATCGAGATCGGCAAGGTCGGCGATCATGCGCACGGCAAGCGCCGGAAGCTCGGTCACCGGCACGGAATATTTGCGCGACGCGGCACGCAGGGCAAAGAGTCGCTCCTCGACGCGCTCCAGTTCCTTCGGATCGTATTCCGTCTTTCGCAGTGCTGCCTCCACTTCCATCTGGGCATTGGACAGCTGGTCCAGAGCCGCATCGAGCAGCGCCACCGTGTCTTCCAACAGTCCGGGCGCCTCGTGGCTCTTGCGCTCCAGGCGGCGCACCAGCGACGCGATATGAGGCACCGGAGAGGCATTGCCGTTCAAAAACTCGCAGGCCTCGGCGATATCGCCTGCGATACGTTGCGCTTTCATCATCTTCTGGCGGCGCTCGGCCAGTTCCTCCTCCTCGCCATCCTGCGGCGAAAGCTTTTCCAACTCGTCGACGGAGGACCGGAGATAGTCGGCCTCGCGGGCGGCGTTCTCCACCTTTTCGCGATGCTTTTTCAGCGTTCGCTCGGCATCGCGCCACGTGCGGTAAAGCTCGGAGACCGCCGCGGCATCCTCGTTGATGCCGGCGAAGGCATCGAGCAGAAGCCGGTGCGCATGCGTATCAACAAGCGCGCGGTCATCGTGCTGGCCGTGGATTTCGACCAGCATCTGCCCGGCCTGGCGCATCAGCTGCACACTCACCGGCTGATCGTTGACATATGCCTTGGTGCGGCCGTCGGCCGATTGCTGGCGCCGGAAGATGAGATCGCCCTCGTCGTCAATCCCGTTCTCGCGCAGAAGCTGTCGGACACCGTGATCCATCGGCACGTCGAAGACGGCCGTCACCTGGCCTTTGTCCTCGCCGTGGCGCACGAGGCCGCCATCGCCACGTCCGCCAAGTGCTAGAGAAAGACTGTCGAGGAGAATGGATTTGCCGGCACCGGTTTCGCCCGTCAGAACCGAGAGCCCTGTTTCGAAGGCAAGATCCAGCCGCTCGATCAGAACGATATCGCGGATCGAAAGCTGGATCAGCATTGCGTGTCAGGCCTCACGAGCCGAGCAGCAGCTTCCTGCCGGCTGCCGAAATCCAGGAGCCCTTGTTCTCCCGGGGCTCGGCCCCGCCCGACTGCAGCAGCTTGAAGGAATCGGCGTACCACTGGCTATCCGGATAGTTGTGACCGAGAACAGCGGCTGCCGTCTGGGCCTCCTCGACGATTCCCATCGCAAAATAGGCCTCGACGAGGCGCGCCAGCGCTTCCTCGATCTGATTCGTGTTCGGATACTTCTCAACCACGATACGGAACCGGGAGACGGCTGCAAGATATTCCTTGCGCTCGAGATAATAACGGCCGACCTGCATTTCCTTGCCGGCGAGCTGGTCGCGGGCGTAGCGGATCTTTGCCTGCGCGTCGTCGACATATTCGGAGTCCGGATAATTGTCGATGACGGCCTGCATGGCTTCGATGGTCTTGGAGGACGCCCGCTGATCCTGGGTCACATCTGAGATCTGCTTCGAATAGCTGAGGCCGATCAGATACTGAACATAAGCCGCATCTTCAGACTTCGGATACTGCGCCATATAGCGGTTGCCCGATGCGAGGGCGTCGTCGATCTTGCCCTGGCGGTACTTCACGAAGGTGCTCATCACGAGAGCCTTGCGCGCCCATTCGGAGAACGGGTTTTCGCGGTCGATCGCGTCGAACTTGCGCGCGGCTTCGGCCATGTTGCCGGCCTTCATGTTGGCAAGCGCCTGATTGTAGAGGACGTCCGGCGGATCGTTGCTAAGGCCGAGCTTGGTGATGTCGATGTCAGGGTCCGACTGGCAACCGGAAATCAAGGCGCCTGCGCTCAAAATCACGAGCGATGCGAGCAAAGCGCGCGCTGTCTTCATCATACCTTCAGACCTTGCATAATCCATAGAAGAATCCCAACTGCCGCTACCCTAACCTGCGGCAGCCACACCTCGCCGGCGTTTCTAGCCACAAATGCGTGGCGAGAGCAACGCAATGATGAGCCATTAACGCATTTTTGTGGCAGCAAGCGTCAGAATAGCGAGGTTTTTGACTTTAATCGGGCCTGTTGCTGCTAAGCATATGCTGGACAACAGTTATCGGCTTACGGAAGTACAAAAAAAACCGCCTCCCGAAAGAGGCGGCCCTGGCCTGAATTTGAGTGTGGAGGTCATGCCGACCAGGGGGCGAATCCGGGAGCGTTAACGGCCACGAAATCGCGGGGTGTAACGCGCGGGCGCGCAGCAGAAGTCTCGACAACTTCATAGGCAGTCGGGTCGCTTAGCAGCGCCTTCAAAGCATTGGCATTCATCTTGTGACCACCGCGATAAGAGCGGTAGCAGCCGATGAAGGGAGCGCCGGCAAGCGCCAGGTCACCGACGGCATCGAGCGCCTTGTGACGCACGAACTCATCCTTTGCGTAACGCAAGCCTTCGACGTTTATTACCGTATTGTCGTCGGAGATGACGACGGAATTCTCAAGCGACGAACCGAGTGCATGACCGGAGGCCCAGAGACGCTCCACGTCACGCATGAAGCCAAAGGTGCGTGCGCGCGACAGTTCGGACTTGAAGGTCGCTGCCGTCAGATTTCCTTCCCATTTCTGATGGCCGATCAGCGGGCATTCGAAATCGATCTCGACTTCGAAGCGCGTGCCGTCATATGGACGGAACTCGCTCCAGGAGCCGCCATGCTCGATGCGAACCGGCTTGGTGATGCGGATATAGCGGCGCTTCACGCCGAGCGATACGAGGCCAACCTGCTCGATCGCCTCGATAAAGGGGGCCGAACTGCCGTCCATGATCGGCATCTCGGCGCCATGAACCTCGATCACGACATTATCGAGGCCGAGCGCGTAGAGCGCTGCCATCACATGTTCGACCGTCGCAACCGAATGTGCCGGGGAAAAGCCAAGGACGGTGCAGAGATCGGTACTGCCGACCTGAGCGGAGACGGCACGCAGTTCGGTGACGCTGCCGTCGTCATGCATACGATGGAAAACGACGCCGGTATCGACTTCAGCCGGATTGAAAGTAATGGTGACTTCCGCGCCGGAATGAACGCCGGTGCCCGAAAGCGTCACCGGGCGCGAAACCGTCGTCTGGAAGCCAAGCATGCCAATAACCATAAAATTCTGCCTTTATTGAATTTACAGTCCGTAGCGCCAAAAGCACCGAAAAACAAACCGCCAACCTGTTTTGCCCACCGCCGAATTGTCGCCGTGAAGGCGGCAAGGCACGGTCCCTTGACGTCATACATACGTGCGGCCGGGCTCCAAACCAAATCACTGTTCGTTTCGCTTTGTTACGAAACCATCCGTTTGAAATGGTTTAGGAATCATCAACTTATATGACGCTTTGAAACAGCTGCGCCCGGGTCTGTGATCCCGGGCGCATGCGTGGCGATTCTGTGTCTTCAGTTCGACTGACGGCGCAAGAAGGCAGGAATCTCAAGCTGGTCGTCTTCCTGCATCATGCGGGCCTGCGGAACACTGCGGCCCTGATCGTCGAGATTGCCGCGGCGCGGTGCATAAAGGCTCGCCTCGGGCGAAAGCGGACGGCGCTGCTGCGAAGCGGCGGCCGGCGCTGCCGTCATCTCGGGAGCGACTTCCTCTTCGCGGCGGCCGAGCGAATTGGTGATTCGCTTCAGCAGACCCATGGGGCCGCGCTCCTCATGCGCCTGTGCGGCAGCTGGCTGGGCGCGGTGATCGATCTCGGCCTGAACGACGGGCGGGAAGTCCTCGACCTTCGGCATGCGGACCGGCTGCTGCATGGCAGGTTCCTGGCGAACCGGCTGCTGCTGCATGACCGGCTGCGGCGCCGGCTGGCTCATAACGGGTGCCGGCGCCGACTGCATCGGAGTCGGACGAGCGACCGGAGCTTCTTGAGTGGCTGCGAAGATGCGGCTCTGCGGACGGAACGCGTCCTGAGCAACGGGCTGCTGAACCGGAGCTGCAGGGCGCGGAGCCGGGATTTCGAGCTCGCGTTCCATTTCGGCTTCCGCCATGCGGATGGTCTGCGCGATCGGATCGGCCGGCTTGGGTGCCTGCATGACTGGCGCAGGCTGAACTGCGGCCGGTGCGGAAGCAACGGCCGCGGAAGGACGGATAGCCGGCTTGGCGGCAGGCTGGAAGTTTTTGGCAGCGGCTTCGTTCATCGCACGGTCGATACCGGTCGCAACGACGGAGACGCGGATGATGCCTTCGAGCGATTCGTCGAAGGTGGCGCCGAGGATGATGTTGGCATCCGGATCGACTTCTTCGCGGATGCGGGTCGCAGCCTCGTCGACTTCAAAGAGCGTCAGGTCGCGGCCGCCGGTGATGGAGATCAGGAGGCCCTGAGCACCCTTCATCGAAGTCTCGTCGAGCAGCGGGTTGGCAATTGCAGCTTCGGCAGCCTGCATCGCGCGACCCTGGCCGGACGCTTCGCCGGTGCCCATCATCGCGCGGCCCATTTCGCGCATGACCGAGCGCACGTCGGCGAAATCGAGATTGATGAGACCTTCCTTCACCATCAGGTCGGTGATGCAGGCAACACCCGAATAAAGAACCTGGTCGGCCATGGCGAAAGCATCGGCGAAGGTGGTCTTGTCGTTTGCGATGCGGAAGAGGTTCTGGTTCGGAATGACGATCAGCGTATCGACCGACTTCTGCAGTTCCTCGATGCCGGATTCGGCAAGGCGCATGCGGCGACCGCCTTCGAAGTGGAACGGTTTTGTGACTACGCCAACGGTCAGGATGCCCTTGTTGCGTGCTGCCTGCGCGACGACCGGGGCAGCGCCCGTGCCTGTGCCGCCGCCCATGCCGGCGGTGACGAAGCACATATGCGTGCCGTTGAGGTGATCGATGATCTCATCGATGCACTCTTCGGCGGCTGCGCGGCCGACTTCCGGCTGCGAACCGGCACCCAGTCCCTCGGTGACGTTGGCGCCGAGCTGGATGATGCGTTCGGCCTTCGTCATGGTCAGCGCCTGGGCATCCGTATTGGCAACGACGAAGTCGACGCCCTGGAGACCGGCTGAGATCATGTTGTTGACAGCATTGCCGCCGCCGCCGCCGACACCGAACACGGTGATCCGCGGCTTCAGCTCAGTGATATCCGGCTTTTGCAGCTTGATAGTCATAGTACCTGTTCCTTCTCTTTATGGCCGCATCGCCACGCCGGCCAATTCACTCAATTTCAGAAACTTTCCTTCAGCCACTGGCCCATCCGGGCGATGCGGCTGTTATTACCCCCAAGCGACATGAGCAGACCGCTCTGTGACGCGTGTGTTTCCATGTCCGCGACCTGCGGATAGATCATCAGTCCGACCGCCGTCGAAAACGCCGGTCCCTTGGCTGCCGTGGGCAGGCCCGAGACGCCCATCGGCCGGCCGATGCGGACGTTTCGCGCCAGGATGCGCCGCGCCACTTCCGCAAGACCGGTCAACTGACTTGCGCCCCCCGTCAGCACGACGCGCTTTCCGACGATCGGGCTGAAGCCCGAACGCTGTATCCGGTCGCGGATCAATTCCATCGTTTCCTCGATGCGTGCACCGACGATGCGCGAAACGAGCGCGCGTGGCACCTGCGTCGGCTGATCGCGCTCGTCTTCGCCGATCGGCGGGATCGAGATGAGCTCGCGCTCGTCCGAAGAGTTCGAGAATGCCGAAGCGTGAACAACTTTGAGGCGCTCCGCGTCTTCGATGCGGGTCGAAAGGCCGCGCGCCAGATCGGTCGTGACGTGAAGGCCCCCGAGACCGACGGCATCCGTGTGAACGAGCTTGCCTTCGGCAAAGACCGAGATCGTCGTGGCGCCGCCGCCCATATCGATCGCGCAGCAGCCGAGCTCGACCTCATCGTCGACGAGAGCGGCCAGCCCGGAGGCGTAAGGTGTCGCAACGATGCCCTCGACGGAGAGATGGGCGCGATTGACGCTGAGCTCGAGGTTCTTCAACGCGGCTCTTTCGGCGGTTACCACATGCATGTCGACGCCAAGCACATCGCCATACATCGCCAGCGGGTCGCGGATGCCGCGTTCGCCGTCGAGCGAGAAGCCGGTCGCCAGAGAGTGAAGCACGGCGCGATCCTGTCGCAGCGACTGCTGGCAGGCGGCTGCAAGCACCTTCTTTAGATCGTTGAGTTCGACTTCCTGGCCGCCGAGATCGATCGTTGCGGTGTAGATGTCGCTGCCGAGACGACCGGCCGTCAGATTGACAATCAGGCTCTCGACGGTGAGGCCCGCCATACGCTCGGCCGCATCGACGGAAAGTCGAATGACGCCTTCGAGCGCATCGAGATCGGCGATGACGCCGGTCTTGATGCCACGGGAGCGCTGATGGCCGATGCCGATGATTTCGATATCGTGCGTGCGGCCCGGAAGGATCTCGCTCTCTTCGCGCGGCGTCAGGCGGCCGATCATGCAAACGACCTTGGTCGAGCCGATGTCGAGGACCGAAACGATATGCGACCGCTTCGACGACAGCGGCTTCAGGCGCGGCAATCCGAAATGAGACGAACCGAACAAGCTCATATATTCTGCCCCGCCTTCTTCAAATCCTTGGTCCGCTGATCGAGAACGACCTGCCGGCGCGCCATGGCCTCCGGGGTCAGTTGTATCGCGGTCCTGTCCACCAGCCTCAGATCGACGGCTGCGATGTCGCGCGCCAGAAGATCCTGTTCCTTGTTGAGTTTCGACAGCCTGGCGAGCGCCTGATCGACATCCTCGGACGGCAGCTTCACCACCACGCCATTGTCCATGTGCAGGTCCCAGCGGCGGCCGGAGACCCAGACGTAAGCCTTCACGCGCGACGTGATGTCCGGCCACTTCGAAAATTCGCCCTCGAGCGATGCCGCAGCACTTTCTGCATCTCGGCCGACAACGAGGGGCAACGTCGAGAACTTGTTGTCGCGGAGCGGCGCAATGACGCTGCCATTCCTTTCGATCAGCGAAAGCTCCTGCCCGTGCTGCCAGATCGCATAGGCCTGGCGCTCCTTGAGCTTGACCTCGATTGTCTTTGGATAAATCTTCCTGACCTCGACGCTTTCGACCCACGGAAGCTTGACGATCTTGCGGCGCGCAGCATCCACATCGAGGGCCACCAGCGACGTTGTCCCGTCGAGGCCAAGGAGTTCAAAGATTTCGATTTCCGAAGTTTCGGAATTGCCGGAAACCTTCACGTCCTCGATGGCGAAACCGGCAGCCGTCGTCGCCGCCTGCGCGACCGTTTCCGTATGGCCGCCGAGCGACATGCCGTAGAGACCGGTCGCCGCAAAGAATGCGAGTGCAGAAATCGTCCCGGTATGGGCAGGAATGTGGATACGGCCAGTTCCGAGACTGACGAGGAAGCGCACTGCGCGGCGCAGCGGACGCGGAAGAATCATCCGCCCATCGCCCTCGGCAAGAGCAATGCTCGGCTGGCGGCTCGGGCGCCCTATCCTTTTGACCGTCAACGAGAACAAGAGGCGTCCTCCACCATCCAACGCAAGAATTCACCAAAGGAATAACCGGCATGGCCGGCCATTTCGGGCACAAGGGAGGTTGGCGTCATGCCCGGCTGGGTATTCACTTCCAGCCAGATAACTTCACCATCTTCGGAGAACCGGTCGTCGTAACGGAAGTCGGACCGACTGACCCCGCGACAACCAATTGCCTGATGCGCCCTTAATGCCAGTGTTTGTATTTTTTGGTAAATATTCGGTGAAATTTTCGCCGGGATGACGTGTTTTGAGCCGCCCGCGGCATACTTGGCATCATAGTCATAGAAGTTGTGACCCTGCGGCACCACTTCAGTCACACCCAGAGCCTTCTCGCCCATGACACCGCATGTCAACTCGCGGCCATAGACATACCGCTCGACGATGACCTCTTCGCCATAGCGCCACTCCGGCGAACTGATGATCTGCGGCGGATGGGCCTGATCCTCCCGGACGATCACGACACCGAAGCTGGAGCCCTCCCGGACAGGCTTCACGACATAGGGCGGCTTCATCGGATGCTCGACCGGAAAGGCGAAGCGATTGATGACTTCCGATTGCGCGACAGGAACGCCGGCGGCCGCCGCGACCCCCTTGGCCTTGCCCTTGTCCATTGCAAGTGCAGAGGCAAGAACACCGGAATGCGTGTAGGGGATTTCGAGATATTCGAGGATGCCCTGAATGGTGCCATCCTCGCCGAAGGGGCCATGCAGCGCATTGAAGGCGACATCGGGACGAAGTGCTGCCAGCTTCGCTGAAATATCGCGATCGACATCGATCCGCGTAACCTGGAAGCCTTCGCCTTCGAGGGCGTCCGCGCAAGCCGTTCCCGAAGACAGGCTCACTGGCCGCTCCGAGGAGAATCCGCCCATCAGGACAGCGACATGCTTGCGACTCATACGTACCCCCAAAATAAACCTCAGCCTGATTTTCGAGGCTTGCACCAAGCTTGCCCGCGAATCCGCTTCGCCTCAGACATGGGAGCGATATGACAACATTATGGTTAATGAAGTGTTTACTTTTGTTAACCAGGCGCCTTTCGAAAAGGTTTCCACGCTCGAAAAACCCGGCTCAGCCTGCATGTTTCCGACTCCAAATCATGGCCTTGCGGCAGGATGCTGAAGTTCGCTCACAGCATGAAAAAACCTGCCTAGATGACCATGCGGGGACAGACAGCGAAGGCTCCTTCGCTGTCTTTGTCGAGCAGTTCCAGACGCCCGCCAGGCCTAGCTCCGGTGTCAGGCGGCAGCCAGAAGAGCCGAAGTGCTGCCGGACCAAGCCATGAAAAGGAGAGCCTCGGCGTCGAGCGGGCAGAACTGACGGATGTAATCGTCACCGAGATCGAGATCAGGTGGATCGGCGTCAGCGCCAGGCAATCGCAAGAGGCGCAAAGCCAGTTGCTGACGATCAGGAAGAACGGCGTGAAAGCGACTTCATGACCAACGCAGATGTCAGTGAATAGCCGCCAGTGCAGTGCTCGCCATAGCCGTTGGGAGCCTGCCGCTCGCAACGAGATGGAGGAGCGCGCCGCAATGTCGGGCCTCAACGACCATATGGCGAATGTGGGCGTCCCGCCGAATCCGGTCAGCGACCGCAAGGCCGATGGAAACGGGATTGTCTCCCGAACCGAAGTCGCCGATTTGTCTCAATCCCGCCAATTTTAAGGTCGCGCGTCCACGCGGTTGAAGACACCATTGAGGTGTCGCTGCATCGAGATCTCGTCACTTTCTTGCCCATTCGACGTTTGCGCGGAATTAAAATTGCTTTAAGAGCGCTTCTCGACCCTTTCCAAGGGCGCTCTTTGTAAATCCGAAATGGAATAAACATGTCTGACGCGATAGCTCCCGTATCGCCGACCTCCGCTTCATCGAACAGTGCGCAAGTCAATTCGCCGGCGCGCGTTCTGATCGCGAGCCTTGTCGGCACCACGATCGAATTCTTTGATTTTTACGTCTATGCGACGGCAGCCGTCCTGGTCTTCCCGACGCTGTTCTTCCCCAACAACGATCCAACCACCGCCCTTCTGGCTTCCTTTGCCACCTTCTCGATCGCCTTCTTCGCCCGTCCGCTCGGCGCCGTCGTCTTCGGTCATTTCGGCGACAGGGTCGGCCGCAAGACGACGCTGGTCGCCGCCCTGCTGACCATGGGTATTTCCACGGTCGTTATCGGCCTCTTGCCCTCCTACGGATCGATCGGCGTCGCAGCGCCGCTGCTGCTCGCATTGTGCCGATTCGGCCAGGGCTTCGGCCTCGGCGGCGAATGGGGTGGCGCTGTTCTGCTTGCAACCGAGAATGCGCCGGAAGGCAAGCGCAGCTGGTACGGCATGTTCCCGCAACTCGGCGCACCCGTCGGCCTTTTCCTCTCCTCCGGCGTCTTCTGGCTGCTGCTGCAGGTCATCTCGCAGGACGCGCTTTTGAGCTGGGGCTGGCGTGTTCCGTTCATCGCCTCGATCGTCCTGATCGTCATTGGCCTCTGGGTTCGTCTTTCGATCACGGAAACACCGGCCTTCCAAAAGGCAATCGACAAGCATGAACGCGTTGCCGTGCCGGTTGCGGAACTCTTTCTCAAGCACAAGCGCAGCTTGTTCCTCGGCACCTTCGTTGCACTCGCGACCTTTGTGCTCTTCTACATCGGCTCGGCCTATCTGCTGTCCTACAACGTCAAGGTACTGAAAATTCCTTTCCTGGACGCGCTGGAAATCCAGATTGTCGGCTCGGTCGCCTTCGGCATTCTCATTCCCGTCGCCGGCAGGCTCGCTGAAAGATTCGGACGCCGCGAAGTTCTGATCCTTACCACCGTGCTGATCGGTATCTTCTCGTTCTTCCTGCCCGATCTGATGAGCGGCGGCGAAGGCAGCATCGTCGTCTTTGCGATTGTCGCCATGGCACTCATGGGCATGACATACGGCCTTATCGGCACGGCCCTGGCGGCCCCCTTCCCGACCGCAGTGCGCTACACCGGCTCGTCGATCACCTTCAATCTTGCCGGCATCTTCGGCGCCTCGCTCGCCCCCTATATCGCCACGTGGCTGCAGACGAACTACGGGATGCTTTACGTCGGCTACTATCTCGGCCTCGCTGCGGTGATCACGCTGATCTCCATCCTGGCATCCGGCCGCGACGAAGTCTGATCGAGACTGCCTCAAGATAAATCAAAGGCCGCAGCGGTTTTCCCGTCGCGGCCTTTCGGGGCAAGCAACTTGCCGTTCCAGATAAAACGGCTATTCGCCGGTCACACCCTGGAACGGGCGCACCTCGCGGCCCGGCATGAAGACACCGAGGCGCTTGATTTCCCATTCGAGCTTGACGCCGGAATTTTCGAAGACTTCACGGCGAACCTGCTCGCCGAGATATTCGAGATCGTAGCCGGTCGCCTGCCCCATGTTGATCATGAAATTGCAATGAAGCGACGACATCTGTGCGCCGCCGATGACGAGACCCCGGCAGCCCGCTTCGTCGATCAGCTTCCAGGCCGAATGGCCTTGGGGATTCTTGAAGGTCGAACCACCGGTCTTCTCGCGGATCGGCTGCACCGTCTCGCGGTGATTGCGCACCGCATCCATGTCGGCACGGATCTTCGCCCGGTCTTCAGGATAGCCCTCGAAAAGCACGGAGGTGAAGATGAGATCGGGCGAGGCCGTGGAATGACGGTAGGAATATCCCATGTCCGCATTCGAAAGCACGAGCTTGTTGCCCTTGCGGTCGATGGCATTGACCTCGACCAAGCGATCGCAGGTCTCGCTGCCATTGGCGCCGGCGTTCATGCGCGCCGCACCGCCGATGCTGCCCGGGATGCCATAGAAGAAATGAAGGCCGCCGATACCGTTGTCCATCGCCATCGCAGCCACATGCTTGTCCGGGCAGATGGCACCGGCGAGAATGCGATTGTCGCCCGCAAGCTCGACTGCACCGAAACCCTTGGCAGAAAGGCGCAACACGACGCCCGGAATGCCACCGTCGCGCACCAGAATGTTCGAACCGACTCCCACCACCGTCAGCGGCACCTCTTCCGGCAGGATTTTCAGGAATGCGATAAGGTCCGCCTCGTCGTGGGGCTGGAACATCAGCTCGGCAAGACCACCAGCATGGAACCAGGTAACACGGTCCATGGGGGCATCCGGCGTGATACGGCCGCGGATATCCTTCACACCTTCTCCGAGAGACTCGAGAAGCTTTTCCCCATTCACCTGTTTCATGCAGACTTTCCCGAAAGACCTTCCAGTTGCTTGGGCAGGGCGACTGCCCAGTAAGTTATATTCCCAGCCCCTAAGAGAACCACAAAATCGCCGGGCTTTGCAATCTCCGCGACCATTTCAGGCAAAAGCTCCTGGTTGGCAAGGAACCGCGCGTCGCGATGGCCACCCGCTTTGATGCGGGAAACAAGTGCCTCGGAATCCACGCCTTCGATCGGATCTTCGCCCGCGGCATAGACCGGAGCAAGGAAAATGCTGTCGGCATCGTTGAAACAGGAGGCAAACTCTTCGAACAGGCTGGAAAGGCGCGAATACCGATGCGGCTGATGAACAGTGATGACGCGGCCCTTGCAGGCTTCGCGCGCGGCCTTCAGCACCGCCTTGATCTCGACCGGATGATGGCCGTAGTCATCAAAGATCTGCACGCCGTTCCATTCGCCGGTCAGCGTAAAGCGGCGCTTGACACCGCCGAAAGAGGCGAGGCCCTTTGCGATGTCGGCGCTCGAAATGCCGAGGCGGTTGGCGACCGCAATTGCTGCTGTCGCATTCGAAATGTTATGTCGCCCGGGCATCGGCATCACGAGATTGTCGAGCCTGATGACCTGTCCGGTGCGGCGGCGGCGGATTTCGACGTCGAAGATCGACCGGGCACCGTCGATGCGTACGTTCATGAAGCGCACGTCGGCCTGCGGATTTTCACCATATGTAATGACCTTGCGGTCTTCGATGCGGCCGACGAGAGCCTGGACCTCCGGATGATCGAGGCACATGACGCCGAAGCCATAGAACGGCACGTTCTCGACGAACTGCCGGAAGGCGGCGCGCACGGCGTCGAAATTGCCGTAGTGGTCGAGATGTTCCGGATCGATGTTGGTCACCACCGCGACGTCAGCGGGCAGCTTCAGAAATGTGCCGTCCGATTCGTCGGCCTCGACCACCATCCACTCGCCCTCGCCCATGCGTGCATTCGTGCCGTAGGCATTGATGATGCCGCCGTTAATGACGGTCGGATCGAGACCGCCTGCTTCGAGCAGCGTGGCGACGAGCGATGTCGTCGTCGTCTTTCCATGCGTGCCACCGATGGCGATTGCATTGCGGAAGCGCATCAGTTCGGCGAGCATCTCGGCGCGGCGCACGACCGGCAACAGCTTCTCGCGCGCGGCGATAAGCTCCGGATTGTTCTTCTTGATGGCGGTCGAGACGACCACAACTTCACAATCACCCAGGTTTTCCGCCTTGTGACCGACGAAGACTTCGATGCCCTTGGCGCGCAGGCGCTGCACGTTAGCGCTGTCGGCCTGGTCCGATCCCTGCACGCGGTGGCCGAGATTATGCAGCACCTCGGCGATACCGCTCATGCCGATCCCGCCGATGCCGATGAAATGGACGAGGCCGATCGCCTTCGGCATTTTCATGACTGTGTCCCCTTGAATTCTGCAATTGTACGTCCGGCGGCAATAGCCTCAACCATCCCGGCAAGCAAGTTCGCAGCGTCCGGTTTCCCGGCCTGCTTTGCGGCTGCCGCCATCCTGGCGAGCTTTTCCGGGTCGTTCATCACATGAGAAAGGATCGAAGCGATCTTCTCCGACGAGAGTTCCGATTGAGCGATGACCTTTGCGCCACCGGTCGCGGCAAGGGCTGCGGCGTTCGCCGCCTGATCGTGATCAAGTGCATGCGGATAGGGCACAAGCACGGCAGGACGGCCAATGACCGAAATTTCCGAAACCGTCGAGGCGCCCGAGCGGCAGATCACCAGATGCGCATTTGCAAGGCGCTGCGCCATATCGGTGAAGAACGGCGCGATATCCGCCCCGATTTCAAGCCTGGCCACACAGCCGCTCACCATTTCCATGTCTTCGGGGCGTACCTGCTGGGTGATGCGCAACCGCGCACGCAACTCCTCGTCAAGCAGGCTGATTGCTGTCGGCAACGCCTTGGAGAAATATTGCGCCCCCTGGCTGCCGCCGAAGACGACGAGATTGAAAGGTTCTCCGGCATGGGAAGGCTTGTACGGCACCTTCGCCGCTTCGACAATCGCCGGACGCACCGGATTGCCGGTCGTCACGGTCTTCTCGGGATAGGCGCCGCCGTTTTCCGGCAGGAAACCGCCGGCGATCGCCTGCACGCGTTGCGCCAGCGCCTTGTTGGCGCGGCCCATCACGGCGTTCTGTTCGTGGATCATCGACGGCACGCCGAGGCGCGTGGCGGCAAGCAGCGGCGGCACGGTCGGATAGCCGCCGAAACCAACGACGACCGCAGGCTTCAGCCGCTGGATCAGTTTCTTGGCGGCACGCATTCCGCTCCACAGCGTCCATAGCGAACGCGCGACTGCGACCGGGTTCTTCGAGCCGATCGTCGCCGACGGCACCACGTGGATTTCATCCGCGGGGAATTTGCCGGCAAAGCGCTCGGCACGGCTGTCCGTCACGAGATGCACGGAATAACCGCGCGCCTTCAGCTCGTATGCCAAAGCCTCTGCCGGAAACACGTGGCCGCCGGTGCCCCCGGCGGCGAGCAGGATGATACCTTTGCTCATCGGTAGGTCCGCCTTCCAACCAGGGAGCCGCCGCACGTTTGCCTGCCGGCACCTTCTTTCCGTTCTCTTGGGGAGAAGAATGCAGGCCGCAGCTTCTCCGCACCCCTCACCGTCGCAGTGTGAACGCCCCCCCTCCCATCAAGTGGGGAGAGAGCCAAGGTGAGGAGGAATATCGACTGAAAGGGCATATTTTACTCCGCCGGCATTCCGTGCGGCATGCGGAAGAGGCTCCGCTCCTGTGCACGTTTTTCCGGACGATGACGCGTCAGCGCGAGAATGAAACCGGCGGTCACGCAGATCGCGACCATGGACGAACCGCCATAGGAAATCAGCGGCAGCGTCATGCCTTTTGCCGGAAGCAGCTCGAGGTTGACGCCGATATTGATGATCGACTGGATGCCCATCTGGAGCACGAGTCCGGCGACGGCAAACCGGTTGAAGTCGTTCTTCTCCTTATATGCGTGCGATAGCCCCCTCAAAACAAGGAGGGTGAAGAGCAGAACGAGCGCGATACAGAAGATGATGCCGAATTCCTCGGCGGCGACCGAGAAGATGAAGTCGGTATGCGCGTCCGGGATAATGCGCTTGACGATGCCCTCGCCTGGTCCTTTCCCAAACCAGTCGCCGCGGATGATGGCCTCGCGCGCAGTGTCGATCTGGAACGTGTCGCCCTCGCCGGTCATGAACTTGTCAATTCGTCCCGCCACGTGGGGGAAGACGTAGTAGGCGCTGAGCAGCCCGCCCGCCCCGCCGGCGCCGAGCAGGATGATCCATATCCAGGGCATGCCCGCCATGAAGAACATGCCGCCCCACACCGCCGTCGTCAGGATCGTCTGGCCAAGGTCAGGTTGGGCGACGAGCAGCGCCGCGACCATCCCGAAGAGGATGATCGCAAAGAGGTTGCCCGGGATTTCCGGCTGACGGGCATGCTCGGCAAAGAGCCAAGCACAGACGACGACGAAGGCGGGCTTCATGAATTCCGACGGCTGGACCGAGATGCCGGCTAGCGTCACCCAGCGTCGGGAGCCTTTGACCTCAATGCCGAAGAAAAGTGCCATGACCATCATGGCGAGTGAAATGACAAGCAAAAGGATGGCGGTCCGTCGCACCTGCCGCGGCGTCAGAAACGAAAGCCCGATCATGACGGCGATCGAGGGGATCATGAACGCTGCATGGCGCTTCACGAAATGGAACGGCTCGAGCCCGATGCGCTCGGCAACCGCGGGCGAGGCCGCAAAGGAGAGCATGAAGCCGACGCCCATCAGGAAGATGAACATCGCGAGAAAAAAGCGGTCGATAGTCCAAAACCAATCGGCCAAAGGCCCACGTTCCGCACGGCTCACCATGTCATTTATCTCCTGTTGCCGAACCGACCAGCATAGTCACTCCGTCGAGCGCTGCCACATGGCTGACAAATGCATCGCCCCTGACTTCGAAGTTCTTGTACTGGTCGAAGCTTGCGCAAGCCGGGGATAACATCACCGCGCACGGACCAGCGTCATCTTTTTCCGCATCGGCTGCGGCATGGGCAACGGCGCCCTCCAGCGTCCCCGAAATCTCGTAGGGCACCGCCTCGCCGAGCGTCGCGGCGAATTCCGCCGCCGCTTCGCCGATCAGATAGGCCTTGGCGATGCGCGGGAAGAACGGCGCAAGCGTCGTGATGCCTCCCGCCTTCGGCAGGCCGCCGGCGATCCAGTAGATTCGATCGTAGCTGGAAAGTGCGGGCGCTGCGGCGTCTGCGTTCGTCGCCTTCGAATCGTTGACGAAGACGACGTGGCCGCGTGTTCCGACCGGCTGCATGCGATGTTTGAGGCCGGGGAAGGAGGCAAGGCCGGTGCGAATGTCTTCGGCCGAAAGGCCGACGGCAAGGCAGGCGGCGACCGCCGCAGCGGCATTCTGCGCATTGTGGCCGCCGCGCAGCGTCTGGATGCCGTCGAGATCGGCAAGCGGCAGAGCCGCAGCGCAAGAAGCCTGTATAAGCTTCGTGCCCTCGGCATAAATTCCATCAGCCAGCCGATGGCGGCGCGAAATGCGCACCACCTTCGTTCCTGCCCGCTCGAGGCGATCAGCGATCATCTCGCCATAACTGTCATCGACGCCAACGATAGCCATGCTGCTGCCGGCGACCAGCCGCTCCTTGATGCCGGCATAGTGCTGGATCGTGCCGTGGCGATCGAGATGATCCGGCGTCAGGTTGAGCATAATGCCAGCAGAGGGATTAAGCGTCGGCGCGAGGTCAATCTGGTAGGAGGAGCACTCGACGACATAGTAGCGTCCGGTCTTCGGCGGATCGAGCGTCAGCACGGCCGTTCCGATATTGCCGCCAAGCTGCGTGTCGCGGCCGCTGGATTTCAGGATATGGGCAATCAGCGCGGTCGTCGTCGACTTGCCGTTCGTGCCTGTGATGGCGATGAAGGGGCAATCGGGGGCATGCGCCCGGCGCTCGCGCACGAAGAGTTCGACATCTCCAACGATATCGACACCGGCGGCGCGGGCGAGATCGACCGTCCAATGAGGTTTCGGATGCGTGAGCGGCACGCCCGGCGACAGAACGAAGAGCGACTGAACACTCCAATCGATGCTTCGCAGGTCCGCGGTATGGATTCCCTCGGCGGCAGCCTTGGTGACGCTGTCGGGATTGTCGTCCCAGGCAGTAACATGGGCGCCGCCCAGAATGAGCGCGCGGGCCGTTGCAAATCCGGACCCTCCAAGGCCGAATAACGCGACCTTCTTTCCCGCGAGCGTCGTGACAGGGATCATGTCCGCCTCACCGCAGCTTGAGGGTGGAAAGGCCAAGCATTGCGAGGCCGACGGCGATGATCCAGAAGCGGATCACCACCTGGCTTTCGGTCCAGCCCTTCTTTTCGAAATGGTGATGGATCGGCGCCATCAAGAATACGCGGCGCCCGGTCATCTTGAAGAAGCCGACCTGGATGATGACCGAGAGCGTTTCTGCAACAAACAGACCGCCGATGATCGCCATGACGATCTCGTGCTTGGTCGCGACCGCAACGGTGCCGATCGTGCCGCCGAGCGCCAGCGAACCCGTATCGCCCATGAAGATTGCGGCGGGCGGCGCGTTGAACCAGAGGAAGCCGAGGCCCGCACCGATGACTGCGCCGAGAACCACGGCAAGTTCGCCCGTGCCGGGCACGAAGTTGATTTGCAGGTAGTTCGCAAATACCGCATTACCGGCAAGATAGGCGATGATACCGAAGGAGGCGGCGGCAATCATCACCGGAACGATCGCAAGACCATCGAGGCCGTCCGTCAAGTTGACGGCGTTACCTGCCGAAACGATCACGAAACCACCGAAGACCACGAACAAGATGCCTAGATTGATCAGGAAATCCTTGAAGAACGGGAATGCGACCGAGGAGCCAAAGGTCGAGCCTGCGGTACCGGAGGCAAGTGCAGTGCGCATCATGAAATAGACGGCGATGCCGGCAATCACGAACTCAATGCCGAGACGCGCCTTGCCCGAGAACCCCTTGTCGCTCTGCTTGGTGACTTTGAGATAGTCGTCGTAGAAGCCGATCGCGCCGAAGCCGAGAGTAACGAGCAATGTCGCGACCACATAGACATTGGAAAGGTCGGCCCACAGAAGCGAGGCGCCGACGATGCCTGCAAGGATCATCAGCCCGCCCATGGTCGGCGTGCCGGCCTTCTTGAAATGCGTCTGCGGCCCGTCGGCGCGGATCGGCTGGCCCTTTCCCTGGCGGATTCGCAGCGAGTTAATGATCATCGGCCCGAAGAGGAAGACGATCAGTGCGGACGTGAAAAGAGAGGCGCCTGTACGGAACGTAATGTATCTGAACAGGTTCAGGAATTTCAGTTGGTCCGACAGTTCGACTAGCCAAATCAGCATTCAGGGCCCCTTGTTTACCCGGTCAAAGTTCGCGTTGCGTGTCTACAAATGGCGCAAACCTGTCAAGGAGCGCAGCGACAATCCTGCCAAAGCCTATCCCCAAGGACGATTTCACCATCAACACGTCGCCAGGCGCGACCGAGTTCAAAACATATTCCATGAGTTCTTCAGTCTTCTCGCGATATTCGACCTGCACGCTGTCGGGAAGCGATTCCTTCAGCGCCAGCATATCCGTGCCCGCAAGCCAGAGATGTTCGATGCCGGCTGCAAGCAGCGGCCCGGAAAGATCGGAATGGACCTTTTTTGCGTATTCGCCCATTTCCAGCATGTCGCCGAGCACGGCGATGCGGCGCCCGCGGCCTGCCGGACCGGTTGTGGAAAGCAGCGCGATCGCCGCGCGCATCGAGGCGGGGTTGGCGTTGTAGCTTTCGTCGATCAGCGTGAAGCTGCCGTTTCCAATCGCCAACTTGTAACGGCGGCCCCTGCCCTTTTCCGGTTGCAGGGTGGCCAGCGCTTCGATCGCCTTGTCGAGGTCGGCGTTGACGAGTGTGACAATTCCGAGAGCAGCCAGCGCATTTTCCGCAATATGCCGCCCGGGTGCTCCGATCGCCACTTCGAACGTGTCGCCGTCGATCGTCAGCCAGAGCGCCGAGCTTTCGTCCGAACCGTTGAATTCCGCAAGGCGGAATTCGGCCTTGGCGTGCTGGCCGAAGGAATGGATGTTCTCGATGCCGAGCGACTGCGCTGTCCGTTCGAGGAAGTTGTACTGGTCGCTGTCGCGGTTGAGCACGACATGCCCGCCGCGCACCAAGCCTTCGAAAACCTCCGCCTTCGCCGCGGCGATTTCCTTGATGCTCTTGAAATTGCCGAGATGGGCTGGAGCGATCGTCGTAACGACGGCCACATGCGGCCGGATCATCTTCACCAGCGGCCGGATTTCGCCCGGGTGGTTCATGCCGACTTCGAAGACACCGAAGTGCGTGTCGAGCGGCATGCGCGCCAGTGTCAGCGGCACGCCCCAATGGTTGTTGAAGGAGGCGACGGAGGCGTGCACCTTGCCGGACGGCGAAAGCACGTGACGAAGCATCTCCTTGGTCGTCGTCTTACCGACAGAGCCCGTCACCGCAACGATCTGTGCGCGCGAGCGTTGGCGCGACGCCACGGCAAGGCGGCCGAGGGCTGCAAGCACATCGTCGACGACGATCATCGGAACAGTCAAGCGGCCAAGTCCCGGAAGGCGGGCTTCGCTGACGACGAGAAGTGCAGCACCGTTTGCCATCGCCATTGAGGCGAAGTCATGACCGTCGACCCGGTCGCCCTTGATGGCGAAGAAGGCTTCGCCGGCATTGATCGAGCGGCTGTCTATGGAAATGCCCGTGATGCCTTCAGGAAGCGTGCCGAACGGGCGGCCCGCCATGGCGGCAATCATGTCATCGGTGGTCCAAAGCCAGTTCACGATTTCAGCTCCTCCAAAGCTTCGCGCACTTCGGCGTGGTCCGAGAACGGCAGCGTCATACTCCCGATGGTCTGCCCTTCTTCATGCCCCTTGCCTGCAACGATGAGTGTGTCGCCGGATTTCAGCATGCCGACGGCCTCGTGGATCGCCTGCGAACGGTCGCCGATTTCGGTGGCGCATGGCGCCGCAGCCATGATCTCGGCCCGGATCGAGGCCGGCTCCTCGGAACGGGGGTTGTCGTCCGTGACGATCACCACATCGGCCAGCCGACAGGCGATCTCGCCCATGATTGGACGCTTGCCCCGGTCGCGGTCGCCGCCGCAACCGAAGACGAGGATCACGCGCCCGGTCGTAAAGGGACGCACGGAATTGAGTACATTTTCCAGCGCATCCGGCTTGTGCGCGTAATCGACATAAGCAAGCGCTCCATCCTTCGTATGGCCGACGAGTTCGAGACGCCCCGAGGCGCCCTGGAGTTTCTCAAGCGCGGCCATCGCGGTCTTGGCCGGAACACCGGTGGACATGGCAAGCGCCGCGGCGACCAGCCCATTGGCGACCTGAAAATCGCCGGCGAGCGGAATATCGACTTCGAAAATCTCGTCACCGCAATGAACTTCGGCGATCTGCTTGTGTCGGAAATGCTCGACCCGCTTCAGTGCAAGATAATCTCCCTTGCGGCCTACGGTCAGGACATCGTGGCCCGCATCCTTTGCCGCCTTGATCGCCTGCTCGGACCAGGCATCGTCGGCGAAAATGACGGCTGGCAACCCCTTCGGCAGCAACGTATCGAAAAGCCGCATCTTGGCGGCCATGTAGCTTTCGACCGTCGGATGATAATCCATGTGATCGCGGCCGAGATTGGTGAAGGCGGCAGCCGAAAGCTTCACGCCGTCCAGACGGCATTGGTCGAGACCGTGGCTCGATGCCTCCATCGAAGCGTGCGTCACCCCCTCGTCAGCGAGGTCGGCCAGCAGCTTGTGCAGCGAAACCGGATCTGGCGTCGTCAACGAACCGTACTCGTTGCGCATCGGGGAAACGACCCCGGTCGTGCCGATCATGGCCGCCGGATGTCCGGCATGGGTCCAGATCTGGCGCGTGAAGGAAGCGACTGAGGTCTTGCCCGCCGTGCCGGTTACGGCGACCATCGTCTGAGGCTGCCTGCCATAGAAATTCGATGCGGCGACGGAGAGAAAGCGGCGCGGTTCCCTGACCGCAAGGACAGGAATGGAAGCCTCGACGGCTTGAGCCGACACGGCAAGGATCGCGCCACGTTTGGCGGCGTCGGCGAGGTAGACCGCGCCGTCGGCCTTCGAGCCGGCCACCGCAAAGAACGCCATTCCGGCCTCAATCTTGCGGCTATCGGCAGAAAGTCCGGAAATCTCCAGCCCGCCCAACGGCCCTTCGAGTTGGTCCTTGATTTCCGGAAACGCGCTTCCGGCTATGTCCCGCAGTTTCATCGAATGTCTTTTCTCTCTCACGCCGCCCACCCCACGCGAATCGGCGCTGATATTCATTCACACTCAATAAGACACCAGCAAGGCCGATCCGTCTTGGCCAAACTGCGGTTCTATGCCGAGGATGGGCGCGGCACGCCGGATGATGTTCTTGACCATTGGCGCAGCCGTGTAAGCAGCGATGTTCTGTCCCTTTTCGCCGTTATGTGGCTCGTCGCAGAAGGTCAGCACGACGTATTGGGGATTGTCGATCGGGAACGCGGCGATGAAAGCGTTGAAATTCAGATCATTCGCGTAACGGCCGTTGACGACCTTGTCGGCCGTGCCCGTCTTGCCGCCAACATTGAAGCCAGGCACGTCGGCGTTGCGTCCCGAACCTTTGAGGCCGTTCAGCTTGAACAGGTAGCGGATTTCGTCGCTGGTGCTCTTCTTGACGACGACCTCGGCCGTCTCGTCGGCCTGGTCACGGGTGCGCGGCAAAAAGGTCGGCTCGATGAGCTTTCCGCCATTGACGAGGGCTGCGCCGGCAACGGCCGTCTGCAGCGGTGTCGTCGAGACGCCATGGCCGAAAGAGATCGTGATCGAGTTGATCTTCTTCCAGACTTTCGGCTGGCTTGGCATCTTCACTTCCGGCAGTTCCGTCCGCATTTTCGTCAGCAGCCCAAAGCGCGTCAGATAGTCCTTCTGCAGGTCCATGCCGACGATGTCGATCATCTTCGCCGTACCGATGTTCGATGAATACTCAAAGATTTCAGGCACTGTCAGCCAGCGGCGCTGACCATGGAAATCGTTGATCGTAAAGCCGCCGATGCGGATCGGGCGGCTTGCATCGAAGCTGTCGTTAATGCTGACCTTGCCGCTGTCGAGCGCCATGGCCGTACTGAAGGTCTTGAAGGTCGAGCCCATTTCGAACGTGCCGTTCGACATGCGGTTCAGCCAGCCTTCCTTGGCGCCTTCTTCCGGATTGTTCGGGTCGAAGTCCGGCGCAGAGGCCATGCCGAGCACTTCGCCGGTGTGAATATTGAGGACGACCGCGCCCGCGCCCTTGGCTTCGTAGTTGGTGACCGCGTTAATCACGACGTCCCGCACGATGTTCTGGACGCGCAGATCGATCGAGAGCTTGACCGGCTCGAGCGGCTGATCGCTGGTCATTCCTACCGATGCCAGGTCGGCAAGGCCCTGGTCGTCGATGTATTTTTCCATGCCCGCGACGCCGCGGTTGTCGATGTTGACGTAACCGAGGATATGCGAGGCCGTCGGACCACCCGGGTAGAAGCGGCGCTTTTCCGGACGGAAACCGATACCGGGAATGCCGAGCGCCAGAATCTGGCTCTGCTGCTTCGGGGTCAGCTGGCGGCGAAGCCACGCAAAGTGCGAACTCTTCACCGAGAGCTTCTTGTAAGTCCCCTTCACGTCGAGATCGGGCAGGACTGTGGCAAGCTTCTCGATCGCCTCATCAGCGTCGACGATCTTGTTCGGTTCGGCAAAAAGGGAAACCGTGCGGATGTCGGTCGCCAGCACTTCACCATTGCGATCGAGGATGTCGGGCCGCGACGCCATCAGGCGATCGGGCGGCAGGATGCTGGAAACGACTTCCGGATCCTTCATGCCATACTCGACCAGGCGGCCGCCGATGACGCCGTAAAGCGCGGTGAACCCGAGGATCAGAAGCCCGACGCGGCTTTTGGCTTGACCGGACTTCTTCTTGCGCGACCCCTCCAGCGGCAAGCTGCCTGACGGGCCACCGAAGCGGTTATAGACGCCAGAGGAGAAATGCGCCTGACTTTTCAGGACCATGATGCGAGAGAGAAACGACATGGCTACTCCACCGAACCGGTTGACATCAGATCTTCTTCTTTGGCCCGCGGTGCCGGAGTAGGGACCGGCTGCGCCTTGGCAGCAACAGCCGTAGCTGCACTTGCACCAGGCTTCTGGCCATTCTTCGCCTCGGTGATTTCCGGAACTGGAACCTGCAATTTCAACATCGGCAATTCGCGCATATGGACGAGCGCTGTGGAGTCCGTCGGCTGCAACTTCAGTTCGCCATTATAGGCATTCACCAGACGCTCCAGCCGGTTCGGCTGCGATTGCAGCGCCCAGTCGGCCTTGAGCAGGTCGATCGTGTCCTTTTCGAGCTTGATCTCGGCTTCGAGGCGACGAACCTCTTCGAGCTTCAGTTCTGCGCGGTGCTTGATCGTATAGGTCACGGTGGCCGCTGCCGTCATGACGCCGATGAGCACAAAGTCGAACGTTCTGAGCATTTCAACCTCCAAGCTTTTCGAGGCTGGCAAGACTGGGCAACCCGAAGATCGACATATCAGCAGTTTCGGCCGGCGCATCGGTACGCATGCCGGCCCGCAGCTTGGCCGAACGCGCCCGCGGATTGGCCTCGGCTTCAGCCTTGCCTGCAGTAATCATGGGTTTGCCGATCGGCTCGAACGTCGCCGCGCGCTCATGTGCAATCGGCAGGTGGCGCGAACCCGACGCCTTGCCCGAGCGGTCGGAGAAGAATTTCTTGACGATGCGGTCTTCCAGCGAATGGAAGGTGACGACCACGAGACGGCCACCGGGCTTTAAGACGCGCTCGGCTGCAAAGAGCGCCTGCCCGAGCTCGCCAAGCTCATCATTGACAAAGATGCGAAGCGCCTGGAAAACACGGGTCGCAGGATGAATCTTGTCCTTCATCTTGCGCGGCGTCACCACCTCGATGAGACCCGCGAGATCGCGCGTCGTTTCGAACGGCTTTTCACTCCGGCGCTTCTCGATGGCATGCGCGATACGAGGCGCCTGATCTTCTTCGCCGAGGAAGTGGAAGATGCGGATGAGCTCGGCAACTTTGGCGCGATTGACGACGTCGGCGGCAGAAACGCCGGAAGCGGACATGCGCATGTCGAGCGGGCCGCTCTTCTGGAAGGAGAAACCGCGTTCAGCCTCATCGATCTGCATCGAGGAAACACCGATGTCGAGCACAACGCCGTCGAGCCCACTTTCAGGCGCATGATCGGCCAGGCTGGAAAATTGCGAACGAGCGAGCTTGAGGCGGCCGCCATAGGCTGCGACCATGTCCTGGCCGGCTGCAATTGCCGTCGGATCCCGATCCAGCGCAATCACATCGGCGCCGGCATCGAGAATGGCCGATGCGTAGCCGCCGGCACCAAACGTTCCATCGAGAATGATTTTGCCGGAAGCCGGCTGAAGCGCCGAAAGCACGTCCGCAAGAAGAACCGGAATGTGGCGAACCGGTCCGCCACCGGCATCAGTTGAACCTCCGCCAGGATTCGCCGCCATTCCGCACCCTCGTTCTATCCGGAACGCCTGCCCGCCAGCCTGCGCTCCCCTCGTGCCTGTATCTGGGCCGCCTGAAATGCCTGCGGCTGCCACAGCTGAAAATGATCCGCCCGACCCACGAAGGCCACCTCGTCCGAGATGCCGGTAAAGTCGCGGATGAAATCCGTGACCATAAGGCGCCCCTCGGCGTCGAGCTTCATGAAGACCCCGCCCCCATGGATAAGAAGCGACATCTCGTTCGCATCCGGCGAAAACGGATCCTCCGCAGCGATCTGCCGCTCGAATCTTTCCAGAAGATCCGGGCCGCCGACGCTGATCGCCGGAAACACAAAGTCCTGGAAGCAATAGAGCTCCTGGACGTTGCGCTGCGCCAGGACGGAGCGAAAGGCCGCAGGCACGGAAACCCTGCCCTTGGAATCGATCCGGTTGGTCGCATTCGAAAGGAAGCGGCTCATGACACGAAACATCCGTTCCCGAAAGGGCCCGGGCAGAATTCAGATGCCCGCATCCCTCAAATTCAGACACAGCTTCGCCAGCCGGATGAACAAGAATCCATCCGGCGCCTCCGGAAAGGAAGACGCCTTGGCTTTGCGATTGACGGGCGATTGATTGCCCTCGTGCAGTGCATTTATGGGATACCATGGGACCATATGGGCGTCAATGGGAAACGCCCGTCTCGCGATGAGCGCAGTATCGAAAATTTATAAGCTGTTAAGTTTAACAAAGGGTTAGGATCGACATCCCGCTCGTCCCAGAAAGCGTCGACGAGAAAACGAACTGCAAAAGACCGCACAGGTGCAATCATGCGCAAGACTTGCGATCCATCAGAGGATTATCGCCGCCGCCGAAATGACATGTCGCAGAAATTAATCGCCAGTTGGCCTGTAAGCCGGGTTCTGTATGGCTCCGGCCGAAACCGGAACGTGGCAGCCATTCCTCTGGGACAGCGTTTGCACGCTGCCTCACGCAACCCACCCGGATGACTGACCCGGAAACCGGCCGGCGGGCTTTCGCCCGCCACGTCATCCCTATTCGGTCTTGCTCCCGGTGGGGTTTACCGTGCCGTCGCCGTTGCCGGAGACGCGGTGGGCTCTTACCCCACCCTTTCACCCTTACCTGCGCAAGCGCAGGCGGTTTGCTTTCTGTGGCACTTTCCCTGAGGTCGCCCTCGCCGGACGTTATCCGGCACCGTATTTCCGTGGAGCCCGGACTTTCCTCACCTTACCGCCTTTCGACATTGGTAAAGCGCGGCTGCCCGGCCAACTGGCAGAGCTCAAATAGACGAGAGCGCGGCCAATTACCACTGGAAATGTACAGATGCCATTACCGAAAGAAAGGCTGGAAATCCGTAGCGTAGCCCTGATCCCCGATTTTGCCCTTCAACAACAGCTCGGCCCCAAGTCGGCCGATCTCGTCGGAACTCTTCGCCGAAGTGCCGGCACAGCCGGTCAGAACCGCAAGCCGTGGAGACGAAGTATAACCGATCATCGGATAACGGCTCTTGGTGTGCGAGACGGCACAGGCGGCCGTCGAAACGGAAAGCGGCCGCAGATCCGGAACGAGACGGCGGACAATCGCCGTGAGATGATCGCGCGCCGCCGGCCGGCCGTCGGTCCGGAACCAGGCACGCAAATCCCTTTCGGTCTCAAGTAGATGGTCATCGGGATCGCCGCCGATCTTCAGATATATCTTCCCGTCAGGATACCGGATCGGAGGCAGCAGATAGATATCGGTCTGCGGCGCCTCGACGATCAGCGACGGCATGGCAGCAAACTCTGCGGCCTGCGCCTCGCTCACCTCGAACAGGGTCACCGTCCTTCCATGAACCGACATGTCAACCGATTGCGGCAACAGATTCTCGCCAATGGAAAAACCGCCAGCCGCAATCAGTACCTTTTCCGCCGAATACACCGTGCCGCGCGAGGTTTCGACTGTAGCAACCCCGCCTGCCTCGCAGATTGCCGTCACATAGTCGCGTACGACTGTTGCTCCCGCCTTTTGCGCAATGATCGACTGCGCCTTCACCAGTTTGCGCGCACTGATATGGCCGGCGCCCTTTACCTGAAATACGCCCTCGCAGCCGTCCGGCAGGTCAAAGAAAGGAAACGCTGCTTTGAGGCCCGCCTCGTCGAGCAGCGTCGTTTCGACACCGAGCGATGCAGCCGCTCTTGTCGTGTTGACGATGTACTCGCTCTGGGCCGGCGCCACGAAGGCGCAACCCGCTTCGGTGTAGAATGTGACGCCGCTGTCTGCTTCGATGTCAGCATATCGGGAGATGGACCGATTGGCGAGAAGCGCCCAGTCGCGATCCGGATCGACGGTCCGGGTGATGCGGCCCTCGTCGTAATGGCTGGCGAAAACACCCCGGTGCGCCTTGCGGTTTTCCGGCTCGTCTGGACCGATCACGGCAACGCCGTCCGTGCGTTTGGCCAAATGCTTCGCCGCCGCCGCGCCCATCATGCCGCGGCCGACGACGATATACTTGAAATCAGCCGCCATATCTCACCTCGCTTCGAGGTCCAGATAGCACGGCGGCCGACGCAATTCATATCTTAAATCGACGTTTGCGCCGCGCCTGACATAAGAGCGAGCACTTTGCCGCAATAGGCCTTTGAGATCGGGTTCATCTTCTGTGCGCCGTGGCCGGCATTGTACTTGAGGATGGTATTGCAGGTCTGCCCGCCGCCAAGTTCATGGGCAGCCGCCAAATATTTCATCCCATACTTGATGTTCGTTTCCGGATCGAAGAGGCCCTTCTTCGTTCCCGAATAACCCATCATGCGCGCCGTTGCCGGCTTGATCTGCATGAGGCCGATCTCGCCTGCGCTGCCGCGTGCCTTCGGGTCAAAATTGCTCTCGACACGGACGACGGCGTGGGCAAGCTCGACGGGTACGTCATATTGCTCGGCATATTTGGCAATCAGAACTGAATATTTATTGGCTGTGAAATCCGGCATTGCATAACCGCTTTGGCGGTCGACGGTCTTGAAGATGACCGTTCGGGTTTCTTTGTTCCCGTCTTTGTCCTTGTTACCTGCGTCGCCAGCAAAAGCGCAGCCGTACCCTGCCAGCAGCAGGCTTGCGCATGCCGCTGCACCAATAATCATATGTCTCATGTAGTCTAGTTACTCCGACCCAAAGAATTACCGGACTGCGCGCCTCGCCGTCTTCCGGTTTCACGTGCCAAGGACTGGCAACGTTCCGCAGCAATTCTTATCGTTTCATTTTGACTCCCGCAGCTACACACAAAAACAGCCGCGAGCGCCGTTCAGCGGACGGGGTTAGACCATCGCAATGAGGAGATAATAGGGAAATGATGTGGCAGTGCAGCATTCAAGGTCGTTTGCGCAAAAACGTTGCTTGAGTGTCACACAGACGTCATGAATAACGCGGTAGTGCCGAGAGCAGCCGGTGCAGTGTATCGATTGTCGAAAAGTCGGCGATGCCGTCGACGCGCTCCTGGCGGAAATGACGCTGGAAGGCCTCCACGTCGCCCGCCGTCCTCTCGGAGAATTCGCCTGTTATTTCCGTGGCATAACCATAAAGCGAAAGCATCGACTGCAGGGCTTCAACCGGTTGGCCGCAATCGCCCCGCTGGAAGAAGCGCCCGCCGGTTATCGGCGCCGGCTCGACCCAGTGTCCTACCCCTGCGTGATGCAGTTCCGCCCACGGAAACTTCTCGCCCGGATCGACCTTGCGAATGGGTGCAACGTCCGAGTGACCCAGTACCTTTTCACGTGCGATCGACCAACGTTTGCCGCAATCGCGACACAATTCAATCACCGCCGCAATCTGTTCTTTGGGAAAGTCTGGCAGGCCGCCCGGATGCCCGGCGTTGGCGATTTCGATGCCGATGGATCGGGAATTGATATCGCCCTCGCCGTGCCAGCTGCCCTTGCCTGCATGCCACGCCCGACGCGCCTCAGGAACGAGCTGAACGACATCGCCGTTCTCGTGGACGAAATAGTGGCAGGAGACCTCGCTCTCCTTTCGACAAAGCCATTCGAGGGCCGATTCCGGCGTCGGCATGCCCGTGTAATGAAGGATGATCATGTCCGGCTTGCGCCCGTCTGCGCGCTCGCCGTGGTTCGGCGACGGCAGCACGCAGGCCTTGCGGTAGTCGGCCTCGAAAGAGGTCATGCTGCGCGGCGTTCCTTCTCGATCGTCGCATAGGCATCGTTGAGGGCAGCCATGCGCTCGTTGGCGATCGCGTGGAACTCCCTGGGCACGCCGCGCGAAATCAGCCGATCGGGATGGTTCTCGCTGACAAGGCCATGATAGCGGCGGCGGATCGTCGGGAAATCGTCGGAAGGCGAAACACCGAGGACCTTGTAAGGGTCCCGGCCGATCGAAACATGGCGCGCCGCGATCTGCTCGAAACGTTCTTCGCTCATTTCGAAGATCTGGCCGATATGACGGAGGAAATTCATCTCCTTCTCATGGACTGCCCCGTCCGCCTTGGCGATGTGGAAGAGGCCGTCGAGTACGTCTTCCAGAACAGCGCAATTGGCGGTGCAGCTGACGCAGAGTGAAGAAAGCTTCGCAGCATAGGCCTCGTAACCGGCAACATCCTGCCGCGCGAGATTGTAGAGGCGGGCAACGTTTTTGGCCTGGTCCTGCGGAAAGAAGAAGATGTCGCGGAAAGCCCGGACTTCCTTTTCGCTGACGATCCCGTCGGCCTTCGCCATCTTGGCGGAAAGCGCGATGATGGCGACGGAGAACGCCACCTTGCGACGGGTCTCGGGATCCCCCTCGAAAACCGTGCGGATCGCCTCGACCATCGCCGAGAGCAGGTTACCCGCAGCGTTGCCAACAGCATTCAACAGTTTTTCCCAGAAGGACATCGAAGTTTCTCGCATCGCAATATGAAAATACCTTGATCAAATAATCATAGCCATTGCAAGGCGGCGATTGGTCGTATGATTGAAAACACTTTTCACAATTCGGTAATTGTCGCGCCGCTTGCAAGGCGAAAGACCGCACGCGAATGGGCGCCTTTGGACAAGCCGTGATTGCCTCTTCAGATTTTCCACAGCGCGTCTCAAATGGCAAACAGGGGCCTGAAACGATTAGATGCGCCCTTCTTGCCATCTTCCTCGCCTTGCCCGCCCGAGCCGAGCATTATTCGTAAATTCTTTGCTTTACAGGCCTCTTTCCCTGCCGCATCCATGCGTTAGGTAAGCTGCATGCGAACACCTGCACGAAAGCACTTAAGGAGGGAAAATGGCCAAACAAAAAGTAGCAATGCTGACCGCCGGAGGCCTGGCTCCCTGTCTTTCCTCCGCCGTCGGCGGCCTCATCGAGCGCTATAGCGACGTCGCGCCGGAAGCCGAGCTCATCGCCTACAAATCCGGTTATCAGGGCGTACTTCTTGGCGACAGCATCGCAATCAGCAAGGAAATGCGCGAAAAGGCGCCGCTTCTCCACCGCTTCGGCGGCTCGCCGATCGGCAACAGCCGCGTTAAGCTGACCAATGCCGCCGATTGCGTCAAGCGCGGCCTCGTCAAGGAGGGCGAGAACCCGCTGCGCGTCGCAGCCGAACGCCTTGCCGATGACGGCGTCACCATCCTTCACACCATCGGCGGCGACGACACCAACACGACTGCGGCCGATCTCGCAGCCTATCTCGCGGCCAATAATTACGACCTTACCGTCGTCGGCCTGCCCAAGACGGTCGACAACGACGTCGTGCCGATCCGTCAGTCTCTGGGCGCCTGGACGGCGGCTGAAGTCGGCGCGCACTTTTTCGACAATGTGAGCAACGAGCAGAGTGCTGCGCCGCGCACGCTCGTCATCCACGAGGTCATGGGCCGCCACTGCGGCTGGCTGACGGCGGCGACCGCCCGGGCCTATCTCGACCGTACGAAGAACTACGAATATGTCGACGGGATGATGATGAATGTTGGCCTGAAAAGCATCAATGCCGTCTACCTGCCGGAAATGGCATTTGATCTGCAGGCCGAGGCCGAACGCCTCAAGGAGATCATGAACAAGACCGGACATGCGACCGTCTTCGTTTCTGAAGGCGCCTGCCTCGATGCCATAGTCGCGGAGCGGGAAGCTGCCGGCGAGACCATCAAGCGCGATGCCTTTGGCCATGTGAAGATCGACACGATCAATGTCGGCGGCTGGTTCCAGAAGCAGTTCGCCAACCTCGTCGATGCCGAGCGTTCGCTGGTCCAGAAATCCGGCTATTTCGCCCGCTCCGCGCCTGCCAATGCCGACGACCTCCGCCTCATCCACAGCATGGTGGACCTGGCTGTCGAAAGCGCCCTCAACAAGGTCTCCGGCGTCACCGGCCATGACGAAGGACAGGATGGCAAATTGCGCACCATCGAGTTCCCGCGCATCAAGGGCGGCAAGGCCTTCGACCTTTCGACCAGATGGTTCGCCGAAGTGATGGATAGGATAGGACAAAAATACCAGGAAGCATGATTGACGCAGGGCTAATATGGTGTCTTTGCTTGTTTCCTAGGGATTAGGAGGAGATTCCATGTCGCTCGAAGCCTGGCTCGCATTCGCCGCCGCGTCCGCCATCATGCTTGCCATTCCAGGCCCGACAATCCTGCTCGTCGTGTCCTATGCGCTTGGCCATGGACGACGCACGGCGCTGGCGACGGTAAGCGGCGTGGCGCTCGGCGATTTCACGGCGATGACGGCCTCCCTCTTCGGCCTGGGTGCGGTTCTGGCCGCATCGGCAATGCTCTTCACGGTGCTGAAGTGGATCGGCGGCGCCTACCTCATCTGGCTAGGCATCAAGCTTTGGCGTGCGCCGCTCATCACCGAACCGGTCGCCGACAACGACAACCTGCCGGAAGAGAAGTCGCTGAAGATCTTCCTGCACGCCTATATCGTGACTGCGCTCAATCCGAAGAGCATCGTCTTCTTCGTCGCCTTCGTTCCGCAATTTCTCAACCCCGAGAAGCCTTTCTTCGAACAGATGGTCATCATGGAGCTGACCTTCCTTGTTCTCGCAACGATCAATGCCGCGACTTACGCACTTCTAGCAAATGCCGCACGCGGCCTCATCCGCAAGGCCAGCGTGCAGCGCGCCGTCAACCGCACCGGCGGGACGTTGTTGATCGCTGCGGGCGCCGTGACGGCCGGTTATCGCCGTATCGCCGCCTGACGATCTTCGCCGGTTGCGGCGCAACAGCGAATAGGCTAATGGCAAATCAGGGTGCAGGGTCTCGATAACTTTAAAATGCTGCCAGGGCGGCGCGATTCACGAAAGTGACAGAATGGTAGCGAACGGTTCTTCCGGCCTGAAACGCGGCCTTGTCGTGACGACAATGTTGTGCGGTATGGCCGGATGCTCGACGGTCGAGTATACGTCGCAGGCGGAATTGACCGCTGTGCAGAGCGTCGTGCCAACACCGAAGCCTGGCGAGGATGCGATGAAGATGGCCGCCGTGCCGGCCGCCGACGGCGCCAGCCATCTCGAAACCGCATTCGCAGCTTCCAATCCGCAGGCGACACCCGCTTTGACGGCCGCAACGGCAATGCCGGCGACGGCAACCTCGGCCAATCCTGCCATGCAACAGGCGATGACCGCGGGTGGCACACAAATCCCGCTGACGCCGGAAATGACCGCGATACAGTCGGTCGTGCCGACCCCGCGTCCAGGCACTCCGGCATCGCCTGCCGCACAGCTTGCCTTCGCAGCGACAGCGCCGCAGGCCGGGGCCCTGGCCGCCATCGCCTCCGTCGGCCCCACGCGGCGTTCGATGTTGGATTTCAGCTTCGATGAGTCCGGCCCCATGGACCCGCCAGCCGCCCCGCCGGTGTTCAGCGACAGCGACCTTGATACTGCGCCGACCGCAGAAAAGAGCTTTATCGGCAAGCTGATCAGCAAGTATTCGAAGCTTTACGAAGTCCCCGAGACACTGATCCACCGCGTCGTTCATCGCGAAAGCCGTTACAATCCAAAGGCTTACAATAAGCGTGGGTATTTCGGACTGATGCAGATCAAGTACAATACGGCCAAATCGATGGGCTATGACGGTGCGCCCGCCGGCCTTCTCGACGCCGAAACCAACATTAAATATGCCGCGAAGTATCTGCGCGGCGCATGGCTCGTTTCCAACAACAAGGAAGAAGATGCCGTAAGGCTTTATGCCCGCGGCTATTATTACGATGCCAAGCGCAAAGGCATGACGGACATTGCCCAGGGCAACTACTAAGATTTCGCCTTCACAGCCGCTCAACCGGCAGGCAGCGCGGCCAGCAGCTCTTTCAGCATGACCTGCGGCTTGTAGCCGAGGCGGCCCGGCGTCAAGCCCATGCGGACGAAGACCAGATCGGCGGACGGCACGATTGCCATACTTTGTCCGTCATGTCCTTCCAGCCAAAAGGTATCTTCCGGCAGCCCCGCTTCAGCGCTGGTATCTCCGCCGGGTGCTGCGAGCCATGCCTGGCCTTGCGTATATTTACCGCCCGACGATTGCGTCGGCGTTCGCATGGCCGTGACAAACCCCTCCGGCAACAGCCGCCGACCGTTCCAGACGCCGTCCTGAAGCAGGAATTGTCCGAAACGCGCCCAATCGCGCGCCGTCGCATAGAGATAGGAACTGCCTGCAAAGGTGCCACGGGCATCGACCTCCAGCACTGCGCTCGACATGCCGAGCGGTTTGAAAAGTGCCTCCCTCGGATAAGAGAAGGCCCTTTCCTGGTCGCCTAGCCCATTCATCCAGATTCGTGACAACAGGACCGCCGTGCCGCTCGAATAACGGAAGCGTTCGCCAGGCCTTGCTTCGAACGGCGCATTGGCGGGTAACGAAACCATATCGGGGTCGAGATAGAGCATGCGCGTCACATCCGTGACATCGCCGTATTCCTCGTTGAAAGCGAGACCACTTTCCATGCCCATCAGATCCCGCAGCCTGATCTGCGACCGTTCGTCATTCTTCCACTGCGGCAACAGGTGGTTCGTGTTGAAATCTACCTTTCCATCGAGCATGGCGCGTCCGACGAGCGCCGCATTGACCGTCTTGGTCATGGACCAGCCAAGCAGAGGCGTTCTTGCATCGAAGCCTTCGCCATAGCGCTCCGCCACGATCCGGTCGTTGTGAACGACGACCATCGCCCGCATTTGCGGACCGGCCAGCAGGTCGTTTGCCAGCAGCGACGCAAGCTCTCCATCGTCAGCTTCAGCGATGCTCTCGCCTTCCGGCCATAGTGCGGCGTTCTGCGGAACCACCCGCGGCGATGTCTCTGAAGGTACAGCCTCGGCAGCAGCCTTGAAATTGCCGTCAGGCACGCTCGTGCAGCCGAGCGCCCCGCGATAGAGCGCATATCCGGGCGCAAAGAGCCCCAGGATGCGCGCCGTTACATGGCCCTGATCGCGATCGACCGAAACTCGCACCAACCGCAGCAGCGGATTGCCCGGCGCCTGTACGTCGCCATAGAGCACCGATTGCGGGTCGCGTCCTGCCAGGAACACATTCGAGCAGACGATCTTCGCCGCATAACCGTCACCCACGCGCAACAGCTCAGGCGGGTTGACGCCAAGCCAGGTCCCGCCTGCGATGACGATGACAACAGATGCAGCGGCCAGTGCCTTCAAGATACGCAGAACAAATCGCATGTCATGCCTCCACGAACGGAGAAAGCAGGAAATCACTTCCCAAAAAAGAGCACAAGAACGCGAGTATCGTTTCGTGCCGGGCAATTCCGGTGGGAAGCGATACCGACAATCTGCGTCATCAAACTGTAGCAGGGACGCGCTACACGCCCTGAACACAAAAAGGGTGACAGAATCAAATGACGGAATTTGCACCGGATACCGGCTTCCGCAAGAACCGGAAACTCAAGGACGCTCTTCTCCGCCACAAGGCATTTTCCAAGGACGGCTTATCGGAACGGCTTTTCGGCCTGCTCTTTTCCGGCCTCGTCTATCCCCAGATCTGGGAGGATCCGGATCTCGACATGCAAGCGATGGAACTGCAGCCGCATCACCGCATCGTCACGATCGGCTCGGGCGGGTGCAACATGCTCGCCTATCTCTCCAAGGCGCCGGCCTCCATCGATGTGGTCGACCTCAACCCCCACCATGTCGCGCTGAACCGCCTGAAGCTTGCTGCCTTCAAGCATCTTCCGGGCCATACCGACCTCGTACGCTTCCTCGCCATGCCCAACGAGCGCTCGAACAGCCAGGCCTTCGACCACTTCCTGTCATCCAATCTCGATCGGACGACACGCGCCTATTGGAACGGCCGCAAGTTCGGCCGCCGCCGCGTCACCGTCTTCAACCGCAACTTCTACGAGACCGGCCTGCTCGGCCGCTTCATCGGCGCGGCCCATCTGCTTGCCCGCCTGCACGGCGTCGATCTCAAAGAGATGACAAAGACCCGCTCAATCCGCGAACAGCGCCAGTTCTTCGACGAACAGGTTGCGCCCCTCTTCGAAAAGCCGGTGGTGCGATGGATTACCGGGCGCAAGAGCTCGCTTTTCGGCCTTGGGATTCCGCCGCAGCAATATGACGAGCTTGCCAGTCTCACCGCCGATCAGTCGATCGCACCGGTGCTGAAGCATCGCCTCGAAAAGCTCGCCTGCCATTTTCCGATGAGCGAAAACTATTTCGCCTGGCAGGCTTTTGGTCGCCGTTATGCCACCGATGACGAAGGCCCGCTGCCGACCTATCTGAAGCGGCAGCACTACGAGGTCATCCGCGCCAATGTCGATCGTGTCAACGTCCATCACGCAAGCTTCACCGAGCTTCTCACCAAGGAACCCGCCGCCTCTCGCGACCGTTATATCCTGCTCGATGCACAGGACTGGATGACGGACCAGCAGATGAACGAGCTCTGGGCCGAGATTACCCGCACCGCCCGCCCCGGCGCCCGCGTCATCTTTCGCACCGCGGCCGAAAAAAGCGTCATCGAGGGCCGTCTTTCCGCGTCGATTCGCGACCGATGGCAATATTTCGAGGAGAAATCCAAAGATATGACCGCGCTCGACCGTTCTGCCATCTACGGCGGCTTCCACATCTACGGAAAGAACGCGTGACCGAGATCCGCTCCATCCTGGACGAGAAACATGCCAATCTCATGGACGGCATGTATCGCCACCAGCGCCATATCTATGATCTGACGCGCAAATACTACCTGCTCGGCCGCGACCGTACGATCCGCAATCTGGACGTTCCGGAAGGCGGTACGCTGCTCGAAGTCGGCTGCGGCACGGGCCGCAATCTGGTGCTCGCACACCGGCTGTTCCCCGCCGCCAGGCTCTACGGCCTCGACATTTCGCAGGAAATGCTGATTTCAGCGCGCAAAACATTCGCCACGAAGCTTGCGGTTGCCGATTTTCGCGTAGCCGACGCGACCGCCTTCACTCCGCGGGAATTTGGTGTCGGCGGCTTCGACCGGATCCTCATTTCTTATGCTCTGTCGATGATTCCCGATTGGGAACGCGCCGTGGCTGCCGCAATCGCCGCATTGAACCCTGGCGGACAACTGCATATCGTCGATTTCGGCCAGCAGGAGGGCCTGCCGGGCTGGTTCAAGGCAGTGCTGAAGTCATGGCTTGCAAAATTTCACGTGATGCCTCGCGCCGATCTGCGCGAGGTGCTGGAAGCCCAAGCCCATGAAAACAACGCGAGATTGTCGTTCGAGACGATCGGCGGCGGCTACGCCTGGCGGGCGGCAATCATCGCCCGACCTTCACAATTGACTTGAAACTAACCGAATTTTTACGTTGATATGTTCAAAGAGGGGGATTCCTCTACTGAAACTCGTCTTTCGAAGGTCAAGCTGTGGGGCAAGTCGATCATTCGGTCCACGACGGGACATTTATGCGCCGGATTTTGTTTGTTGTATTGCCATTGGCCATCATGTTGGCCGGCTGTACTTCATCGGGATACGATTATCTTGAAACCGCATCCATAAAACCGAAGACCCGATTCAAGGATACCGACCCCCAGGATTTCGGGGAGAAGCATCCGCATCGGAACGAGGTTCACGGCATCGACATCTCCAAGTGGCAGGGCGACATCGATTGGCAGACGGTGAAGACCTCCGGCGTCGCCTTTGCCTTCATCAAGGCGACCGAGGGCAAGGACAGGTTCGACCCGCGCTTCAATGAATACTGGCAGCGCGCCCGCGCCGTCGGCATCCCGCATGCGCCCTATCATTTCTATTATTTCTGCTCGTCGGCCGATGAGCAGGCCGACTGGTTCATCCGCAACGTCCCGCGGGACTCGATGCGCCTGCCCCCGGTCCTGGACGTCGAATGGAACGGCGAATCGAAGACCTGCCGCTTTCGGCCGGACCCGGCGACCGTCCGCGCTCAGATGCAGCGCTTCATGGACCGCCTCGAAGCCTATTACGGCAAGCGGCCGATCATCTATACATCGGTCGATTTCCACCGCGACAATCTGCAGGGTTATTTCCAGGACTATCACTTCTGGGTCCGCTCGGTGGCCAAGCACCCGGAAGTCACCTATGCCGACCGCCGCTGGGCCTTCTGGCAGTACACGTCGACCGGCGTGATCCCCGGCATTAAAGGCCCCGCCGACATCAATGTGTTCGCGGGCTCCTCAAAGAACTGGACCAACTGGGTGGCTTCCGTTTCTAAGGACAAGAATTCTTAGTAACGTCCGCCGATCTTTCTTGCTTCCGTCACATTCATCTGTGAAAGCAACGGACATATTTCGGATATAAGGACGATCTCATGCACCGCTCGCTCGCAAGCCGCTCTGCACTTGCTCTCTTGTTTGCAATCACCGCGGCAACCACGGCGCTGGCTCAGCAGCAGGCAATGGCGCCGGCGGCTTCCCCTCCACCAGCCGCAACGCCTCAGGCTCCTCCCGTGGCTTGCGCCGGCGACCTTGCCGAATTTCTGGCGGGCGTAAAGGCCGATGCGATCGCCGCCGGCGCTTCGGCCGAAGCTGCCGACAAGGCGCTCGCCGGTGCGCAGATCGATCCGAAGGTTCTTAGCCGGGACCGCGCGCAGGGCGTTTTCAAGCAGACCTTCCTTGAGTTTTCCCAGCGTACCGTCAGTCAGGCCCGTCTCGATATCGGCCGCCAGAAGCTGAAACAGTTCGCAGACGTCTTCGCCAGGGCCGAGCAGGACTATGGCGTCGCCCCGGGCGTCATCACCGCCTTCTGGGCAATGGAAACGGACTTCGGCGCGGTTCAGGGCGATTTCAATACGCGCAACGCGCTCGTCACGCTGGCGCATGACTGCCGCCGCCCCGAACTCTTCCGCCCGCAATTGATCGCGCTCATCGAAATGGTCCAGCACGGCGACCTTGACCCGGCGACCAATACCGGCGCATGGGCGGGCGAAATCGGCCAGGTGCAGATGCTTCCGCGCGACATCGTCGCATACGGCATGGATGGCGACGGCGATGGCCATGTGCGGCTGAAGGAGAGCGGCGCGGACGCAATCCTGACGGCTGCTAAGTTCATCCAGCATCTCGGCTTCAAGCGCGGCCAGCCCTGGCTGCAGGAAGTCACCTTGCCAGAAAATCTTCCCTGGGAAAAATCGGGTCTCGGCGGCACCATGACGGCGGGCGAGTGGTTCGCGCTCGGTGTCCAACCGCGTGACGGCAACACCAGCTTCGGCAATCTGGAGGGTGACCTCGTTCTTCCGCAAGGCCGTCACGGACCGGCCTTTATCGCCTATCCGAACTTCAAGATCTATCTCGAGTGGAACAAGTCATTCATCTACACGACCTCGGCCGCATATTTCGCCACCCGCTTTGGCGGTGCGCAGCCTTATCTCAAGGGGACACCGGAACAGGGCCTTGCGAATGACCAGATGAAGCAGTTGCAGACCAAGCTGCAGTCTAAGGGCCACGATGTCGGCCAGATAGACGGCATCCTGGGTTCCGGCACGCGTGTCGCGATTCAGAGGGAGCAGCAGCGTCTCGGAATGCCGGCCGATGGCTGGGCGACGCCCGGCCTGCTCGGCGCGCTCTGACCAGTTGATTTTCGTAAAGACCGCGCAATTCGATCGCGCCCCGGAACATGACGGGGCGCGGTTTCGATTTCCCGCGTTATATCAAATGGTTCCGGTCATGCCTTTATGTCGCCGTCACCGTTAACGGGCAATCGCCCAATTTAACGCACGGTTAAAATGTGTGAACAAATTTTCGTTCCAATTTAGCACTTCGTTTCAATCGCTTAGCTGATCAGAACTCGGCTCATCCGCAGTTCGCCGCTGCGCTGCAGCATAGAAACCGCTTTCCACGCGACACAATTCAGACATATTATATGCCGGTTAACGCGAGGAGGCAGACATGGGTATCACACGATCCTTGAATGTCCTGTTGGTCAGTGCAGCGTTCGCGTTCGTCTTGTCCATGCTCTTTATTTGAGCGGTCGGCGAACCCTATGACTGGAATACCTAGCTCCTGACAAGCTAACAGTTCAGCCAATTAAAAAGCGCATGTCACCGCCAGACATGCGCTTTTTTATTGGATGCCGATTGCCGGTGCCCTCAGGCAGCCGCGCCCGCTGCCCTCTTTGCGCCCTCTCGCCTGAGGCCGAGATTGGTGAGGACGGCTGAAACCAACGGCGAGCGGTTCATCGTATAGAGATGAAACTCGTTTAACCCGCGGCGAACGAGATCCTCGATCTGCTCGACGGCGACATCAACGGCAACCTTGGCCCGCTCCTCCACCTTGTCGTCGAGACCGGCAAAGCGCTCATCGAGAAAGGCCGGGATCACCGTGCCGCATGCGCTGGCAAATCGTTTCAGCTGCGTCAGGTTCTGGATCGGCATGATGCCGGGCACGATCGGAATTTTGACGCCAGAGCGCCGCACCTTCTCCAGGTAGCGCTCGAAGTTGTCGTTATCGAAGAAGAATTGCGTCAATGCGCGGTCCGCGCCGTTGTCGGCCTTTCGCTTCAGCATGTCGATATCGGCCGCCACGTCCAGGCTCTCCGGATGCTTCTCCGGATAGGCGGACACCGAAATCTCGAAATCGCCGATTTCGCGAAGGCCGGCCACCAGTTCGGCCGCATTGGCGTAGCCGCCCGGATGAGGCTCGTAAGGCACCCCTGCCCCGCCCGGCGCATCGCCGCGCAGCGCCACGAAGTGCTTCACGCCGGCCTTGCGGAAATGGTCGATCACCTGGTGCGTCTCTTCCTTCGTGGCGCCCACGCAGGTGAGATGCGACGCCGTCGCAAGCGGCGTCTCGTTGAGGAACCGCGTCACGGCCGTCAGCGTCGGCGCCTTTGTGGTGCCCCCGGCGCCATAGGTCACCGAGACGAAATCCGGATCCCAGTCCTGCAGCTCGGCCACCGTCTTCCAGAGCTGGCCTTCCATCTCCTCCGACTTCGGCGGGAAAAATTCGAAGGAAATGCCGATATTGCGGCGGTCTCCGGTGTTCAAAGCCATATCATACCTCCCCGGCCAATACTGTTTCGGCGCCTTCGGATGCAATGAGGCGCCTGGGATCGCGCGCAAGCCAGATCGTGACTGTAAGCCCCTTCTCGCCCGGCTGACCCGGATGTAGATCGACGGCCTGCTCCACGTCGAGCCCCGTCCTGCGCAGCCAGTCGGTCATCGACTGATGCGAGAAACCAAGGCGGACGTGCGCGTGCTCGTCGCGAAGATATTCAAGCCCATGCGGCGCAAGATCGATGACCATGAGACGCCCACCAGGTGCCAGCATCCTCGCCGCCTCGGCAATCGCGATTTCCGGCTGATCGAAGAAGTGCAGCACCTGATGAATGGTGACGAGATCGAAATCCTGCCCCTCGAACGGCAGGTTCAGGATGTCGGCATGCCGCACCGATGCCTTGGTGATGCCTGCCCTGTCGAGATTGGCGCGGGCGACACTCAGCATGTCGCGGCTGGCATCGACGCCGATCGCCCGGCGATAGAGGCCGCAAAGCAGCTCGAGCATGCGGCCGGTCCCCGTGCCGAGATCAAGCAGCGAATGGACCGGCTGGTCACCGAGGAGCTTGATGACCGCGGCATCCACCTCTTCGTCGGCGGCATGCAGGCGCCGAAGCTCGTCCCATTCAGCGGCATTGCGACTGAAATAGGCCTGCGCCCGCTCTGCCCTCTGACGCTTCACGGCTAAAAGCCGCTCGCCATCGCGCAAGAACACCGGATCGTTCTGGGAAGCGTGTGTCAGCAGAAGGCGCACCAGCGCCGCCGCCTTGCCATCCTGCCTCAGCCGGAAATAGGCCCAGGCGCCTTCCTGATAGCGATCGATGAGGTCGGCCTCACCGAGCAGCTTCAGATGCCGGGAGATGCGCGGCTGCGACTGTCCGAGGATTTCCGTAAGATCGGTCACCGTCAGGTCGCCGGCGGCAAGAAGCGCCAGAAGCCGCAGACGCGTCGGCTCACCGGCCGCCTTCAAGACGTCCACCAGCCCATCCAATCCAAGCTTCACAGCTTCAGCCATATTCCGACCCAATCAACATATAAAGATATCTTTATGTGATTTGAGGAGACATGGCAAGCCGGAATCCTCTCTGTTCACGAAATTCACTGGTCTGAAAGCGACCGACAAAAACACAAAACCCCGGCGATTACCGGGGCTTCTGATCTAATGGCTCGTCGCTGACGTTCAGCGCGTCAGGCGCTTGTAGGTCACCCGCTTCGGATTGACCGAATCCGCGCCGAGGCGACGCATCTTGTCCTGCTCGTAGTCTTCGAAGTTGCCTTCGAACCATTCGACATGGCTGTCGCCCTCGAAGGCGAGGATATGCGTTGCAAGCCGGTCGAGGAACATGCGGTCGTGGCTGATGATAACAGCGCAGCCCGCGAAGTTTTCGAGCGCGTCCTCAAGCGCCGCCAGCGTTTCCGTATCGAGATCGTTGGTCGGTTCGTCGAGCAGGATGACGTTGCCGCCGGCCTTCAGCATCTTGGCAAGATGGACGCGGTTGCGCTGGCCGCCGGAAAGCGTGCCGACCTTCTGCTGCTGGTCGCCGCCCTTGAAGTTGAAGGCGCCGCAATAGGCGCGCGAATTCACTTCGTGCTTGCCGAGCTTGATGATGTCGTTGCCGCTGGAGATCTCTTCCCAGACGGTCTTGTTGCCGTTGAGCGCATCCCGGCTCTGGTCGACATAGCCGAGATCGACGGTATCGCCGATGCGGATTTCACCACTGTCCGGCTTTTCCTGGCCCGTGATCATGCGGAAAAGCGTCGTCTTGCCGGCACCGTTAGGGCCGATGACGCCGACGATGCCGCCGGGGGGCAGCTTGAAGCTCAGGTTCTCGATCAGGACGGTATCGCCGTATCCCTTGGTGAGATTCTCCGCCTCGATGACGACCTGACCGAGACGTTCACCGACCGGGATGACGATCTGGGAGTCGCCCGGACGACGGTCGGCGGCTGCCGCCACCAGTTCGTCATAGGCGCGGATACGCGCCTTCGACTTTGCCTGACGCGCTTTCGGACTTGACGCAATCCATTCCTGCTCACGAGACAGAGCCTTCTGGCGGGAGGCCTCTTCGCGGCCCTCCTGCTGCATGCGCTTGGCCTTCGCCTGCAGATAAGCCGAATAATTTCCCTCGTAGGGAATGCCGCGGCCGCGGTCGAGCTCGAGGATCCAGCCGGTGACATTGTCCAGAAAGTAGCGGTCGTGGGTGATCATCAGCACGGAACCTGGATATTCGCGCAAGTGCTTTTCGAGCCAGGCGATCGTCTCGGCATCGAGATGGTTCGTCGGTTCATCGAGAAGCAGCAGATCCGGCTGGGCAAGCAGCAGGCGGCAGAGCGCCACGCGGCGCTTTTCGCCGCCCGAAAGATTGTCGACTGAAGCATCGCCCGGGGGGCAGCGCAGCGCGTCCATCGCCATTTCGACCTGGCTTTCCAGGTCCCAGAGGTTCTGGCTGTCGATAATGTCCTGGAGCTTCGCCCCCTCTTCCGCCGTCTCGTCGGAATAGTTCATCATCAGTTCGTTGTAGCGGTCGAGGATCGCCTTTTTGGAAGCCACACCTTCCATGACGTTTTCGAGCACCGTCTTCGACGCGTCGAGCTGCGGCTCCTGCGCCAGGTAGCCGAGCGTTGCGCCTTCGGCGAGCCAGGCTTCCCCGGTATATTCCTTGTCGAGACCGGCCATGATGCGCAGAACGGTGGACTTACCGGCGCCGTTCGGGCCGAGGATACCGATCTTGGCATCGGGGTAGAAGGAAAGGTGGATGTTCTCCAGCACCTTCTTGTTGCCATAGGCCTTGTTGAGGCCGGCCATATGATAGATGAACTGACGTGCCATTATACGCTGCTCCGGGCGGAAACTTTGAAAACCGTGGCCGCTATGTAGGCGAAAGCCGGCGTTCGGGCAACGCCGAAACCGGCTTTGTGAACGGCAATCGATTTGGCTGCGTTCGAAAAACAAGACAACGCAGGGATTTCCTCGGTTCCCGTCAGGCTTTCCGCCCAGTCGCATGAAACAGCCTAGGCAAACGTGAGGCCGGCCACGACTTCGAACACCAGCTGGTGACGAATTCGGCCTCGTATCCGTCCGAGTATCTCTGGTAGGCCTCCCCGACGCTTCCGAAGTCATAAAGCCGCATTTCTTTTCCCGCTCTTGTTCGAGCTGCGCTCGATCCATCCGTGCGATGAACTCTCAGAACCCCGCAGCGTCGACAACGCCTTCGTCGCAGCCGAAGGAGGTGCGGCCGGCGTCTTGCATGAGTTTCGCAAGGCCAGCGCCGGCGCCGACAACCGAGCCCGCGTCCTCCGACAGCCCGATCGTCAGCTCGGCGATGACACGCACGTCGCCTGCGCGCCGGCAGTTCATCTTCACACGCTCGCCTGCACCTGCACCGAAGCTCTTGTCGAAAGCCGCCTTGATCTGATCGGCATTGACCTTCTTGCCGACATTTGCGGCAAAGAGATCGCGAACGGCCGAGCCGTTGAGGTCATCGATCAGGCGGATCGCCACGTTGAAATAATCGTCGGCGCTCATCTTCGTGCAGGTGCCGTGCTTCGTCCATTCATGCCGCTCAAGGCCCGATTGCGATCCGGGCATGGCCCTCGCAAGGGCTGACGCATTCTCGATCGTCAGCTTGACTTCCGGCAGCCTTTTCCAATCCCCGTCTTTATCGACTGCCTGCAGCTCCTTCGGTACACCGCAGTAATTCTGCCGCAGCGGCCAAAGGCCGTGGAGCGAAAAATTCGTCGCGTCGAAACGGTCCTTCGTCTGGGTCCTGCATTCCGGCTTCCTTTGGTTTACCTGGCAGAATGCCGGCTGCCAACTTGCAGCAAGGATGAAGCGCGTGCCCTCATCCTGAGCAACCGCAAAGCCGGCCATGACGGTCGACAGAACAAACGCCACCAAACGCACAAACACCCTGCTCATCGCAACTCCCGCAGACAGAACAATTCGCGAACGAATAGACCCGAAGCCCGAGGTAGTGCAACCCGGACTCGCAGGAAATTCCACAGCAAACATGCGTCAGGATGTTGCATTTGGCCCGCGATCTGCTCTTTTGCAGCGGGAGGATGGAAATGTTTTCGAAAACACAATGGCTTAAGGCGCCTGAGGCGATGCTCGCCTTTCATCATGAGGCGGCCTGCGGCCGTCCGCGGGGCATCCTGCTGATCTCCCACGGACTTGCTGAACATTCCAGGCGCTACGCACGCTTCGCCAAGGCGATGGCCGCACGCGGCTATCATGTCTATGCCCACGACCACCGCGGCCACGGCGAAACCGTGGCCAACGGCGCGCCGATCGGCCAATTCGCCCGGCGCAACGGTATGCAGCAGGTCCTTGCCGACATGGTCGCCATGCGCGACTATGCGGCAAGATTTCATCCGAACCTTCCCGTGATCCTCTTCGGCCACTCCATGGGCGGGCTGATCGCCCTCAATGTTGCGGTGACCTATCCGGAAAAGTTTGATGCCGTGGCCGTGTGGAATTCGAATTTCGCTGTCGGTCTGACAGGCAGGGCCGCGCAAGCCATCCTGCTTGCCGAGAAAGCCCTTAAGGGTTCCGACGTTCCGAGCGCCCTCATGCCGAAGCTCACCTTCGACGTCTGGGGCAAATCCATTCCCGGCCACAGGACTGCATATGACTGGCTCTCGCGCGATCCGGCCGAAGTCGACAAATATATCGCCGATCCGCTCTGTGGCTTCGATGCTTCCGTTTCTCTCTGGCTCGATATTATTCAACTCACCTTTCGCGCGCCGCAGAAGCGGCACCTCGAGAGGCTGCGAAAGAACCTGCCGATCCATCTCGTCGGCGGCGGAAAGGATCCGGCGACCGATGGCGGAAAAGCCGTGATGTGGCTGTCAAACCATTTGAAACAGCATGGTTTCTCCCGTATCACCACCGAAATATATCAGGACAAGCGGCACGAGACTCTGAACGAGATCGGCGCCGAAGCGGCGATTTCGGCGTTTGCCGATTGGTGCGATTGCGCAACCGCAAGCCCCGACGAGCGGACCGGAAATGAACAGTGCGATAACAAAGAATAGCTCCTCCGAAGTCAGCATGGGCCTCATGCTCATGTTTTTTTCGGTGCTCGTATCGCCGCTGATCGATATTTTTTCCAAGCTTGCCATCACGACGGTTCCGTCTGCGGAGATCACCGCAGCACGCTTTGCCATACAGGCTCTGTGCATGCTTCCCATTGTCATCTGGCGCAAAAAACTGACGGATTCGTCTTTGAGGCAGAGCCTCTTCCACGCAATTCGCGGCGCCATCATCACGATATCGATGATCTCGTTCGTCACCACGCTCAAATACATGGCAGTTGCAGATGCGATCGCGATCTTCTTCGTCGAACCCATCATCCTCACAGTCCTGAGCAGCCTTTTTCTGGGCGAGACAATCGGCTGGAGGCGCTACACGGCCTGCGGGATCGGCTTCTTCGGCGCGATCCTGGTCATTCAGCCAAGCTTCCAGGAAGTCGGCTACGTGGCGTTGTTGCCGGTCGTCAGCGCAGTCTGCATCGCCATCTCCGCGATGATGAACAGGGCCCTGGCGCAGCGCGAGGACCCATGGGTGATGCAGTTTCACATGGGCCTGTGGGGTCTTTTCATCTGTGCTGTCCTGCTTTTCTTGGCTCGTGGAAGCGGCTCGGATGTGTTCGAACCGGTAGCGCCAACCACGATGGGTCTCGTCTGGCTCCTTGGCGTCGGCGTAACGGCCGCGATTGCCAGCATTCTCGGCGTCTATGCCTATCGCTCCGCACCCGCCTCGACTTTAGCGCCGCTGCAATATTTTGAGATCGTCTCGGCCACGATCTTCGCATGGCTGGTTTTCGGCGATTTTCCCGACGCCATCAAATGGCTGGGAATTCTCATCATCATTGCATCGGGACTTTACATCATCTGGCGCGAGCGCCGCTTTGCATCCAAACCCGTATCCGATACATCTGAGGCAACGCGGGCACCATGATCCGTTTCCGGGGAGGAACATGACGGAAAGTAGCAAGAAACCGCCGCTTGCCGGCTTCAGGGTCATCGAGCTCGCCCGCGTCCTGGCAGGCCCCTGGGCCGGGCAGATATTGGCCGATCTAGGCGCAGACGTCATCAAGGTCGAAAATCCGGAAGGCGGCGACGATACGCGCCAATGGGGGCCGCCCTTCGTCGAGGGCGGCGACGGCGAAAACCTTTCAGCCGCCTATTATCACTGCGCCAATCGCAACAAGCGCTCTGTCACGGCCGATTTGAAGACCGAGGAAGGCCAGTCGCTGGTGCGACGCCTTGCGGCAACGGCCGATGTCCTGATCGAAAATTTCAAGCTCGGTGGCCTCGTCAAGTATGGGCTCGACTACGAGAGCCTGCGCAAGATCAATCCCAAGCTCGTCTACTGCTCCATCACCGGCTTCGGCCAGTCTGGCCCCTATGCCAGCCTCGCGGGCTATGACTACATCGTCCAGGGCATGTCCGGCTTCATGTCGATCACCGGCGAGCCGGATCGCCAGCCGATGAAAGCAGGTGTGGCCATCGCCGATATCTTCACCGGCATCTATGCTGTCGCGGCAATCGAGGCAGCCCTCATCCATGCGCTGAAAACCGGCAAAGGCCAGCTTGTCGATATGGCATTGCTCGACGTGCAATCCGCCGTGCTCGCCAATCAAAACATGAACTACCTGATCTCCGGCCGCGCGCCGGCGCGGCTCGGAAACGCCCATCCGAACATCTCGCCTTACGAGGTCGTGCCGAGCGCGGACGGTTACCTGATCCTCGCCGTCGGCAATGACAACCAGTTCCGGCGTCTCTGCACGATCCTCAGTCTCGATGGCATCGCCGACGACGAGCGTTTTTCGACCAATAAGGCCCGCGTCGCCAACCGCGACGAAGTGCGCCGCCTGATCTCGACCGAAACGTTGAAATGGCAGAAGGCCGACTTGCTGAAAGCCTGCGAAAAGGATGCTGTACCCGCCGGCGCAATCAACACGATCGAGGAGATGTTCGCCGATCCGCAGATAAAGGCGCGCGGACTGCGCATCGATCTGCCGGATGCGGCAGGAAACATGATTCCGGGCGTGAGGACGCCGGTCGTGCTCTCCGAAACGCCCCTGCGTTACCAAAGGCCGGGCCCCCGGCTCGGCGAGCATCAGGAAGAGGTTCTGGCAGAGCTCGAGGCATTGGAGCGCGCTGAACGGGAGAGGAAATCTGCATCATGAAGAAGACCGGCGGCGAGCTGATTGTCGAAGCGCTGAAGGCAAACGGAATAAAGCGGCTTTCCTGCGTGCCCGGCGAAAGCTTCCTCGCTGTGCTGGACGCGCTTTATGACACGGATATCGAAGTGATCGTCTGCCGCCAGGAAGGCGGTGCCGCGATGATGGCCGATTGCTGGGGTCGGCTCACCGGCGAACCCGGCATCTGCATTGTCACCCGCGGGCCTGGCACCACCAACGCCACGGCAGGCCTGCATATCGCCAGGCAGGATTCGATCCCGATGATCCTCTTCATCGGCCAGGTGCAGCGTGATGCCCGCGAGCGCGAAGCCTTCCAGGAGGTCGAGTTCCGCCGCGCGCTGACCGAGTATGCCAAATGGATCGGTGAAATCGATGATGCGGCACGCATTCCCGAATTCGTGACCCGCGCCTTTGCCGTTGCCACGGCCGGCAGGCCCGGGCCTGTCGTGCTGTCACTGCCCGAAGACATGTTGCGCGACGAGGTGGAAGCGCCGCGCGCAAAGCCTTATGCCCGCGTTGCCGCTCATCCCGGGCGCCGTCAGGTCGACGATTTCTACATGCGGCTCTTGAAGTCCGAACGGCCGATTGTCATTGTTGGCGGCACTCGCTGGGATGCCGATGCAGTTGCCGATTTCCGCATCTTTGCCGAACGCTTCAAGCTGCCGGTCGGTTGTTCCTTCCGCCGCCAGATGCTCTTCGATCACCTCAACCCGGGATATGCCGGTGATGTCGGCATCGGCATCAATCCGGCGTTGGCGAAGGAGATCAAGGAGAGCGATTTGCTGATCCTGCTCGGCGCCCGGATGTCGGAAATGCCGTCGTCAGGCTATACCCTGATCAACGTCCCCTACCCGGCGCAATCGCTCGTCCACATCTATCCTGACCCGTCCGAACTTGGCCGCATCTACCGTCCGGACCTGGCGATCTGCGCATCGCCGCAGGACTTCGTCGCCGCCCTTACCGATCTCGAAGCGCCTGCCGAACCGCGCTGGGCGGAAAGGACCGAGCATATGCACCAGGCCTATCTTGCCTGGTCGAAGCCGCCCCAATCAGGCCCCGGCGCCGTTCACATGGGACCGATCATGGAATGGATCGAGGGCAACACGAAAGCCGACACGATCTTCACCAATGGTGCCGGCAATTATGCCACCTGGCTGCATCGCTTCCATCGCTTCCGGCAGTTCAATACCCAGGCGGCCCCAACATCCGGCTCGATGGGTTACGGCCTGCCGGCTGCCGTGGCCGCCAAGCGGCTTTTTCCGGAGCGTGAAGTCATCTGCTTTGCCGGCGACGGCTGTTTCCTGATGCACGGGCAGGAATTCGCCACGGCCGTCCGCTACAACCTCCCGATCATCGCCCTTGTCATCAACAACGGCATCTACGGCACGATCCGCATGCATCAGGAACGCGACTATCCCGGCCGTGTCAGCGGAACGGATCTCACCAATCCGGATTTCGCAGCCCTTGCCCGTGCCTATGGCGGCCATGGTGAAACGGTGGAGAAAACCGGGGACTTCGCGCCTGCCTTTGAGCGCGCGCGCGCAAGCGGCAAGCCTTCGATCATCGAGGTGAAGCTTGATCCCGAGGCGATCACGCCGACACGCACGCTTACCGAAATCGCGCAAACAAAAAGCCGGTGAGCGAACCCACCGGCTTTGAAACGGGCAATTGGCGCCGAACTCAGTCGATCGCGGCGATGACGATAAACTCGACCTTGTACTTCGGTGCAGCAAGCTTGGCCTCGCTGGTGGCGCGAGCCGGCGTGTTCTCCGGGTCGACCCAGGCTTCCCAGGCAGCGTTCATCTCCGCAAAGTAGGAAATGTCGGAGAGATAGATCAACGTCTGCAGGATCTTCGACTTGCTGGAACCTGCAGCGGCAAGCAGACGATCGACTTCGGCAAGCGCCGACTTGCACTGATCTGTCACGCTTTCGCCTTCGCCGACCTGGCCGGCGAGATAGACGGTGTTACCGTGGATGACCGCGCCACTCATGCGGGCGCCGACGTCGATACGCTTGATGCTCATGATGTTCTCCTGAGTTTATGAAAGAAGGGCGCGGCCGAAAGCCGCGCCAAAAGATCAGCCGCGAATATGATGGGTCTTTTGATAGATTGCGGTGGAGCGTGCGCCGGAACGGCAGTAGCCGAGCATCGGGCGCGGAAATTCGTCGAGTGCGTCGACCATGCCTTGCACGGCTTCCTCCGTCACGCCCATCGCGCCAACAGGCACGTGCGCGATGTCGAGGCCGAGTTCCTTGGCGCGGGCTTTGATCACGGAAAACGGCGTCTGGTCCGGGCTTTCCTGGTCCGGGCGATGGCAGACGATCGACTTGAAGCCCATCGCCTTGATCTGATCGAGATCTTCCAGCGTTATCTGGCCCGATACCGAATATTCGTCGTCGATCTGGCGGATGTCCATCGCGCGTTCCTCCTGAAAATGATGGCAGAAGCTCTACGATGCGGGACCGGAAGCGTCAACAACAGTTCGCTCAGAGGAAGGCGAAGCGAAGCGCATAGCTGCGGGTCTCGCCCGGTTGCAGCATGTTGAACTCGCCGCCTGCTTGAAGCTCGCTACGCGAGACGCAGCGATGCGAAACCGGTTCGATGCCGAAAACGTCCGCCGGCGTCTTCTGGTTCCGCCAGACCTGCAGGTACGGCAGCGTATCCGCGCCGAAACGCACGCACAGCGTCTTGCCGCCTGCCGCTTTCATCGGACCGAGCCGGACTTCGGCAAAGCCATCCGTCATGGCCGGGGCCTCGACGCAAAAGAGGCCGCCGAGCTCTTCGCCGAAGGTCCATGGAAAACCGCCGCCTTCCAGCATCGTCCCCTGAAGCCGCGAACCGGCGTCGAGCCATTTGCCGCCGGTATTCATGTGATACATGAGGAAGGTGGGCACCGCCTGATCTGTGGTGTTGACGATCCTGTCGTCCAGTAAGACCTCCCCCGTCGCGCCGTCGATTCGCCAAAGCCGTTCGATGCGCTGCGGCAATCCTTCGACGGTGACGACATCGATGTCGGCGCGGCACTCGGCATTGCCGTTTTCGAATTTCGTCCAGACAACCTTGGCCGGGTGACCGGAAGCCGAACCGTGCAGCGGGTAGACCTTGCCATCCGTCCGCCCCGGGATCGGTTCGCGATGGCGGATGTGATCCGGACCGCAGGTGAAGAGAAAGCCTTCGAGCGAGTGGTCGATACGCGGATCGCCATCGTCAGGGATGGCACGCTTCGGTGCAATATCGATGCCGTCGACGAAGCATCCGCCGATATCCATCATCGATGTTTCATCCAGCATCAGGCGCGGCCCCTTGGCGGCGGCAAACTCGATCATTGCAACTCCTCCAATCTTTAAGCTGCCGTAGGGTTAGGATCCGTCCGCACGTTCGTCAATTGCGGCAATCCGGTTGCGCACAACCAACGATGCGCCGTGGAACCCGCTTGCCAAACGAAACGTTTTGCCTCAGGCAGAAAAGCGCGTGATTTTCATCTTTTGTTTAGTACGAATTCATAATTTCCACACTAGCGTCAAAATTCGCAGGTGTGTGTCGGCCAAATCACTGTTCGAGGTGTAAGACGTGAATCGCTTTTTGAAATCGGGGATGTCCTTAGCCGCAGTCGTGCTGGCCCTTGCAGCTGCCGCACCGGTTGCCGATGCGCAGCAGAATGGCCGCCGCCAGCGCGATGTCGTGATGGTGACTCCCGACGGTGCAATCATCGATTATGTCCCACCTGGCGCCGACGTCTACTATTCGCGCGATCGCAACGGAAACCGCGTCCTGCTCGATAGCTACGGCAACGTCGTCGCGACGGAAATGCGCAGCAGCGGCTATTATCCGCGCCCGCCGGCCCGCGAAGCCTACGACAACGACCCCTACTACGCCGACAACGGCTACGGCAACCCGCGCTATGTGGAGCGCGGCGCCGTGACCGGCTCCATCCCGCGCGATGCCGAAATCCAGCGTGAACCACTTTACGACCAGCCCTATCCGGACGCCAACGCAGAAAATTACCCGCAGAGCGAGGACTATGCATCGATCGAACCGGAACAGTCGTTCCCGGGCGACCTGCAAACACAGCCGCCATTAGAGCCGGTCATCACGCTCAAGGGAAAATCGAAACCCGAGATCGTCGCCATCCAGGTCTTCCTCGACCGCGCTGGCGTTTCTCCGGGCGTCATCGATGGCCACATGGGCTCTAACGTCACGAAGGCGATCTATGCCTATGAGCAGATGACCGGGGAACGGCTCGACCCCAACAATACTGATGCGATCCTCGAGCAGCTTCGCCTGTCGGGGGGATTACCCGTCACCAGCTACACGATCACGCCGGCAGATGCCGCCGGACCCTACGTGGCCGCAATTCCGGAAGACTATTCGCAAAAGGCGCTTCTGCCTTCCATGGCCTATACCTCGACGACCGAAATGCTTGCCGAGCGCTTCCATATGGACGAAGCCTTCCTCAAGGAAATGAACCCGGGCGCAGACTTCACCGTGCCCGGCACGATCATCAAGGTCGTCAATCCCGGGCAAGCCAAGAGCGGCACCGTCGCGAAGATCCTTGCCGACAAGGCCAAGAAGCAGGTCTTCGCCTATGACGCGACTGGCGCTCTCGTCGCCGCCTATCCCGCCTCGATCGGCTCCAGCGATACTCCTTCGCCCTCCGGCCTCGTCAACGTTGAACGGGTCGCACTGAACCCCGGCTACACATACAACCCGAAGATCAATTTCCAGCAAGGCGCTAACGACCGCATCCTGAATATCCCGCCCGGCCCGAACGGACCCGTCGGCACCGTCTGGATCGCTCTTTCGAGGCCGACCTACGGCATTCACGGCACACCGGAACCATCGAAGATCGGCCGCACCCAGAGCCACGGCTGCATTCGTCTGACGAACTGGGATGCCACGGAGCTCGCCAAGATGGTGAAGCCCGGCGTGACGGTCCAGTTCGTCGATTGAATTTTCGTCAGCGGCAGGGCAAGCCTCTGCCCGTTTCTGGCTGGCGGCACCTTCTTTCCGTTCCCCGGAGAAGAGACAGACCTGCCTCCGCCACGACAAAAGCTTGTTCAGTTCCAACAAAAAAACCGCCGGATCGCTCCGGCGGCTGGTTCTGAGCATCCCCAGTGTTCAAGCCGCCGAACGGATGAGCGGTCCGGTTATCCGTGCGGAAGCGGGAAGCTTGACCGGTACCTTGCGAATAATCTCCTCGGCAAAACAGAGCGCGTTCTCGCAGGCCTTCTCGAGATTGGAAACCCGCATTGGGTCCATATCCTGCAGCGTACCGCCGCAATCGAAGATATCGCGGAATGCCGCACGCTCGATGATCGCCGTATCGAGGATCGGAACGTTCCGCTCGTTGAGCAGCGTCTTGACAAGTTGCAGTGCGCGGGTGGTCACCATTGAACTGACGCGGGTAAGCACCACCGAATGCCCGATCCTGATGCCCGCCTTCTCATCCAGATACTGCAGCAATTCCAGCACCTGCGCCCCGCCGCGCGCATCCATGGCACAGCCCTGGATCGGGATCAGCACATGGTCGGAAAGGCCGACTGCGGTGGCCAGCAAGGGATTGCGGGCCCCTGGCAGGTCGATGATAAAGTAGTCCGTGGAATGCTTGTTCTCGCTGACGTGTTGCGGAAGCGAGGCGGACGTCACGAAATCGATGACCTGAATATTCGGCACATGGCCTGAAATCTCGTGCCAGCGGGAAATCCAGTGCTGAGGATCGGCGTCGAGAATGGTGATGCGGTAGCCCTTGCGTGCAAGTTCCGTCGCGAGCAGAAGGACGGCCGTGGTCTTGCCTGCTCCGCCCTTGGTGTTTGCAAATGTGATGACTGGCATGTTGAATCCTCGAAGGAAATGTCGCGAGCCGGATGTCGCTTTCTTGCGCACTTTCGGGTTCATCGTGCGTTAACGTATCCTTTCCGATGATGGTTAACAAAATCCAAACAATCGCGCCGAAATTGCAGCCTCAATCTTTCACATCCTAAGAAATCGGGATGCCGAAAACGAGAAAGGCCCGGAAAGCTCAGGCTTTCCAGGCCAGTCTTGACGGTCCGCCTGTGTGATCAGAAGCAGTCCTTGAACAGCGTCCTGGTATTTTCGAGCGTCATTTCGACGGGATTGCCGCCCGCGCTCGGATCTTCGATTGCCATCGCAGAGAGCTCGTCGATCCGGTCCGGTGCGATCCCCATGGCCGAAAGGCTTCCCGGAACCCCGAGTTCTGCGCGAAGCTTCAGCACGTATTCATAAAAACCGTCGAAGCCGCCGGAAATGCCGAGATAGGCGGCAGCACGTGCGATCTTTTCTTCGATGGCGGCGCGGTTGAAACGCAGCACCGCCGGCATCACGACGGCATTGGTCATGCCGTGATGGGTGTTGTAGACGGCGCCGATCGGATGCGACAGCGCATGGATGGCGCCAAGTCCCTTCTGGAAGGCGACGGCGCCCATGGCGGCGGCGGCCATCATGTTGGCGCGGGCTTCGAGGTCGGTTCCTTCCTTATAGGCACGCGGCAGGAATTCCTTGACAAGGCGCATGCCTTCCAGCGCGATACCGGCAGACATCGGATGATAAAATGGCGAGCAATAGGCTTCCAGGCAATGCGCAAATGCATCCATCCCGGTCCCGGCGGTGATGATCTTCGGCATGCCGACCGTCAGCTCCGGATCGGCGATGACGACGCCCGGCAGAAATTTCGGATGGAAAATGATCTTCTTCACATGTGTTGTGGAATTGGTGATGACGCTGGCGCGGCCGACCTCCGAGCCAGTGCCGGCCGTCGTCGGCACCGCAACGATCGGCGCAATGCCCTCGATGCTCGCACGCGTCCACCAGTCCCCAATATCCTCGAAATCCCAGACTGGACGCGTCTGGCCGGCCATGAAGGCGACGCACTTGCCGAGATCGAGGCCCGAACCGCCGCCGAAAGCGACGACGCCGTCATGGCCGCCGTCCTTGAAAGCCCTGACGCCTGCCTCGAGGTTCTTCTCGTTCGGGTTCGGATCGACGTCTGCGAAGATCGCGCGGCCGAGACCTGAATCTTCCAGGATGTCGAGCGCGTTCTTGGTAATCGCCATCGGGGCCAGGCCGCGATCGGTAATCAGCAGCGGCTTCTTCATGCCGAGGCTCTTGCAGGCGTCGGCCAGCTCCTTGATGCGGCCGCGGCCGAGCTTGACTGATGTCGGATAGCTCCAGTTGGCGGTAATATTGCTGCTGCTCATGCTGTGACTTTCTTGAGGTGGAAGGATTTCGGGCGCGTCAGATTGTGGAAGCCGATGATCGACAGCGAGCCGCCGCGGCCCGTCTCCTTGACGCCGGTCCAGCAGAGCGCCGGGTCGAGATAGTCTGCGCGGTTCATGAAAACGGTGCCGGTTTCGATCTCGCGGCCGAGCCGCGCTGCCCGCTCGGCATCCTTCGTCCAGAGCGATGCGGTAAGGCCGTACTGGCTGTCGTTCATCAAAGCCAGCGCTTCCTCGTCGCTCTTTACCTTCATGATGCCGACCGCCGGGCCGAAAGTCTCTTCGCGCATGAACGCCATGGAATGGTCGACGTCGACGAGGATCTGCGGTGCGAGATAGGCGCCGCCGTCATCGGCCGGGAAGAGCTTCGGATCGACGAGTGCCTTGGCGCCCTTGGAAACCGCGTCGGCGATCTGCTCGCGCACCACTTTGGCGAAACGCTTGTTCGCCATTGGACCGAGCGAAGTTTCCGCATCGAGCGGATTGCCGAGCTTGTAATTGGAAACCCATGCGAGCGACTTCTCGACAAAGCTGTCATAAAGCGATTCATGCACGTAGATGCGCTCGATGCCGCAGCAGCATTGGCCGGAATTGTAGGTCGCGCCATCCATCAGCGTATCGACGGCCGCATCGAGATCGGCATCTTCCATGACGTAGCCCGGATCCTTGCCGCCGAGTTCGAGCCCGAGGCCCGTAAAGGTCCCGGCTGCGGCCCGCTCCATGGAACGACCACCCTCGACGGATCCGGTGAAATTGACGAAATTGAAGCTGCCGGCGGCGATCAGCGCCGACGTCGTTTCATGGTCGAGAAAGATGTTCTGGAAGACGTCTTCCGGAACACCTGCCTCGACAAAGGCCTGAACCAGCCGCTCGCCGACGAGCAGCGTCTGCGAGGCGTGTTTCAAGATGACGGTATTGCCCGCCATCAGCGCCGGTGCGATCGTGTTGATCGCCGTCATATAAGGATAGTTCCACGGGGCGATCACGAACACGACGCCATGGGCTTCACGCTCGATACGGCGCTCGAACTTGTCACTTTGTTCGACAACAAGCGGCGCCAGCGCGTCGGCAGCGATAGAGGCGACATAGTTGGAGCGCTCGTTGAAGCCTCTGTATTCGCCGCCATACTTGACCGGCCGACCCATCTGCCAGGCGAGTTCCGGCACGACGCGATCGGACATCTCGTTGAGACGCGCAGCACCCTTCAGCACAAGCTGTACGCGCTCTTCCAGCGGCCGCTTCGCCCAAGCCCTCTGCGCCTTGCGGGCGCGGGCAACAACATCCCTCGCCGCCTCCAGCGAGAGCGCCGGACGCTCCGCGTATACCGATCCGTCGACCGGCGAAATGCATTGGATCATGGTCATGGTCTCGTCCTGCCTTTGTATTCTTCAAATCTCTTCGGGCACCAGCCCCTCATCCACCTGCCGACCTTCTTGCGAAAATCGCGGCGAAGAAAGGGATGCCGCACCCGGTCAATCGCAACGCCTGTGGGACAGTCACCTCGCCCCGTCAAGGGTTAGGGTGAGGACACAGCAACGACACGCTGCAAAATGCCTTACGCCCTTTCAAAGCCTCTCGCCACTTCCCAATCCGTCACGCGGCGGTCGTATTCCTCCTGCTCCCATTCGGCAGCGCGCGTGTAGTGGTCGATGACGTCATCACCGAAAGCCGTCCGCAGCATCTTTGATTGCGTCATGGCGACCGTCGCGGCACGAAGCGTGTGCGGGATCTCGCGGATATCTCGCGCGCCATAGGCATCGCCGACGAATGGCGATTCGAGTTCGAGCCCGTTCTCAATGCCGTCGATGCCAGCCGCCAGCAGTGCTGCAAAGGCGAGATACGGATTGAGGTCCGAACCACCGACGCGGCATTCGATGCGGATCGCCTTGGTGTCGTCGCCGCAGAGGCGGTAGCCGGCGGTGCGGTTGTCCTTGCTCCAGATCGCCTTCGTCGGTGCGAAGGTGCCGGCCATGAAGCGCTTGTAGGAATTGATATAAGGTGCCAGGAAATAGGTGATCTCGCTTGCGTGGGCGAGAAGGCCGGCCACGTAGTTCCGCATCAAAGGCGACATGCCGTATGTACCCTTCTCGTCGAAGAACAGCGGCGTCTTTGCGTCGGCGCTCCAGAGCGACTGATGGATATGAGAGGAGCTGCCGGCCGACATGTAGCTCCATTTGGCGAGGAAGGTGATTGCCTTGCCCTTCGACCAGGCGATTTCCTTGCAGCCGTTCTTGATGATGGCGTGCCGGTCAGCCATCGTCAGCGCGTCGGCGTAGCGCACGTTGATTTCCTCCTGCCCTGCCGAAGCCTCACCCTTGGAATTCTCGACCGGAATGCCCGCACCCTGCAAGCCGGTACGGATCGCCCGCATCACATCCTCTTCCTTGGTCGTCTGGAAGATGTGGTAGTCCTCGTTGTAGGCGCTGGCGAGCTTGAGATTGCGGTAGCCGGCGGCATGCGCAGCCTCATACGTCTGGTCGAAGAGGAAGAATTCGAGCTCGGATGCCATGAAGGCCTTCATGCCCATGTCTTCCAGGCGCTTGACCTGCTTCTTCAGGATGGCGCGCGGCGAATGCGGCACCTCTTCGTGCGTGTGATGGTCGAGCAGATCGCAAAGAACCAGCGCCGTTCCCTCGAGCCAGGGAATGCGGCGCAGCGTCGAAAGGTCCGGTTTCATCGTGTAGTCGCCGTAACCCTTCTCCCAGCTCGTCGCCTTGTAGCCGGAAACGGTTTCCATCTCCATGTCGGTCGCGACCAGATAGTTGCAGCTATGCGTTTCCTTCCAGGCGCTTTCGAGGAAATATTCCGCCTGGAAGCGCTTGCCCATCAAGCGGCCCTGCATGTCCACCTGGCATGCGAGAATAGTATCGATGCGCCCTTCGGCCACGTCCTTCTTGAGATCATCGAAAGTATAGCTGTTGCTCATCATTTATCCGCCTGAAATCTGGATTGGAAACTCGGGGCAACGAAACAGCATGCAGCGGTCGCCATGACCGGCTAGATGCCTCTTCGCTGGACCGGTGATGGGGCCGCGTGAATGGCGGCCCCGCCATTTGAGAGGGAAGCTCGGTTTTCTTACGCTTCGCCGACGGCCTTTTCGGCAGCCGCGATCTCAGCCTGGCGCTTGGCGACTTCCTCGCCGATCGGCGGGCCCTTGAAGCGGCGCTTTTCGAAGCCGTACCAGACAACGCCGGTTACAATAAGGAAGCCGACGGTGATATAGAGCGCCCAGTCATTCGGCGGCTGGATGCCGAGCACGAAAATAAGCACCATTGCAATGATCGAGAGCACGGCAAAGAGCTTGAACATTGCCTCGCCAAGATTCCACGGCCCCATCTTGTCCCACTTCGACGTACCCCAGGCGAAGAGGCCGAGCGTGATCGGAATCGCGAAGGAGAAAAAGAGGAAGATGACGGTGCACGAAACGACGATGGTATAGACCGGCGTTTCGCCGATCGAAACGAGCGACGAACCCCAGACGAAGAGGACGGCGAGGATAGAACCGGTCCAGATTGCAGCAACCGGCGTGCGGTGTTTCGGACTGACCTTCGACAATGCCTTGGATGCCGGCAGACCGCCGTCACGCGAGAAGGCGAAGATCATGCGGGAAACCGAAGTGACGGTTGCAAGGCCGCACAGCCACTGGCTGACCAGAATGGCAAGATACAGGATATCCTTGACGATCGGATTGACCTGGCTGTCCATCGCCCAGAAGAACACGTTCCAGCCCTGCTTGGCAGCTTCGTCCATGCTGGGCAGCATCAGCACGAATGCGCAAAGCATGATGTAGCCGAAGAGCGCCGACCAGAGCACGGAGGAAATCATGCCGCGCGGCACGGAATGCGCAGCCTTTACGGTCTCTTCCGACGTATGGGCCGACGCGTCATAGCCGGTGATCGTGTAGATCGGCAGCAGGAGGCCGAGCAGGAACACCCAGGTCGCGGACGTGGCAGGCCAGACATTGCCGCCAGCTTCGCCCGAATAGTTGGCGAAGGTGAAGAGACGGCCGAACTCGTAGGATGGTGCGGCGATCAGGCAAACTGCGGCGAGCGCGATTGCCGTTGCAAAGATCAGGTAGCCAGAAAAGTCCGTGAGCTTGGCGGTCAGGCCGATGCCCATATGGTTCACAAGAGCCTGCGCACCGGTGATGATGACCAGGAAGGCGATGCGAACGAATGTCGTGTCCGCCAGCCCGAGATAGCTCGTGCCGAAGGAGCCCATGAAGAAGTAGTAGGTACCGACGTTGATGGCACCGAGCACCGTCACGAGACCGAGCAGGTTGAACCAGGCGGTCAGCCAGCCGGTGAAGCGGTTGCCGAGGATGGAACCCCAGTGGTAGAGACCGCCTGCGGTCGGATAGGCAGAGCTGATCTGCGCCATGGCAACGGCGAAGACGAGCGAAATGAAGCAGCCGAGTGGCCAACCGATGCCGATCGCAGCACCACCAGCGCCGGCAGTCGCCTGCGCCAGCGAATTGATGCCGCCGGAAAGGATGCAGATGATCGAGAAGGAGACGGCAAAGTTCGAGAACGAACTCATTCGCCTTTCCAGTTCCTGGGCATAGCCCATCGAATGCAGGATGCTCATATCCTGCTTCTTATCAAGTTCGGTATAGTCCGACATGACTTCCCCCTGTTTGACGATCAGCAGCGGAATTGCCGCAGATCCAGTGCCAAAGTTGCCCGCCGCTTTCGCCATACGGACAGATCGCAGTTAGACTGCTCCCTGGGGTCTATTGTTTTATGGTCGGGCTTCCAGGCTTTGCTGGAGGAGCCCTGTCAGATAGTCGGCCATGACCCCTTGGCCGACATCCTCGCTGATGAGGTCGTTGCGGACCTCGATCATTACATTGCGGAGCCCGTTCGAGAGGCCGTGCAGGATCAGCGTGTGCGTGACGCCATCCTCAGGGCCATAGGGCTCGTTTCGTTCGGTTTTGTAGAGCGGGGCGTCAGCCGCCGCTGCCAGCATTCTGTCTGCCAGGCGGCTGTCGGCATCGTGCAGGATGCCGAGCTCGACGGCACGCTCCTTGCCATTATAGACCGGCGTGAAACTGTGAACAGTGACGATCACCGTCTCCTGCCCCCGCGCCTGACGGTCCTTTATGAGATCTCTAACCGCATCGTGGAAAGGTCGATACAGCGCTTCGGTACGGGCCTGCCGTTCCTTTGCGCTCAGATTCCGATTGCCGGGAATGGCATAGATCTCGCTCGTCTCGGGCATTGCGCCTGGCGATTCGGGCGGGCGATTGCAGTCGTAGATCAGGCGAGAGAAGCGCTGAAAGACAAGTGTTGCGTCAAGCGCCGTCGAGATGGCGCGCGCAACTGCCAAAGCGCCCGGATCCCAGGCGATGTGGCTATTGAGCGCTTCCTCGGAAAGACCGAGATCGCCGAGCTGCTCGGGCAGCGCTCGCGAAGCGTGCTCGCAGATGACCAGCAATGGGCTCTTGCCGCGCGGCCGCTCTATTCCGACGCAGTTTCCATCCGCTTCGCTTAGAATCTTGAACTGAGTGAGCACCTAGCCGCGCCTGCCGTTGCCTTAATAATTTCCTTACAAGAAAAGAATTCTTCAGTCTTCGGGCGGTGTCAAGCGCGATCTGAAAATTTCTTTTCATGACAGTGGTTGACATGGATTGTGACAGCGTTGTTAACTTTGAGAGGGAAAGTGGCACAAGACCAATCCCGGGGAGCAAGATCGCGTGAGCGCTGCGTCGAAGACGGTTTCGGACGTCATCCATTCGCATTTCGAAGCGCTGACGCGCGCCGAGAAGCAATTGGCCGAGAGTCTGCTGGATAATTATCCTGTTTCGGGGCTGGGCAGCATCACCACGATCGCCGAAAACGCCGGCGTCTCGACGCCCACCGTCGTCCGCATGGTCCAGAAGCTCGGCTTCAAGGGTTATCCGGATTTCCAGGCGCATCTGCATCAGGAGGTCGAAGCGACGATCTCCAACCCGATCGCCAAACACGATCGTTGGGCTTCCAATGCGCCGGGCACGCATATCCTCAACCGTTTCGCCGATGCCATCATCGGCAATCTGCGCCAGACGCTGAGCGATCTCGACACCGCGACTTTCAACAGCGCCGCTGCCCTGCTTTCGGATCGCAAGCGCGGCCTTTATTTCGTCGGCGGTCGCATCACGGGCGCGCTTGCCGAATACTTCTTCACCCACATGCAGGTCATCCGGCCGAATACCGCACTCTTGTCGTCCAATTCCTCCAGCTGGCCGCAGTATGTTCTCAACATGAATGCCGGCGATTTGCTGATCATCTTCGACATCCGCCGCTATGAGCAGGAGATGGTGAGCCTTGCCCAGGCCGCCCGTACGCGCGGCGCCGAAATCATCGTCTTCACGGACCAATGGGGATCGCCGGCGGCAAAGCTCGCGAAACACGTCTTTCGCGTCCAGATCGAGGCGCCGTCGGCTTGGGATTCTTCGGTCGTCACCCTCTTTATCGTCGAAGCGCTCATCGAAGCGGTCCAGAATTCTACCTGGGACGAGACGAAGGAGCGTATGAAAACACTGGAGGGCCTGTTCGAACAGACCAGGCTGTTCCGAAAACCCGGCTAGGAGGAGAGGCAGGAACGAACAAAACAATAAGGCTGCGTGAAAGAAATAGAACCGAGCGTCGCAGACGAAACAGACTCCGAAAAATACTGGAATCATAAGAAAAACGAACGTCACGCGACCGTCATACAAGCTTCATGCAACGCCAGTAACAGCATCGCCAGACCACTGAAAACCGAAGGAGAACAACAGTGATCTCTAACATTTCTCGACTGCTCTCGCTTTCTACTGCGATCGTCGTAGCTTCGACTGCGATTGCCGCAGCAGAACCGAGCGCCGAACTCGTCGCCGCCGCCAAGAAGGAAGGCACGCTCACCACCATCGCTCTCCCGCACAACTGGTGCGGTTATGGCGACGTCATTGCCGGCTTCAAGGCCAAGTATGGCATCGAAGTCAACGAACTGAACCCGGACGCAGGTTCGGGCGACGAAATCGAAGCAATCAAGGCCAACAAGGGCAATACCGGCCCGCAGGCGCCCGACGTCATCGACGTCGGCCTCTCCTTCGGCCCGTCGGCCAAGGCCGAAGGCCTCATCCAGCCCTACAAGGTCTCCACCTGGGATTCCATTCCGGACTCAGCCAAGGACGCCGACGGCTTCTGGTACGGCGACTACTACGGCGTTCTTTCGTTCGTGGTGAACACCGACATCGTCAAGAACGTCCCGAAGGATTGGGCCGACCTGAAGAAGTCCGAATATGCCAACTCCGTTTCGCTCGCTGGCGATCCGCGCGCTTCCAACCAGGCTGTTCAAGCCGTCTACGCCGCTGGCCTCGCTGCCGGTGAAAAGGATGCCACGAAGGCTGGCGAAGCAGGTCTTGCTTACTTCGCAGAGCTCAACAAGGCCGGCAACCTCGTTCCGGTCATCGGCAAGTCCGCTTCGCTCGCTCAGGGTTCCACCCCGATCGTCGTCGCCTGGGACTATAACGGCCTCTCCTGGCGTGACAGCCTCAACGGCAACCCGCCGGTTGAGGTCGTCGTTCCAGCATCGGGCGTCGTTGCCGGTGTCTACGTTCAGGCGATCTCCGCCTTTGCTCCGCATCCGAATGCTGCCAAGCTCTGGATGGAATACCTCTATTCAGACGAAGGCCAGCTCGGCTGGCTGAAAGGCTATTGCCACCCGATCCGCTTCAACGACCTTGCCGAAAAGGGCCTGATTCCGAAGGAACTGCTCGACAAGCTGCCGCCGGCTGAAGGCTATGCCAAGGCTGTCTTCCCGACACTCGACGAGCAGGCCGCAGGCAAGACCGCCATCACCACCAAGTGGGACAGCGTCGTCGGTGCCAACGTTCAGTAAGGCATGACATCATGCCTCCCCGCCCTTATAGCGGGGAGGCATTTTCTTTCACTCCGAGGCCCCCGGATGAGCTTTGCATGAGCACCGTTTCAACTCCTTTGGCGAGCACCGCCCCCCTGATCAACAAGGATCGCGTAATCGACTGGCTGGGCATCTTGCCCTTCGTCATCTTCGCTCTGCTGTTTCTGATCATCCCCACGCTTTATCTTGTCGTCGGCGCCTTCCTCACGCCCGAAGGCGAATTCACGTTCAAGAACATCGGCGATCTCTTCACCCCGTCGATCATGAGCGCCTATTGGATCAGCATCCGCGTGTCCGTGGCTTCCGCTCTCGGGGGTGCGCTGATCGGCTTCTTTCTCGCATGGGCAGTCGTCCTGGGGGGACTGCCCTCCTCTGTCCGCTCGACACTTTTGACTTTCTCCGGCGTCGCATCGAACTTTGCCGGCGTGCCGCTTGCCTTCTCGTTCCTGGCAACGCTCGGCCGCACCGGCCTCGTCACCATCTTCCTGCGCGACTGGTTCGGCTTCAACCTCTACGGCACCGGCTTCAACCTGCTGTCCTTCTTCGGCCTCACCATCACCTACATGTATTTCCAGATCCCGCTGATGGTGCTGATCCTAACGCCGGCGCTTGACGGCATGAAGAAGGAATGGCGCGAGGCCGCTGAAATTCTTGGCGCCACGAACCGCCAGTACTGGACGATGGTGGCCCTGCCGATCCTCTGGCCGAGCCTGCTCGGCACGACGCTGCTGCTCTTTGCAAACGCCTTCGGCGCCATCGCGACAGCCTATGCACTGACAGGAAGCTCACTGAACATCGTTCCGATCCTGCTTTACGCGCAGATCCGCGGCGATGTCCTTCACAACCCGAACCTCGGCTACGCGATCGCGCTCGGCATGATCGTCATCACCGGCGTCTCCAACGTCCTTTACCTGATGCTGCGCATGCGCGCCGAACGGTGGCAGAAATGAAAGCTCAACGTCTCGGCGCCTGGATCGCCATTTTTCTGGGTGCGTCCTATTTCATCATTCCGCTGATCGGCACCATCGAGTTTTCGCTGCGAATGCGCCGCGGCGTATACAGCTTCGATGCCTATCAGTCGGTCTTTTCGGACATCCAGTTCCGCGAGACCTTCGGCTATTCCATGCTGATGGCCCTTTTGACCATCGTCTTCGGCATGCTGCTCGTCGTGCCGACGGCTTATTGGGTTCGCCTGCGCCTGCCGCAGATGCGCCCGATCGTGGAATTCGTGACGCTGCTGCCGCTGGTCATCCCGGCGATCGTCATCGTCTTCGGCTATCTGCGCATGTATAATTCGTCGTCGGTCCTGCCCCTGACGGGTTACACGACCGGCACGAACATCCTGCTCGTCTGCTCCTACATCACGCTTTCGCTGCCCTACATGTATCGAGCGGTCGATACGGCCATGCGCGCCATCGACGTGCGCACGCTGACAGAGGCGGCCGAAAGCCTCGGCGCCAGCTGGCCGACCATCATGTTCCGCTGCATCTTCCCGAACGTCATGAGCGGCGTGCTGTCGGGCGCCTTCATCACGCTCGCGATCGTCATGGGCGAATTCACGATGGCTGCCCTCCTCAACCGGCCGGCCTTCGGGCCTTATCTGCAGCTCGTCGGTGCCAACAAGGCTTACGAGCCTTCGGCGCTTGCCGTCATTGCCTTCTCGATCACATGGCTCTGCATGGGTCTGCTCAACCTCATCTCCCGTTTCCAAAAATCCGCCCCCGCAAGGTAACTGGCCATGTCATTCCTCACGCTGACCAATCTTCAGAAATCCTTCGGCCAGGTTCAGGTCGTCCATAATTTCAACATGAGCATCGAGAAGGGGGAATTCGTCTCTTTCCTTGGGCCGTCCGGCTGCGGCAAGACTACGGTGCTGCGCATGATCGCCGGCTTCGAAACGCCGACCGGCGGCAGCCTCTTCATCAACGGCAAGGATCAGCGCCCGCTGAAACCGAACCAGCGCAACATCGGCATGGTCTTCCAGGCTTACGCACTGTTCCCGAACATGAACGTGCACGACAACGTCGCCTTCGGTCTCAAGGTTGCGGGCATGTCGAAGGCCGACATCGATGCGCGCGTGAAGGAAATGCTGGGCCTCATCCGCCTCGACCATCTCGCTGATCGCTTTCCCTACCAGATGTCGGGCGGCCAGCAGCAGCGCGTGGCGCTTGCCCGCGCGCTTGCCGTCAAGCCGCAGGTCCTGCTGCTCGACGAGCCACTCTCCGCGCTTGATGCGAAGATCCGCGTGTCGCTTCGCGAAGAGATCCGCCTCATTCAGCAGAAGCTCGGCATCACCACCATCTTCGTGACGCACGACCAGGAAGAGGCGCTCTCGATTTCCGACCGAATTGTCGTTATGAATGCCGGCAAGGCGGACCAGATCGGTACACCCTTCGAGGTCTACAATACGCCCGCAACCCGCTTCGTCGCGTCCTTCGTCGGGACGCTGAACATGATCGAGGCGAAGGTCGTCGATCCGGCGGCAAACCGCATCCAGATCGGCGACCAGGCCGTGACGCTCAAGCAGTCGCTCGCAGCCTACAAGGCAGGCGAGACCGTTTCGCTGGCGCTTCGTCCGGAAGCAGGCTCGCTTTCCGACAGCGTCAGGAGCGATACGGCGCTGACCGGCCAGGTCATCTCCGCCCACTTCCTGGGCTCCGTCATCCGCACCCGCATGAATGTCGGCGGCAACGTCATTTCCTTCGACATGTTCAACAGCCCGGGCATCACCCCGCCACAGGCAGGCGAAACCGTCACGCTCCGCTTCATGGCCGCCGACCTGCTCGTCGTGCGCGATTGATCTTGCACAAATGACTGGACAAGAGCGCCATTCTCCGTGGCAGTTTTTTCTTTTCCAAACGCGTCAATAATCCGCCATCAGGAAAAAACGCTTGAACTGACGGGCGCCATGCCGCATGGACCGAACGATCCCTGTTCATCCACAAGCGCAGCCTCATGTCTCCCACCACCACGCCCGCCGCGGCTCCCCGCCGCCTCACCTCCCAGGATTTCCGCACGCTCGGCCTTTCCGCTCTCGGCGGTGCGCTGGAATTCTACGACTTCATCATCTTCGTGTTCTTCGCCACCGTCATCGGCCATCTGTTCTTCCCGCCGGATATGCCCGGCTGGCTGGTGACCATCCAGACCTTCGGCATCTTCGCCGCCGGTTATCTCGTTCGTCCGCTTGGCGGCGTCGTGCTTGCACATTTCGGCGACAAGTTCGGCCGCAAGCGCGTCTTCGCCTTTTCGATCCTGCTGATGGCGCTCTCGACACTCGGCATGGCCGCCATGCCGACCTATGCCTCGATCGGCGTTGCCGCTCCCATCCTGCTGATCCTAATGCGCATCCTTCAGGGTGCGGCGATCGGCGGCGAGGTGCCGGGCGCCTGGACCTTCGTCGCTGAACACGTCCCTTTCCGCCGCGTCGGCTTTGCCTGCGGTTTCCTGTGTTCCGGCCTGACACTCGGCATCCTGCTCGGTTCCTTCATCGCGACGATCATCAACTCGGTCTTCACGTCCGAGGAGGTCGCTGCCTATGCCTGGCGCATTCCCTTCTTCGTCGGTGGCATCTTCGGCCTCGTCGCCGTCTATCTGCGGCGCTGGCTGCAGGAAACACCGATCTTCTCTGAAATGAAGCAGAGCCGTTCTCTGGCGCGGGAACTGCCGCTGAAGGCGGTGCTTCGCGATCATCCGCGCGGCGTCATCATTTCGATGCTGCTGACCTGGATCCTGTCAGCGGGCATCGTCGTCACCACGCTGATGACCGCTACCTTCCTTGAGAAACTTTACGGCTACACCGCCAAGCAGGCGCTTGCCGCGACGAGCTTCAGCACGCTGTTCTTGATCTTCGGCACGGCAGCCGCGGGCGCGATCGTCGACCGCGTCGGCTCCGGCAAGTTCTTCACCGCCGCCAGCATCTTCTTTGGCCTCGCTACCTTCGCGTTCTACAGCTACGCTGCCGTCTCGCTGACAGTGCTCTTCGTGCTTTACGCGATCATGGGCCTTTCCGTCGGCATGGTTGGCGCCGTGCCGTACGTGATGGTCCGGGCCTTTCCCGCGCGCGTCCGCTTCACGGGGCTTTCCTTCTCGTACAACGTATCCTATGCGATCTTCGGCGGTCTCACCCCGCTGGCAGTCGCCTCGCTGCTGCCGATCAACCCCATGGCGCATGCCTATTACCTGCTTTTCATCGCTGCACTCGCCTTCATTCTCGGGCTTTACCTGATGGCCAGGGGCGACAGCGTCGAAGCCGAGGTCGGCATCGAGGAACTCACCGAGCGGCTTGCGGCAAGCTCGTAAGCCATATGCCAACGGCCGGACGGCAGTTTGCCCGGCAACCTAACATCATTCGAGGATATTTCGATGATTACCTGCCATCTGCGCTACGTCCTCGACCCTTATAAGATCGCGGAATTCGAGGAATATGCTCGGCTCTGGATTCCGATCGTCAACCGGATGGGCGGTACCCATCACGGCTACTTCCTGCCGTCCGAAGGCGCCAACAACATTGCCGTTGCCCTCTTTTCGTTCCCGAGCCTTGCCGCCTACGAGGATTATCGTACACGCATGGCGACGGACACCGAGTGCCAGGCGGCCTTCGAGCTCGACCGCCGCAACCGCAGCATCATCAGCTACGAACGAAGCTTCATGCGGCCCGTCCTCGGATGAGCTGAAGATACGTATCAAACAAGCCAGCTCGAGGGCGAAAATCTATCTTGCGACCTAACGGATCGCTTGGTCCTTGGCATCGAAGCGATGCATATGTGCCTTGTCCGGCGTCGCATAAACAATCTCGTCCGGCTCGTACTTGTGTTCGCCAAACAGGCGCGCCGTCAGCAGGCCACATTGATCCGACTCCAGATAGACGATCGTATCGGCGCCGAGATGCTCGACATGCACGATTTTGGCCTTCCAGGTCCCCTGCTCGCGTGAAAGCGTCAGATGCTCGGGACGAACGCCGATCGTCCTTGCCTCCTTGTCGCCGAGCTTCTCTGCCGGGATCAAGTTCATCATCGGCGAGCCGATAAAGCCAGCGACGAAGACGTTTGCCGGACGATTGTAGAGTTCCATCGGCGAACCGACCTGCTCGATTGCACCGGCGTTCAGCACGACGATCTTGTCGGCCAGCGTCATCGCCTCGACCTGGTCGTGGGTGACGTAGATCATCGTCGCCTTCAGGCTGCGATGCAGGCGGGCGATCTCCAGGCGCGTCTGGACGCGCAGTGCCGCATCGAGGTTGGAAAGCGGCTCGTCGAAGAGGAAAAGTTCCGGTTCGCGCACGATGGCGCGGCCAATCGCGACGCGCTGACGCTGGCCGCCGGAGAGCTCGGCGGGCCGGCGCGCGAGATAGGGCTCAAGCGACAGCATCGACGATGCCTTGCCGACGCGCGTGTCGATCTCGTCCTTCGGCATTCCGGCCTGCTTCAGGCCGAGCCCCATGTTGTCCTTCACCGTCAAGTGGGGATAAAGCGCGTAGGATTGGAAGACCATGGCGATACCGCGCTTGGCGGGCGGCTTCAGCGTCTCGTCCTTTCCGTTGATGAGGACGGCGCCGGACGTCACGTCTTCGAGGCCGGCGATGCTGCGCAGCAGCGTCGATTTTCCGCAACCGGACGGTCCGACGAAAATAACGAATTCGCCGTCCCTGACCTCAAGGTCGATGCCCTTCAGCACCTCATGCGTGCCATAGGTCTTGCGTATGGATTTGAGTTGAAGCGATCCCACTAGTCGTTCCCTTGCAGTTTGACCGGTTTGCCAGTGCGCACGCTCTCATCGGCGGCGAGGCAGATTCGTAGCGATGCAACGGCATCGGCCATGTGGCGATTGAGGTCGAGATCCTCGCGAATGGCCTTGAGCATGAAGGACTGCTCGCGCTCGCAGAGCTCCTGATGGCCGGGTTCTCCCGCCATCGTCATGTCCTGATCCGGCCTGACGAACTTGCCCTCCGGCCCCGTCTCGGCACTGTGCAGCCGGATGACGGAGGTTTTGGTGTGCGTGTCGATGTCGTCGGATTTCGCGTTCGGGTCCATGACGATCGAGACCGCCCCGTTCGGCGACATGACATCTTTCACGAAGAAGGCCGTCTCCGAGATCATCGGCCCCCAGCCGGCCTCGTACCATCCAACGGAACCGTCCTCGAAGATCACCTGCAGGTGGCCGTAATTGTACATGTCCGGCGCGATCTCGCCGGAAAGTCGCAGCCCCATGCCGCGCACCTCGACGGGCTTGGCATCGGTGATCTGGCACATGACGTCGACGTAATGCACGCCGCAATCCACGATCGGCGATGTCGTCTGCATCAGTGACTTGTGCGTCTGCCAGGTCGGGCCACTGGATTGCTGATTGAGGTTCATGCGAAACACATAAGGCGGCCCAAGTTTCCGCGCTTCCTCTATCAGCTTCATCCAGGACGGATGATGGCGAAGGATGTAGCCGATCACCAGTTTCCGCCCGGCCTTCTTCGCAGCCGCCACGACGCGCTCGGCGTCGGCAACGGTCGTTGCAAGCGGCTTTTCCACGAAGACATCACAACCGGCCTCGAATGCGGCGACCGCATAATCGGCATGGCTGTCGGAATAGGTGCAGATGGAGCAGAGATCGGGCTTCAGTTCGGTCAGCGCCGTCTCGAAGTCGGGATAGATCCTGTAGCCCAGCAGCTCCGGCGCAAGCTCCGGCTTCGAGCGGTTGACGAGACCGACGATCTCGAAGTCCGGGTTGTTGTGATAGGCGAGCGCATGGCTGCGGCCCATATTGCCGAGCCCCGCGACGAGAACACGGACCGGCTTCTGCGAAATGGTCATTTCACTGCTCCGGAGGTGATGCCGCGGATCAGCTGCCGCGAGAAGATGACGTAGAGCACGAGGATCGGCAGGATCGCCAGCGACAGCGCAGCCAGAACGGCGTTCCAGTTGGTGACGAATTGCCCGATGAATATCTGCGAGCCGAGCGTGACGGTCTTGGTGGATTCGGCCGGCGCCAGGATCAGCGGGAACCAGAGATCGTTCCAGATCGGGATCATCGTAAAGACCGCAACCGTCGCCATAGCCGGGCGCACAAGCGGCAGCACCAGCCGGAAGAAGATTGCGTATTCGGAAAGCCCGTCAATGCGGCCGGCATTCTTCAGGTCATCGGAGACCGTGCGCATGAATTCCGACAGGATGAAGATCGCCAGCGGAATGCCCTGCGCCGTGTAGACTAGAACCAGCGCTGTCAACGTATTGACGAGACCCGCTGCCACCATGCCCTGCAGGATCGCGACCGTGCCGAGGCGGATCGGGATCATGATGCCGATCGCCATGTAGAGGCCCATCAGCGCGTTGCCGCGGAAGCGGTATTCGGACAAGGCGAACGCCGCCATCGCGCCGAACAGCAGCACGAAGAAGATCGAGACGACCGTCACGATGAAGCTGTTCTGGAAATAGGTCGCGAAGTCGCCCTGCCCCAGCACCGTCTGATAGCCGACAAGGCTGAAGGTCGAGGGCGTTGGAAGCTGCATCGGCGAACGGAAGATCGCGTTGCGGTCCTTGAACGAGTTGATGATCGTGAGAAACACCGGAAAGATGGCGACGAGCGTGTAACCGATCAAAGCCAGGTGAACGAGCCCGGTGCGGATGGGCGATGTGCGTGCTCTGTTGGACATGGACCACGCTCCTTAGAACTGATACCGGCGCATGCGCCGCTGGATGGCAAAAAGATAGAAAGAGACGCCAGCGAGGATGATCAGGAACATCGTCGTCGCGATCGTCGCCCCCATGGAGCGGTCGCCGAGCTGCAGCTGGAAGCCGAAGAAGGTGCGGTAGAGCAGCGTTCCCAGAATGTCGGTGGACATATCGGGACCGGCAAGCGCGCCCTGCACCGTGTAGATCAAGTCGAAGGCGTTGAAATTGCCGACGAAGGTCAGGATCGAGATGATGCCGATCGCCGGCAGGATCAGCGGCAGCTTGATCTTCCAGAACTGTGCCCAGCCGGTGATGCCGTCGCATTCTGCCGCCTCGATCACCTCTTCCGGAATGCTGAGCAGCGCCGCGTAGATCAGCATCATCGGGATGCCGATATATTGCCAGTTGGAAATCAGCGAGACGGCGACCAGCGCCGGGCCGGACTGGCCGAGCCACGGCGCGAAGAAGGATTTCATGCCGACAAGGCTCATGAGCCAGGGTGCAACGCCCCAGATCGGCGAGAGGATGAGCTTCCAGATGAAGCCGACGATCACGAAGGAAAGCAGTGTCGGCAGGAACATCGCCGTGCGGTAGAAGGCGACGAAACGCAGCCGCGGCGTGGACAGGAGCGCCGCCAGCGCAACGCCGATCGGATTCTGCACACACATATGGATGGCGAAAAAGATCAGGTTGTTGACAAGCGCGTTCCAGAAATCTTGCGCCCAGCGTGGATCGCCGAACAGGACCTTGTAGTTCGCAAGGCCAACGAAGGCGGGCACACCGTCAACCACATTGTAGAACGATAGCCTGAGCGTTTCGATCAACGGCAGGATCATGATCGCCGAATAGACGACGATTGCCGGAAGAAGAAAGACACCGATATGCCAGCGCACCGGGCGCTTGAGCGAAATCGGGGTTGCCGATGTCAGATCGGTCATTGTTTCAGGCTCGCTTTGCTTCGTTCTCTCCCTCGTCCCTGTCTTCGGTTTATGCCGATCAACAGGGATCCAGTTCGCCGCCACGGCGCCACGGGAGACTCTTCTCAGGCGAAAGACTTCGCTGGGCTTTTTTCCTGTGACGAGCACAGGAACGAGGGCGGCGAAGATCGCCGCCCTTCTTGCGGCTTACTTGCCCGGCTTGTACCAGCCGTCTAGACCCTTCTGGAGCTTTTCGGCAGCCACTTCCGGCGTATCGGTGCCGTTGATGACATTGGCTGATTCAACCCAGGTTTCGTTTTCGAGGTTCGGCGTGCCCCGCGACAGGATCTGATAGGTCGAGCGGACGGTCGACTTGTACGGGCCACGCCAGGAAACGAATTCCTGAGCCAGCGGGTCACTCATCTTCACCGGATTCGAGTTCAGGCTGAAGAAGCCTGGCAGCGAGTTTGCGTAAATGTCTGCGAATTCGGAGGAAGCAACCCAGCTCAAAAACTTCTTTGCTTCCTCAGGATGTGGGCTTTTCGTATTCAAGCCGACGCCGATGTCCGGATGGTCGGAGATGTAGCCGGTGTCGCCAGCCTTCGGAACCGGCGGCGGGAATGCGCCCATCTTGAACTGCGCCTGGCTGTTGAACAGCGAAATTTCCCACGAGCCGGCCGGGTAGATCGCTGCACGGCCGAGCGTGAAGAGGTTTTGGCTGTCGGAATAGGTCTGCGCTTCGAAGCCGTCGCCGAGATAGGGCTTCCACTTGGCGAGTTCCTTGAAAGGCTCGACCCACTCGGCATCCGTCAGCTTCTTCTTGCCTTGGATCAGGGCCATGCGGCCCTCTTCGCCCTTCCAATAGTTCGGGCCGATGTTCTGGTAGCCCATGGTTGCGGCTTCCCAAAGATCCTTGGTGCCCATTGCCATCGGGATGTAGGTGCCGTCCGCCTTGATCTTTTCGAGCGCGGCGTAGAACTCGTCCTGCGTCTTGGGAACGGCGATGCCAAGCTTGTCGAAGGCATCCTTGTTGTAGATGAAGCCGTGAATGACCGAAGCCATCGGAACGCAGAAGGTCGACTTGCCGTCGTCGGTCGACCAGGCAGCCTTGGCAACCGGCGTGAAGTTTTCCATGCCCGGCAGGCTTGTCAGATCAGCAAGCTGCTTCTTGTTAAAGAGTTCGAGCGAGGCGTCGAACGGGCGGCAGGTGATGATGTCGCCTGCCGATCCGGCATCGAGCTTTGCGTTCAGCGATGCGTTGTATTCAGTCGGCGCAGTCGGCGAGAAAACGAGCTTGATGCCCGGGTTCTTGGCCTCGAAGGCCGGGATGATCTTTTCCTGCCAGATCTGCAGGTCGTCGTTGCGCCAGCTTTCGATCGTCAGCGTGACGTCCGCAGCATAGGCAAAGCCGGCAGACGTAAGCAGACTGGAGGCAAGCAGCAGGCTTTTCAGAGCAGTGTTTTTCATTTCCCTCTCCTGTTTTAAGCGCCGCGGGGGCGCTATCTTGGTTCTGAAACAAGCAGTTGGCGTGCCTGAAGGCTACACCCAACTCCCCTTGGAAGGGCCGTCATCACCTGCCGACCCCCGAAAGCCAGACGGACGCTGAAGGCGAAGACGCCCCGGCCCGTATGCGCCCTGCCGATACGCTGAACCGGGCGCGATATTATCCTTAAGGAAAAGCTGCAGGCGGCTCGATCTCCACGGCGTTTGCGCCGACGCGGCAATCGTAGTTCCACCTTTTCTCAAAGAGACCGGCTGGTGTCCTGACGCCGGTTTCCATCTGCCTCTACGTGCTGTTCCCTTTTCCAGAATTAATGCCAAAAAAATACCAATTGTCCAGCCGAATTTTAACTTTTGACGTCCGTAAGCTTCATTTAAAAATTTTATCTTTAAAAATCAAAGAGATACAAATGCAGATTTTTCGCGCCAATTCCGCTTGGTAAATGGTATTTTTTTGGTATGGTAATAAAACCAAATGGATGCGTCGTTCGGAGGTTCGATGACGGAACTGGCAATCGGCATAGACGGAGGCGGATCGAGCTGCCGTGCTGCAGTTGCGGACAGAAGGGGCAATGTTCTGGGCCGCGGCAAGGCGGGGCCTGCCAACATCCTGTCCGATCTAGACGGCTCTCTCCTCAATATCGTGGAGTCAGCGCACGATGCTCTGCGCGAAGCGGGCCTGCCTGCAGAAACCATCTCCAAAGTCTCCGCAGTTGTCGGAGTCGCGGGCGCCAATGTCGGCGACTACGGAGCCCGCATCGAACGCAACTTGCCCTTCGCAGACGGCCATGTCGTCACTGATGCTCTGATCGCGCTTCAGGGCGCGCTTGGCGATTCCGACGGCGTCATCGGCGCCTTCGGCACCGGTTCGGTCTACAATGCGCGCCGGGACGGCAAATTGCGAGGCATCGGCGGCTGGGGCTTCGTCGTCGGTGATCAGGCGAGCGGTGCGCGCCTCGGCCGCGACCTTTTGGAAAAGTCGCTGCTCGCCTACGACAAGGTGCGCCCGTCTTCGCCGCTGACGGCAAAGCTCATGGCTGAATATGGCGGCGACCCCGAACGCGTCGTCGAATTCGCCCACGCCTCGAAACCCAGGGATTTTGCGCGATACGCGCCGCTTGTCTTCGACTACGCCGCACAAGGCGACAAGATCGCAATTGGCATCATCAAGGACGCCGCATTGGCGATCGACGAAAACCTGGACGCCCTCCTCTGGCCGGAATGCCCGGCGATCTGTCTGCTCGGCGGCCTCGCGGGGGCTTACGAACCCTGGCTGGCCGAGCGGCATAAAGCACTCCTCAGAGTGCCTAAAGGCGATGTCCTCCAGGGTGCGATCGAACTCGCAGTAAATTATCTTCAGGAGCGACAGAAGGGCGCGGCATGACGGATGATTTTGCCAGCATTCTTTCCCCCGAGCGCCTTCAAGCCGGCGGCAGCGGCCCGCTCTATGTCAAGCTGCGCCGCACTCTTGAAGAGGCCATCCGTGCCGGTACCCTCGGCCACGGCGACGCCTTGCCTCCGGAGCGTGACATCGCGGAGTTCTCGACCGTCAGTAGGGTCACGGTCCGCAAAGCGATAGACGAACTCGTCGCGGACGGCCTGCTCGTGCGCCGCCATGGGTCCGGCACGTTTGTGACCAAGCCGGTCTCGAAGGTCGAACAGCGCCTGTCGCAGCTCACCTCCTTTACCGAGGATATGGCCCGCCGCGGCATGACCTCTCGCTCCGAATGGCTGCACAAGGGCATCCACACCCCCTCGCCCGACGAGATGATGATTCTCGGCCTTGCCGCCGACATCAAGGTCTCGCGGCTGAGCCGCCTGCGCATCGCCGACGACCAGCCTCTGGCAATCGAAAATGCCAGTGTCTCCGGCGAATTCCTGCCGGATCCTTTCGTGGTGACGACATCTCTTTATGCTGAACTGGAGCGGCGCCAGGTTCGTCCGGTACGCGCGGTGCAGCGCATCTCTGCCACGAATATGAAGGACGCCGACGCCCATCTCCTTGGTGTTCCCGTTGGCGCCGCCGGCCTATCGATCGAGCGTATCTCCTATCTCGGTTCGGGGCGCGCGGTCGAATTCACCCGCTCGCTCTATCGTGGCGACGCTTATGATTTCGTGGCAGAGCTGACGATCGGGGCCTGAGAATTGCCAGATGCGAGCGGCCCAGCGGTCATCGGTGGCAAGGTGATCAGCTCATCGCCGGTCAGCGAGGTGGCCCAACCGTGCGGTATCGCGCAGAACTGCGTTCAATTCTCGCCTTCCCAGGCTCTAATGTCGTCATTATCCATCGGTTAGCACCGGAGAATGAATGCAAGAATATGTAGAGTTATCAAATACATAAACCCGGAAAGTGATTCACTTTCCGGGTTTCATGAATCAACACCTACATCGCACACACGGCACTCATGCCGCGTCGTCGATCTCCTCGGCGGCCTTGCGCGGCACGTAGTTGAGTACCGGCCCGAGCCAGCGTTCCACTTTGGAAATCTCCATGCCCTTTCGAACCGCATAGTCTTCGACCTGGTCACGCTCCACCTTGGCGACCCCGAAATAATAGCTATCGGGATGGCCGATATAGAGGCCCGAGACCGAAGAGCCGGGCCACATGGCGTAGCTTTCTGTCAGTTTCACGCCGGCTGCCTTCTCGGCGTCTAACAGGCGGAAGAGCGTCGCTTTTTCTGTATGGTCGGGCTGCGCCGGATAGCCCGGCGCAGGGCGGATGCCGGCATATTCCTCGGTGATGAGTTGCTCGTTGCTAAGCGTCTCATCCTTGGCATAGCCCCAGTATTCGCGTCGGACCCGTTCGTGCATGCGCTCGGCAAAGGCCTCCGCGAAACGGTCGGCGATCGCCTTGACGAGGATCGAGGAGTAGTCGTCGTTCGCCCGCTCGAAGCGCTCGGCGATGGCGATTTCCTCGATGCCCGCCGTCACCACGAAGCAGCCTACATAGTCCTCGACGCCGCTCGAAACCGGTGCGACGAAATCCGACAACGCCACGTTCGGGCGGCCGTCGCGCTTCGAAAGCTGCTGGCGGAGGGTGTAGAAGGTCGCAAGCTCTTTGTCGCGCGCCTCATCGGCGAAGAGACGGATATCGTCGCCGATGCTGTTGGCCGGCCAGAAGCCTATCACGGCGCGTGGGCGGAACCACTTTTCGTCGATTACCTTCTTGAGCATCGCCTGTGCATCGGCCCAGAGCTGGCGCGCAGCTTCGCCCTGCTTCTCGTCTTCGAGGATTGCCGGGAAGCGCCCGCGCATCTCCCAGGTCTGGAAGAACGGCGTCCAATCGATGTATTTGGCGATTTCGGCCAGATCGTAATCCTCGAACACCTTGGTGCCGGTGAACTGCGGCCTGGTCGGCTTGTAGGAAGCCCAATCCACCTGCTGCGCATTTTCGCGGGCGCGGGAAAGTGGCAGGCGAACCTTCTCGGCTTCGCTGCGCGCATGGGCAGCGGCAACCTTGGCATATTCAGAGCGGATATCGTCGATATAGCCCTGGCGAGTATCCGGAGACAGCAAGGACGAGACGACGCCGACGGCGCGGCTCGCATCCGTCACATAAACCGTCTGGCCCTTGTTGTAGCCTGGATGGATCTTCACCGCCGTATGTACACGGCTGGTCGTCGCGCCGCCGATCAGCAGTGGGATATCGAAGCCCTCACGTTCCATCTCGGCTGCCACATGCACCATCTCGTCAAGCGAAGGCGTGATGAGGCCCGAAAGGCCGATGACATCGACCTTTTCGGCCACTGCCGTCTCGAGGATCTTCGTCGCCGGCACCATCACGCCGAGGTCGATGATCTCGTAATTGTTGCAGGCTAGCACGACGCCGACGATGTTCTTGCCAATGTCGTGCACGTCGCCCTTGACGGTCGCCATCAGGATCTTGCCTGCAGCCTGCCTCTCGTCGCCGCCATTGAGACGCTTTTCCTCTTCCATGTAGGGCAGCAGTACGGCGACAGCCTGTTTCATGACGCGCGCCGACTTGACGACCTGCGGCAGGAACATCTTGCCCGAGCCAAACAGATCGCCGACGACATTCATGCCGGCCATCAGCGGGCCCTCGATGACATGGAGCGGACGTGCCGCCTTCTGGCGGGCCTCTTCGGTATCGGCCCCGATGTATTCGGTAATGCCGTTGACCAAAGCATGTTCAAGACGCTTCTCGACCGTCCATCCGCGCCAGGAAAGATCCTGAACCCTGGCTTCCTTCGTCCCTGCACCGCGGAAACGTTCGGCGACTTCGAGCAGGCGCTCGGTACCGTCCGGCCGGCGGTTCAAAACGACGTCTTCGCAAGCCTCGCGCAGTTCCGGATCGATCTGGTCATAGACCGCAAGCTGGCCGGCATTGACGATACCCATGTCCATGCCAGCCTGGATGGCGTGGTAGAGGAACACCGCATGCATCGCCTCGCGCACCGGCTCGTTGCCGCGGAACGAGAAGGACAGATTGGAAACACCGCCGGAAATATGCACGAGCGGCATGCGTTGGCGGATCGTACGCGTCGCCTCGATGAAATCGACGCCGTAATTGTTGTGTTCCTCGATGCCGGTCGCGACCGCAAAGATGTTCGGATCGAAGATGATGTCTTCGGGCGGGAAACCCGCCTTCTCGGTCAGGAGCTTATAGGCGCGCGTGCAGATTTCTACCTTGCGCTCATAAGAATCCGCCTGCCCCGTCTCGTCGAAGGCCATAACGACGACGGCCGCGCCATAACGGTGCAGCAGCTTCGCCTGGGCGAGGAAATTCTCTTCGCCTTCCTTCAGCGAGATCGAGTTGACGATCGGCTTGCCCTGAACGCACTTCAGGCCGGATTCGATGATCGAGAACTTCGACGAGTCAATCATCACCGGCACGCGGGCAATGTCGGGCTCGGCTGCAATCAGGTGCAAGAACTCGACCATTGCCTTTTCCGAATCGATCAGGCCCTCGTCCATGTTGATGTCGATGACCTGCGCACCGTTTTCCACCTGATCGCGGGCGACATCGAGCGCTGCCGTATAATCGGCATTGGTGATCAGCTTGCGGAAGCGGGCCGAACCGGTGACGTTTGTGCGCTCGCCGACGTTGACGAAAGGGATGTCCTTGGTCAGTTCGAAGGGTTCAAGGCCGGACAAAGACATGAAGGGCCGATGCTCGGGAATCGGCCGCGGCTTGTACCTGGCAACTGTCTCGGCGATCGCGCGGATATGTTCCGGCGTCGAGCCGCAGCAGCCGCCAACGATGTTGACGAGGCCCTCGCGGGCAAAACTGTCGATCTGCCCCGCCATCAGCTCCGGCGTTTCGTCATACTGGCCGAATTCGTTCGGCAATCCGGCATTCGGATAGGCGCAGACAAAGGTGTCGGCTACAGCTGCGAGCTCCTGCAGATGCGGACGCATCGCATTGGCACCGAGCGCGCAGTTGAGGCCGATCGTGAACGGATTGGCGTGGCGTACCGAGTTCCAGAAGGCCGAAGGCGTCTGTCCAGACAGCGTGCGGCCGGAAAGATCGGTAATCGTGCCCGAGATCATCACCGGCAGGCGAATACCCTTGGCTTCGAACCGCTCCTCACAGGCAAAGATTGCAGCCTTGGCATTCAGCGTATCGAAGATGGTCTCGATGAGGACAATGTCTGCTCCACCATCGATGAGGCCATCGATCTGCTCGCCATAGGCAATGCGCAGTTCATCGAAGCTGATGGCGCGAAAGCCCGGGTTGTTCACATCCGGCGAAATCGAGGCGGTGCGGTTCGTCGGGCCGATGGCGCCTGCCACGAAACGGCGGCGGCCATCCTCGCGCTCGGCGCGGATCGCTGCGCGGCGCACGATCTCGGCGCCTTCCTTGTTGAGAGCATAGACCTCGCCTTCCATCTGATAATCGGCCTGCGCGATGCGGGTCGAGGAGAAGGTGTTGGTTTCGAGAATATCGGCGCCGGCCTTGGCGTATTTGTAATGGATTTCCTCGATAGCATCCGGCTGCGTCAGGATCAAAAGATCGTTATTGCCCTTCTGGTGACAGGCGCAGCCGATAAAGCGCTCGCCCCGGAACTGATCCTCATCGTAGCCGAGGCCCTGGATCTGCGTGCCCATGGCGCCGTCAAGAACGAGGATCCGCTCGCTCGCGGCTTTCCGCAGAGCTGCAAAGACTTCGCTGCCGTCGCGTTTTGCCCCTTCGGGACCAAAAAGATTGTCGAACACGGGCGGACTCCTTGACGTCGTTAAAGACTAAAGTGACCAAATCACATAAAGATATCTTTATGTCAATATATGCTAGGCGTTTCGGTGTTTGGAACACCTGGCGGGTGACAGACTCGAGCGTGCCCTGTATAGGCCATTTCGCAAGGCGTTGTGCACGAAATCGGAGGAGTAACATGGCACCTGCAATTGGCGGAACCGGGCTCGGAAACTGGAGCGCCCGCGCATATCACCGCAACTGGCTTCTTGCCCAGGCGAACGGCCTTTTCGATTTCTTCCAGCACAATTCGGTCAATCCCAAGGGTGGTTTTTACGATCTCGACGACCATGGCAGGCCGCTAAATGCCGAGGGACAGGTTCGCAGCATCCACATTGCTTCGCGCGCAGTCCACTGCTTCTCGCTCGGCGTCCTTCTCGGCCGTCCGGGTTCAGCCGGCGTCGTCGACCATGGCATGGACTACCTCTGGAATCATCATCGCGACAAGAAGAACGGCGGCTACTTCTGGTCGCTGAACAATGACGGCCCGGTCGATTCCAACAAGCAGGGCTATGGCCATGCCTTCGTCCTTTTGGCCGCGTCCTCAGCGAAAACCATCGGCCATCCGCTGGCCGACGGCATGCTGGCCGACATCACCGAGGTCCTCAATTCACGGTTCTGGGAACCTGTGCATGGGGCCATCGCCGAAGAATTCACATCCGACTGGCAACCCCTCGACGGCGGCGCCTATCGCGGCCAGAACTCCAACATGCATCTGACCGAAGCGCTGATGGCGGCCTTCGAGGCCACCGGCGACAAGAACTATCTCGCCAAGGCCGAAAGCATCGCCGATCTCGTCATTCTGCGGTCGGCAGGTTCCGTCGGCTGGCGCGTCGCCGAGCATTTCAGCGCCGACTGGGCACTCGACAAGAACTACTATCATCCAAACGAGATGTTCCGTCCCGCCGGCACCACGCCCGGCCACTGGCTTGAATGGGCCCGTCTCCTCCTGCAGCTGTGGTCACTCGGCGGCAAGCGCCACGACTGGATGCCCGACGCGGCGAAGGCCCTCTTCGCACAATCCATGGCGCTCGGTTGGGACGACGACAAGGGCGGCTTCTTTTACACGCTCGATTGGGACGACAAGCCAGTCAAGCGCAACAAGCTCTGGTGGCCCGCCTGCGAGGGCGCCGCCGCCGCCCATTTCCTCAACGAGCACCTGCCGAGCGACTTCCACGAGCAAAGCTACCGCAAGATCTGGAACATCATCGAACGCGCCTTTATCGACCATGAAAACGGCGGTTGGCACGAAGAGCTGACGGAAGAGCTCGTTCCGTCCCACAGCCTCTTCCCAGGCAAGGGTGATATCTACCACGCGCTCCAGGCCTGCCTCATTCCGCTCTTCCCGGCGACCGGCAGCCTGACCAAGGGCATCTTAGAGACCGGCGGGAGGATTTGAGGCAACTCCCCAACATGAGGCCGGAGGCTTTTCCCTGACGCCATCATTCCTTTGGAGTAGCGTTCACGGGTCGGCCATCGCCACACACGGATTAACATCTTTCCCGCTTGAAAGGCGGAAGATGTTAACTCAGCCGCAAGGTATCCAAATCCTTCGCCAGTATCAGCGACAGCGCCTCCACGACGAGGTTGTGGTCGTCGCGCTGCGGCAGACCCGAAACCGTGACGGCGCCGATGCAGCCAGTTCCTTTGACGTTGATTGGGAAACTGCCGCCATGCGGGGCGTAGTCGGCGCCGGATAGACCGTTGTCTTCGACCGTCTTTCCGTCCTTCTGCAGCTTCAGACCACAGGCATAGCTGCTCTTCCAATAGCGGAATACCATGTTGCGCTTGCGGCGAACCCATTGGACATTGTCGGGAGTGGCGCCCGGCAGCGCTGCGTAGAAGACCGGCATGGACTGCAGCGTGACGTCAATTGCCACGCCAAGGCCGCGTTCGGTGGCGAGTTCCTGCAAGAGCTTGCCGAGTTGCCAGGCAGTAGTGAGGTCGAAGGCGTCAAAGCTCAGAACCTTTTCCTGTTCAGCGATCTGGCCGAGATCTTCCTCGATAGTCATAAACCTCGCTCCTCTTGCGTCATCGAACCGGCAGAGAACATCTGCATCCAACGGCAAAAGTAAAGCAAAAATCGCGATTCTACCGAAGTTCAGTGCGGCATCGACGACAGCGCGCCGATGATTTCCTCGGGAGGCACGGGCTCGCTGGAACGCAACTTCACCCTTCCGTGCCGGTCGAGCAGGACAAGGCCGAATTCACCGGGCTGCGGACCTTCGAGGTCATCGCGGATTTCATCGGCGTCGAGGTCGTAAGAGCCTTCGAAAAGCGGAAACACTCCTCCGCCGGCGATACTGAACACCTCGATATCATCCTCTATAAAACGAAGATGAGAGGTGCGAAGCAACTCGTCCTGAACAGCCGCGCGATCATCATCGGCATCCGCAAATATGATGAGCACGCGCTTTGAGCCAATGAATGGCTTGAGACAGTCCGGCGAAACGGGCGCACGCGGCGCCGGACCCATGATTTCGCGTATGATTGATTTCAGCATGGCGCTCACATCCTTCGTGTCTGTCTTCAACGATTGGAAGCGAGAGCGGTTCCCTGCGAGCGTGACGGGACCGCGGGTCGGGCGCGATCCCTCAAAGGCTCATTCGGGCGGCTTGCGTTCTGCTGTGCGGCTTGAGACGGCCATGATATCGGCGCTTCCGTTGGCAAGAAGGCGTTTGCGCACCAGCACGCGCATGACGCGCGCGGCCGTCGAGAAGCTCATCTGATCGAGCGGTCCTTCGCCTTCCCACGGTTTGGTCAATCTTTCGGTGACTGCGCCGACGATGTTCATCGGCACGATGTCGTCGCATTCGCGCATGGCTTCGAAGACGAGGCTGATCGGGATGACCCGCCCTTCGAACGTGACGATCGGCTCGGTAAGTTCCGTATCCCATTCCTCGAAGGCATAGAGCGCTTCGCGGAACAATTCCTGAAGGGTTATCGGGGCGTGTCCGTTGTGAAGTGGCGGCAAGGCATTCGTCATGTCTGTCTCCTCTTGTGGATTAAGCCAGTTCCTCCTCATCGGCCGGGATCGAAGCAGGACACACAGAACCCAGGGTTCCCTCCGGACCGAATAACACGATCGATTTTATAGTGTAACACTCGCGTGATAAAGCGATTTATGCCGCGCAGGCCGCCGACGGATCTCCGGCAGCTGATAAGCCGCTGATATCGCTCAAGAACATCAGCGGCTTTTTTTCACTTGAAAGTGGAGAATTGAGCCTACTGCTCGAGTGCGAAGGTGACGTTGACCGTAACCCTATAGGTGTTTTCGCCGCCCTGAACCGGCACAGCAGCGTCGGTTGCCTCCTTCATCATCGCCGCACGGTAGACCGGCTGCGGCAGCGGCCGAGCGCTGTTTTCGCTGATCTCGACGATGCGGCCGAGTTTCACGCCGGCAGCCTGCGACAGCGTCTTTGCCTTGTTGATCGCTGCCGCGACGGCATCCTTTCGGGCCTCCTCGATTGCCGCATCCGGCTTGTCGTTGGTGAACTGGATGTCGCCGCCCTGGTTGACGCCGAGCGTCACGGCCTGGTCGATGATTTCACCCAGCTCGCCAAGATCGCGCACGCGCACCGTCAGCCCGTTGGAAACCTGATAGCCGATCAGCTCCGGCGGCTTCGGCTGGCCGTCGTTGTTCTGCGGATAATTATACTGCGGCTGCACCGAAAAGCCCGTGGTCTGCAGGTCCTTGTCGGCAATCCCGCCCTTCTTCAGCGCTGCCAGCACGCCGGCCATCGCCTTGTTGTTCTCGTCAAGCGCCTCGCGCGCCGTCTTCGCCTGCTTGACGACGGCAAGGTTGAGCACAGCCATGTCCGGTGCCAGCGCCGACTCCCCTTCGCCCGAGACCGTGATCACCGCCTCGCGCGGCTTTGTTTCGTCGGCAGCCGAAGCCGACAGCCCCGCCAGCGCGGCAGGTACGCCGATCAGCACGCCGAAGGCCAAGTTTCTGATAGTCCATAGCGCCATTTTTTCACTCCTTGGTTGTCGCCATCCCGCCTCACTCTTTGCAGATTGATTGTGAAGCTATTGCGGCGGCGTCTTGTCGCTGCATCCGAATTGCGCTAGAGCGAAACCGCACCGGGGGGCCATTGCCCCGCTGCCCGCGCGGCAAAGCCACGTGAGGGCCTGTAGCTCAATGGTTAGAGCCGGCGGCTCATAACCGCTTGGTTGGGGGTTCGAGTCCCTCCGGGCCCACCATTTCTTTCGTATGACGTTGATTTTCCATCGCCATCGTTTATCTCACGGGAAACTCAAATTCTGTAAAAGTGAACTTCTTTGCCGGACCACAAGGCTCTTGCGGCGCTCGATACCGGCGTCGATGATCCGCTTGGATTGGGCAGTTTGGTTTAGTGCTGCACCATCTTGGAATCAGTCGAAGAATGCCATTAACTGATGTGACGGTGTGCATTAGGACCAAGCGCCTAAAGCCGTTCTGTTCATTCCGCCAGCGGCGGCCCAGCACTCGCCGCTCGAACCTGCAAAAGCGGCATGCTTGGTGCAAGGTCACGCCGCCTCTGCCACCGTCGCGGCGCCTGCCGCGATCTGACGCTGACTTCGTGCTTTTCGATGCTACCGAAAAGCTTCGAGGGGGGATTGAACGTCCGGCGCCAGAGGCCGCGGAGGGCGGCAAGCGGATAGGCGCGGGCGGGCATGGCCTGCGGCATCTCGCTGAACAGGCGCTGGATCATCTTCCGGCGGACATCCTCGGCGGTCTGCCGGATCTTCCAGTCGTAGCGGCGGTCCCGGACCGCAACGATCGCCATGGACAGGGCAAGGCGCGCAATATCGACGTCGCTGACCCTGGCCGCGACGTCGAAGTCGGCGAAGGGTGAAAAGATTAGAATGTCGCCTGCACTAATCTGCCTGGCCGTCCGATTGTCATGCAGCGTGATCTCGGCCTTGCTGATTGAAATTGTGTTAATCGTACAGGGCACAAGATTGCCGTCGCGTACAAGATTTGCCTGCCGTGCGAGGGGAAACCGGATGCTGTCAAGCGGCTCTCGCGGAAGCTCTATGCAGACGAGCAGGGAAACGAAGGCATAGACCATGACGACCATGCCCCAGGCTACACTGAAGCCGTCGAGATCGTTGTAGGTGCCCATCAGGGGACCGTTGAGCATACCCATGAATGTAAGGATGATGACCAGGAGGAACGTCCCGGCGATCGGGTAAAGGACATCGACGCGCGCCCGGTCCTCGCCTTTGGCCGTGACCTTGAACGGCCGCCCGAACGGATGAATGAGGGCGTGAATCAGGGCGATCGTGATGGGGACCGCCGACACCATTTGCGACACTTCGGTAAAGAGCGGCATGCTGCGCCGCCCGGAAACCCACGCATGAAATGCCCACATGCCGCCGACCATCGGAAGCGCGTAGAGGAAGAAGGCTTCCGGCTCCATCTGGATCGCCGGCAGGCCGAGGAAGTAGTAGAGGATGGGCGCTGCCATCAAAAGCAGGATGAACGGGCGGCAAAACCAGAAGAGCAGTCCGTGGAAATAATGCAGCCGTTGCAAGAACGTGTATCCACGGCCAAGAAACGGGCCATCACGGAGCAGCGCGACCTGAATGGTTCCGAGGCACCAGCGGCAGCGCTGGGTAATGTAGCCTGAGAGACTTTCGGCAGAGAGCCCGACGCTCAGGCGTTCGTTCAGCCAGCGGGTTTTCAGGCCCTTTTGCAGCAGCCGGTAGGTCAGGTGAATATCCTCCGTGACCGTTTCCTGCGGCATGCCGCCGATCAGGCCGAGCGCGTCGCGCCGAACGATGCAGGACGTGCCCACGCAAAAGGCGGCCCCCCATCCGTCCTTGGAAGGCTGCATGACGTCGAAAAAGATGCGCTGGTCGTCCACCCATGCCTTTGATGCCAGGAGGTTATGCTGGACGGGGTCGGCATTGTAGTAGAACTGCGGCGTCTGGATGACCCCGATTTGTGGATCGGCGAACTGGCCGACTGTGCGCTTTAGAATGGGGCGTTGCGGCGCAAAATCGGCGTCGAGAATGAGGATGAAGGGCGCGTTGGTCTCTTTCGCCGACTGCTGGATGGCATTGTTGAGATTGCCACCCTTGGCGCCCACATTGTCGTTGCGGCGCAGATATCGCACGCCAACTTCGGTGCAGTAATCCTCCAGCCAGTCGCGACGTCCGTCATCGAGCACCCAGACAGTGAAACTCTGATAGTCGATCGCCTTGGCGGCAAGGATGGTGCGTTCCAGAATGGATAGATCTTCATTATAGGTGCAGATGAAGACATCGACGGCCGGCGGCGATGCGGCGCCGGCGATAGTGAGTTCGCTCGCGTCTGCAGCCGCACCGTGGTCGGTCCGACGGAAGAAAAAGACGATCGAAAGAGCCGTATAGAAGATGACGACGATTTCGAAAGAGAGATAGGCGCGCGGCCACACCGCATAGGCGCTCCATTCGAAATCCGGCAGCGTCTTGGTGATGCGGAAATAGAGATAGTTCAACAACATGACGATGAGGATCATACCGAATATAACGCGATCCTTGCCCCGGCGGCTGTCGAGCAGCCAAGCGCAGCCCATGATGAGCGCAAGCGCCAGCAGCGAGAAGAGAATGGCGTCCGAGAGAGTGACTACTTCGGGGGACATGGACTATCCTTGCTGGTCAGCGACTGGCCCGCGCGGCCGAGGAAAGGGTTGAGGTCAAGCGCGGCAAGCACGGCCCAGCCGGTCGCCCCGATATGCGGTAGACGGTAATATTTGAAATCGCCGGGCAAGGAGTTCGGACCGACCTGAAGGCCTGTCGAAAGCTGCTCGTTGACCGTTGCATAGACGAGCCCGCCGGGCGTGACCTGGGCAGCGATGGTCTTGAACAATGGCTCGGCCTTTTCTGGCTGTCCGACAAGCCGCAGGACGAGTGCCGCCTGCGCTGTGCCTTCGAGCCAGATGCCGTCCCGGTCGCTGTTAAAGTCGAAGCCGCCATCGACGCCATGGTTCAGCTCGGTCCATTCCATGACTTGCCTTGCCTTTGTCTTGAAATCCGGCACAGCAATCAGCGGCCACAGTTCGGCATCGAGCCCTGACATCTCGACGTTCGGCGCGTTGCCGTCGGGCGCGCTGCCGATATAGAAGCGCCCCTCGCCGTCGTTCCACATGGCATGCAGGAACTTGAGCGCAGTGTCGCCGCGATAGGTCCAGTCGCCACCGGCGTCCAGACGCGCAAGCCAGCTGTCGGCGGCATAGACGTCGAGATTATGTTCCGTCGATTTCCAGGTCATGCGCTCAGGTGTCGGCTCATGGCCGAAAAATCCGCCGAAATAGCCAGGGTTTTGCGGATCTGCCGTGCTGCGGTGGATCCAATCCATGATCTTGCGCGCAGTGTCGAGGTAGGCAGGCTGCTCTGTCTCCTCGTAGGCCGTGAGCAGCGCCAGTGCGCCCCATGCAGTGCTGCCCGTCGCACTGCCGACCTGATAACCGTCCTCTATCCAGGAATTGCTGGCTGCACTCCAATAACCGGGCAGCAGCATTCCCTCCTTGCCGGGAACGACTGGACCGGACCGGTAGGCATTCCTCAGTCGTCCATCATGATAATGACGGTCCGTCTCGACGGCGAGCACGAGAGCATCGGCAATGCGGCGCGCTTCGGCCTTTCGCTTGCAGCCGTAAAACGCCATGAGCGCAAGAGCGTTGTCATAGGTAAAGCCGGTGTTTTCCAGAGCCGGATGGAGAGCCGACCCGCCGTTTGCCGGTTCGAAACTGCGCAGGACGAAGGGCTGCGCAGGATCGCCGCCCATGTGGGAAGCCAGCCCGTCGCAAAGCGTGCAGGCAAGTTTCTGATGTTCGCCATCGGCACGCGCCGGATATGTCTGCAGCACGATCACTGCCGCGGCGAGCAGCAGCAAGCGTCCTATGTTGATGGTCGATCTCAAATGCTTCATTGTGGAACCTCATCAATGCAGCGGCGAAACCGGCGTTACGGAATGGCGGGTTCGGCAGCGGCTGAGCGCGGCGACGTCGCCTTGTCAAAAAGCGCGGACGCCGAAAGCATCGTCCCGGGAGAGGCCAACCGGTCCATTGCCAGCTTCGAATAGCGGGCGATCCGGGAAACAATCGTTTCGCCCAAGGAGACGATCACATCCTCGCCGACATGGCATCCAAAGAATTTGTCGTTGCCTTGGTGCGCCGGAGCGCCGTCCTCGCCGGACGGTTCATCGATCTTGACGAGCACATAGACCTCGTGGCCCTCGGCTTGCGGAAACTTCGCGTAATAGCGATTTTCCGGACCTGAGTTGAAGTAGCGCACGATCTTGTAGATATGGGCGTCGCGCTTGACGCCGAGGCTGCGGAAATTGACCATGGCCGGCATGCCGATCTCGAGCGACGTCACATCGCGGCTGCGATAGACGGCCGCAGCAAAGGCCTCGTTACAGTCCAGCGATTTTGCCACCGGCTGACCCTGCATCACGAAATCGCCGAAGGATGCGTCGACGCTGACGATCTGGCCATGGCGCTCGGCGACGACCTCGGCGGCCCCGGTCTTGCCAAGCCGCCCTTCCTCCCGCGCAATCAGGTTTTCGACCTGCCGCTTGCGCTCCGTCATCTGGTTGATCTCGATTCTGTCTTCGGCGATCTCGCCGGCAAGCTTGGTGCGCTGCATTTCAAGCGTCAGCAGATTGGCTGCGACGGTACCGCCAGTGTAGATGTCGCGTTCGACGAGCGACAGGACGATCTCGTTGCGACGCAGTTCGCCGCGCGCGGAGTCGAGTTCGAACTGCGCTGCGTTACGCTTCTGGCGCTGCGGTTCGATGCTGGCCTCGGAAACAAGTTTCTTCTTCAGAAGCACCAGCTGCCTCTGCAGCAGGGCGTTCTGTTCATTGAGCCGAGCCTCGTAGGTCTGCACGTTGTAACGAGCATTCTCGATGATTGCCGAAAGCTCGCTGATCACGCCGTTCTTGACGTCCGCAATCTGGCTCTTGACCTTCTGGAGCTGGTCGGCACGTTCCTGAACGACGCTTCTCGTATTGTTCAGCTTTTCGGCAAGATCGAGCTTTTCGAGCCGCAAGCCGGTCAAAGACGTCTGGTCCTGGTTGGGATTGGAGACCGTCGCCATGACATCGCCAAGCTTGACCACCTGTCCGACCTGCAGAAAAATCCTGTCCACCCTGCCGTAAATTGGCGAGGCGATCATCTGCACAGGCGCATTGATGACCGCGCGCGTGGAGACAATGAAAAACTGATTGGGGATCATCGCCACAGCGATCGTGATAATCAGCATAAAGGCGAACACATAGCCAAGCGCCCTTGATACTGAAAGTATCTTATGATCACGCGGATCAAGTAATAGAGTTTCGTCCTTCATTTTCGCCAATCCCGACTTTTACACTGCAGGCCGAATTGAAGGGCGTTTCCATGTATATTTTTTATTAATTATATTTTATACCGATGAAAATCGACTATGCAAACTAATTTTTTACGCAATTACGAATAACTAGATTCAGTATTGCCACGACAAGCATCTCTGCGACTACGATACATATGTATTTTTTGTGTAGTCGATACAATTATCGCGGATGAACTCGGACGAGCTCCCAGTTTTATCGAAAACGGTCGACTAGAATGCTTTGATTTTACGTGATTTTTGTGACGCACCCGAAGGAACGTGCCATAGGCACCTCGTCCCTCAACTGTCGAAGCGGGTCGCAGACAATCAGAAAGAGAAAAGCCCGCCATCTGAGAAACAGGCGGGCTTCCTATTACTTCACTGTTGCGCCGGAGGCGTTGCCGGTGGGGTTGCCGGTGCCGGTTCCGTAGCCGGCGGCGTTGCCGGTGCCGGAGTTGCCGGGGCCGGCTCAGTTGCCGGTGGCGTTGCCGGTGCGGTCGACGTTGCCGGTGGCGTTGTAGCTGGCGGCTGAGTCGTTGTTGTCTCGCCGGCGGGCGGTGTGGCTGGCGGTGCACTGGTGCGCGGCCAGTAAATCGCTGCAAGGGCTATGATTACAACAACAGCCGCGATACCGATCCACATTGCCCATGGTGACCGGCGGTCGCTGCCCGGTGTCGAACGAACATCCGGGCCAGGTCTATTAAAATCATTGGTCATAGTAGTCCTCCTGTACACTCTAAAACTACGGAGTGCATAAAAGGTTCCATGCGATGTTATGATGCGATGCTCGAATATTGAAACACCGCCTTATTTTCGAATGCTATTTCACTTCTGGCATTCGCAAGACGGTGTCTGCCGCACATCTCATCGCGAGCGATTATACCATCTTTTGCTCTTCCGACCGCAAAAAAGGAGGAGTTCGATATTCGAAAGGTGATTTGCGCTCTCAGTGATGCCGTGGCAGCATTCGCCTCCAGCATCCCGGCTTTAGCAGCCAGCATGACTGTTACCGAACAAGCATGAAAATCGTGCCCATGGGAGGGATACATGTCCGATCAACTGCCGATGTTCATCCTGCAATCGATCGTTATCTTCGGCCTCGTCGGCGCGCTGTTCATTCGCGCGTGACCTGTCTGGCGACCGGTGACCTTGGTCTTGGCCGCGCGCGTTCCCACGAGAAGATGGCGCGTGGCAAGGTTGGCGCCCGCCGATGGCGTCCACTCCGTTCTCGCAGGCTTGATCGCCGGACCGTTGATGTTGCACGAGGCAACTCGCGGCACGACGCAGCACCGACGACGGCCATGCCATCGGCGCCCGTCCTGAACGTGACGGCTTGAGAATAGTCCGATTGGCATTTTGCTCAGCCCTAGTCGAAAAAGGCCGATCGTCGGTGACGACGCAGCCTCCGGCATTTTTTCAAAGAAGGCATCAAGGCCGCCTGCTGCATGATCTCGCTGGCGATCTTCAAGCTCTTGATAGAGATCTTCCGCTCATGCGCATCCGCCGGTATTTCGGGTCGATCAGCGGCGCAGCCGCCGGATCGTTTAAAAAAACATTCCCGAACACAAAAGCGTACCGGAATTGACAAAAGTGCACTTTGCAGCCGTACTCGGCGGTACTAATGAGATGAACGTCGCTTCTTCTTTTCCCCGAAGCGGCCTAGAACTCAGCCTCGCCCGTCGCGAGGCTTTTTTCATTATTGCGGCCGCAAACCAACAATAAGAAACCGCCTTTGCCGTGATCCGAGGAGAATTGGCAAAGGCGGTTCTTGTGCCGCCGCGTCTCAAAGACCGGCGGGGTGCTACTTTTTAGCGGCGGATCAGCGGGCAGCCGCGGACGTTCGCGAAGGTCATGCGGTCCCAGCCGCGGCGGTCACGGCCGGCAACGACGACGCGGCGCGGTGTGACGTTGACGACGCGCACGTCGCGAAGGCCAGACCAGCGGGCCGCGCGGACAGCCATGATCGGCGAGCAACCGCGATAGACCGCTGGCCGACGATGATACTGGACGTCGATGACAGCGCCGCGCTCAAGACCCGATGCGGCGGCAGTCGAGACGCTGGCGGGGATGGAAGCAATGGCAAGCAATGCGGCTAACGAGACCTTGGCAATGAAATTGGTCATCGAATTTCCCTAGTTTCAAAGAACGATCGAACTCCCGTTGCGGGGATGATCCGACTATAGAGAGCTAAACTGAATGGTGTTCGAACTGCCTATTCAGGTTCGGTTCAGGTGCTCATGTGCAGCACGATTTCGCGGCGATGAGGACGGTCGCGATGCTCGAAGAGATAAAGCCCCTGCCAGGTGCCAAGCACCATCTTGCCGCTCGTAACAGGAATGCCGAACGAAACCTGTGTCAGCGCCGCCTTGATATGGGCGGGCATGTCATCTGGACCTTCGCTCGTGTGGACAATCCAGCGCATCGATGGGTCAGACGACGGCGGCACGAGCCGGCGGAAGAAGGTACTGAGATCGGTCTGCACATCCGGGTCGGCATTTTCCTGGATCAAGAGCGAGCAGGAAGTGTGGCGCACGAAGACAGTGAGCAAGCCTTCGCTCACGCCAGTAGCTCGGACGAAGCCCTCAGCCTGGTCGGTGAATTCATAAAGCCCCTGCCCCTGGGTAGACACGGAGATGATCGCCTGGGGCATAGGACTTCCTTCTTCAAAGTTCGACGACAGTTTCGAAGCCGCCGTAGATCATTCGCTTGCCATCAAATACCGTTTTCCATTCATCGCCTTGCAGGCGTGGATCGGACATGACCTTGGCCACTATATCGTCGCGCTCCTTCCGCGATCCATAGACGATCCAGGAAAACCCAACCACTTCGTCTTCCTTCGCCATCACCGCACGCGGAAAGGAGGTGAGTTCGCCATAGGGCACGTCGTCGGCAAGGCACTCGACATATTTGAGTGCACCATGCTCCTTCCAGATCGAGCCGGCGAGATTCGCCAACTTCTTGTAAGCCTCGATATTGGCTTTCGGAACAGCCACGACGAATCCGTCGATGTAAGGCATTGTCGTACTCCTATCTCCTGTTGACGATCATAGGACGGGTGGCGGGGGCAAGACCCGACAGTATGGTTGAGAAAATATGCGCGATCGGCTGATTTCCAGTCCCGCGGCGTCCCCCGCTTTGGCAATACCCACGCAAAAGACGCGTTTCTTTCTGTTGGATCTGCCGCCAAAACTTGCGGCTATTGGAACGATTGTTCCGATCGCGACAGAAGGCCTGGTCAGCCATTGAAAGAAAGCGTCAATGCGCCATTTTTTGACGCAAACGGAATGGCCCATAGCGCATGAAAGCATGCTCAATGGGCTTGCTTGCGGACGCGGTGCCGCAGGCGCCCGGGTTCACGTCACACCGCGACCAGAGGGAACAAGAAAATGAATGCACTTTTGGCTTCAACCGTCCTTGCCGCCGGCCTTGTCGGCCTTGGCAGCCCAGCTTCGGCTGCGGAGTGTGGCAACGTCACCATCGCGAGCATGAACTGGCAATCCGCCGAAGTTGCCGCAAACCTCGACAAGATCATTCTCGAGGAAGGTTATGGATGCACCGCCGAGATCGTCAGCGGCGACACGGTTCCCACGCTCACATCAATGGCTGAAAAGGGTGAGCCGGATGTCGCACCGGAAGCCTGGGTCAGTCTCCAGCCGGAACTCGTGAAGCGCGGCCTGGAGAGCGGCAAGGTCGTCGCCGCCTCGAAAATCCTTTCGGACGGCGCGATCCAGGGCTGGTGGATCCCGAAATACGTCGCCGAAGCCCATCCGGACATCAAGACGATCCCTGATCTCTTCAAGCATCCCGAACTCTTCCCTGCTCCCGAAGACAAGAGCAAAGGTGCCGTCTTCAATGGCCCTCAAGGCTGGGGCGGAACGGTCGTGACCTCGCAGCTCTTCAAGGCCTATGGCGGCGACAAGGCCGGCTTCACGCTGGTTGATACCGGTTCGGCAGCCGGCCTGGACGGTTCGATCGCCAAGGCCTACGAAGGCAAGCAGCCCTGGGTCGGCTACTACTGGGCCCCGACCTCGCTGCTCGGGAAATATGAAATGGTGAAACTCGGCTATGGCACGGAATACGATGCGGAGGAATGGAAGCGCTGTACCTCGGTTGCTGATTGCCCCGATCCCAAGCCGAACGCCTGGCCGGCCGACGACGTTCAGACGCTCGTGAGCAAAAGCTTTGCCGATCGCGCCGGCCCGGCCATGGATTACCTCAGCAAGCGCGCCTGGACGAACGACACCGTTAACAAGCTGATCGCCTGGATGACCGACAACCAGGCGACCGGCGAAGACGGCGCCAAGCACTTCCTGAAGGAAAACGAAGCCCTGTGGAAGGAATGGGTCTCTCCGGAAGCCGCCGAGAAGATCAAGGCTTCCCTCTGATCCCACATGATAGGCAGCAGGCGGTGCTTGACATCCAGCCACCGCCAGCCCGATCCTTTTGCGCGGCGGCCACAAGAAGACCAGGGCCGCCGCCGCTTTAGCCATGGGGAACGAACATGGACTGGCTCTGGAAATTTCCGACGATGGATGCCGACACGCTGCGCGTTCTGAAGAAGAACGTGGACGAAGGCTTCCGCGCTTTTACCCGCGCTTACGGCGACAGCATCGAAGGGCTGTTCAGCCCGCTGCAAAGCTTTCTGATCTGGGCTGAAAGGCTGCTCACCGGCACACCCTGGCCGCTGGTGATTTTGGCCGTCGCCGGCATTGCCTGGCTTGGGAGCCGCAATTGGAAGATTGTCATCGGCTGCGCCGCGACGCTTCTGCTGATCGGCTGGTTCGACATGTGGGAAGATACGATGAAGACCGTTTCGATGATCTTCGTCTGCACGGTGCTTTCGGTCGCGATCGGCATACCGATCGGCATCGGCATGTCGCGTTCCGACCGGCTCCAGAATGCCGTCAATCCGGTGCTCGACGTCATGCAGACCATGCCGAGTTTCGTCTATCTGATTCCCGTCGTCATGCTGCTCGGCATCGGCCGCGTGCCCGGCGTAATCGCCGTCGTCATCTATGCCTTACCGCCGATGATACGCCTCACCAATCTCGGCATCCGCATGGTCGACAAGGACGTGCTCGAAGCGGCCGACGCCTTCGGCTCATCGAGCTGGCAGAAGCTGCGCAACGTCCAGCTCCCCTTGGCATTGCCGACCATCATGGCCGGCATCAACCAGACGATCATGATGGCACTCGCCATGGTCGTCATCGCTTCGATGATTGGCGTCCAGGGCCTCGGCCAGCCGGTCCTCAAGGCCATTGCCAACCAGTACTTCACCCTCGGCGTCTTCAACGGTCTCGCCATCGTCGGCATCGCCATCATCTTTGACCGCATCAGCCAGGCCTATGGTCTCAGGCTGCAGAAGCACCGGGAAATCGTGCATGGCTAGTCAGTCGATTGAAATACGCAATCTCTACAAGATTTTCGGCCCGCGTGGCGGCGATTTCATCGAAGCTGTCACCCAAGGCATGTCGAAAACCGAGCTTAACAAGGAGCACGGGCATGTCCTTGGGCTGAAGGATATCAACATCTCCATTCCCGGCGGCAGCATCACCGTCATTATGGGGCTTTCGGGTTCCGGCAAGTCGACGCTGATCCGCCATATCAATCGGCTGATCGACCCTACAGCGGGCGAAGTCCTCTATGGCGATACCGACATCTGCAAGATGAGCGAAGAGGAGCTCCGCCAGTTCCGCCGCCGCAGGACGGCGATGGTGTTCCAGAAGTTCGGCCTTCTGCCGCATCGCAACGTGCTGCAGAACACCGCCTACGGGCTGGAAATACAGGGCCTGCCGAAGGGCGAGCGCGAAGAGCGTGCCAATGTCTGGATCAAGCGCGTCGGCCTCGACGGATTTGCCGGGCATTATCCGAACCAGCTTTCAGGCGGCATGCAGCAGCGTGTCGGCCTTGCCCGTGCACTGACCAACGATGCCGAGATCCTCTTGATGGACGAGGCCTTTTCAGCCCTCGACCCGCTGATCCGCGTCGACATGCAGAGCGTGCTGCTCGACCTGCAGAAGGAACTGAAGAAGACCATCGTCTTCATCACGCACGATCTCGACGAGGCATTGCGGCTTGGCGACAAAGTCGCCATTCTGCGCGATGGCGAGCTCATCCAGCAGGGCTCGGCCGCCGATATCGTGCTCAATCCCGCAAACGACTATATCGCGGCCTTCGTCAAGGAGGTAAATCGCAGCCGCGTCATCCCAATCGAAGCGCTGATGGAGCCGCTCAGCAATCCCGCAAGCGACTCCGTCATCCGCATCCCCGGCAAATCGACCGTGGAGGAAGGTATGCGGATGATGACCGAAAGCAACGTCATGCACGCGACCGTCACCGGCGCTGATGGCCTTCCCGCAGGCCGCGTGTCGCTCGAAGGTCTTGTGCGCTGTCTTGTCGGGACGGCACTCTAAAACTCGCCTGCCTCAGGCGCCTGCAGTTCTTCGATCGAATCCACGCGGTCCGGATAGAACGCCATACGGTCCTTTATTTCACGCATCGCCGCATGCGGATTTTCATAGGTCCAGATGGCGTTCTTCGAGCGCTCGCCGCCAGGGGTGATGCTGTAATAGGAAGCCTCGCCCTTGTAAGGGCAATAAGTCGAGTGGTCGGTGCGTTGAAGCAGCGACATGTCGACATCCTTGCGCGGAATATACTGCACCGGCGGGTAGGAAGCCTCGCGCAATGTCAGTGCATCGCGCGTATCAGCGACGACCTTGCCGTCGAGCTTGACGACGACACGTGCTGGATTGTGGTCTACGGTGATCGGATGATCAGGTCCGGGAATCTTGATCGGCTTGTCTGACATGAGCGTTCGCCTTCGAAAGATTGCACGGTCCCTACATAGGGTCGTACCCGGCGCTTCCCAAGGGGTGACGGTCACGCGCACCGCACCGGGCTAGCGCACAGACGCCGAGCCCCAAAATGGCGGCGAGCACACAGGCGGCGCCGAAAACCTCATGAAAGCCGACAGGCTCGCCGAGCAGCACGAAGGCAAAAAAGATGGCGGAGACCGGAGCGACTGCCGTAAACAGCGAAGCCTCGCTGCCGCTGACGCGCTCTAAGCCCGCGTACCACAAGATGAAGCCACCGACGGTCGGCACCAGCGCATAATAGACGACGGCCGAGAGCACCACTGCGGTAAAGCCGCTTGCGGCATGGCTTTCGAAGAGAGCCGGAATGCCGGCAACGAGGAAACCGATACCGGTCATCAGCGCCGACTGCGTGAGCGGCAGGATCTCGCTTTGCATGCGCTTGTTGAGAAGAATGAACAGCCCCTCGCAGATGACGGCGCCGAGGATCAGCGCATTGCCGGCCAGTGAGCCGCCTGCGGGCGCGCCCGGCGACACAGCGACCCAGAAGACGCCGAAAGCAGCGAGCGCGATGGCAATCAGCAGGAAGCGGTGCGGCCTTTCGCCGAGAATGAGGATCGAGATCACCGCCGAGACGACTGGCAGCGTGCCGATGATGACGCCGGCATTCGTCGCCGACGTCAGCTGCAGGCCGGAGATCAACAATGTCGTATAGCCGACGCTGCCCGCCCCTGCCTGCGTCACCAGGATGAACCAATCGTGGCGCGACAGTTTCGGCAGCCGCGATCGGGTAAGTCGCATCAGAAGCAAGAAGAAGGGAAAGGCCGCAGCAAAACGCAGGGCCGTTGCCGTAAACGGCGGAAGGCCTGATGCGATGATCTTGCTGGCAATAACCGTGCTGCCGACCGTGATCATCGCCAGCGTCAGATAGATGTAGCCCTGGAGCGCTTTTGTCATGGGATCCTCCGTTTCGAAGGACGGACAAAACCGCAAAGACGAAGAGGCTTCTTGAACGAAATTGCAGGTCGTCAGGCAAACGCGGTGGCATAGACCCGCGGCGTGAGGCCATATTTTGCAGTGAAGACGCGTGTCATGTGGCTCTGGTCGGCAAAGCCGCTGGCGAAGGCAGCTTCGGCAAGTGGCGTGCCCGAAGCGATCAGGCGGCGAGCCATATGTATCCGCACCTGGACGAGATAGGCATGCGGCGTCATGCCGGTTGCTCTGGCAAAACCGCGCAGCACCTGAAACCGGCTAAGCCCGCTTTCCCGCGCAAGGTCGGCAAGCGAGACATTGGCGAGGGGATCACCGTCGATCAGGCTTTTCGCCTTGCGGATGGTGCAAGGCGCCATGCGCGCCACTTCCGGCATCGGCTGTTCGCGCATCACATCTGCGACGACGACGAGGAGCAGTTCTTCGCATGCAAGATCATCCTGTGTGGAGCTGCTGGTGATTGCGGCAAAGAGGCTTGCGAAGCGGCTTGCAAGGACGCTGTTTCGGATGACCGGGCGCGGAATTTCCGCGCGAATCACACTTTCTTCGTCGGCCTCCTGTGCGAGATCGCCGATGATCGCCGGATCGAAATAGAGCATGCGCCACGACCGCCCCTTCCCGATCGGTGCGCCGTCATGAACCTCGTTCGGATTGACGGTGATAAGATCGCCCGCTTCCGCCTCGACCATGCCGCAGCCACTCAGCGACTTCTGCGCACCGGAGACAATCAGGCCGATGCCGAACTGTTCATGCGTATGGCGTGCGAAACTGTGGCGCGTTTCCGCTTCCACGGCCTCCACCCCGGCCATCGCCGAACGGCGCATCGTGAACTGACTTTTGGCCACGCAGCGTCTCCTTCCGGCCGGACTGTGCCAGCGGCAGGCGAAGGACGCAACGTCTTTGCAGCGATTAATGAAGTGTTTCAGGCCGGATTTCGCCGGAGAGAATTTTCAGGGCGTCTTCGAGCGCTGCGACCAGAATATCGGTCAGCTCATCACCCTTGTTTTCGAGGAACGCCAGACTTGCGGCCTCGTCCTGCATTTCGAAGAAGCGCTCGATTTCATTCGACATCATCGTCCTTTCATTCACCGGAACATTCAGCGATGAAAGCAGACTATGGAAGCCTGCTTGCGCAGGGCTGGTGCGAGCCCGTGTCAGAACTCCGGAAGATTGCGGCTCCGCCACAGGCTGGGCGGGATCGGATCACCGACATCGATGGCAAACGAGACGATCTTGGTTACGCCCTCGTCCACCTCGCAGCGGAATTGAACGTCGTACCAGCCCTCGCGCGTACGAAAGGCACCGCGCCGGACATCGAGCACCGTACCGCGCGGCAGCGCGTAAGTGGGAACCATTACAGGATTGTAGGCCGGCGCTCCGTGAACCAGTTGCTCACGAAGCTCGGTGCTGCAAAGCTGCGCGGCCCTCCTTCCGCGCGGCAGGTTGCCCATGGCGGTCCGGGCGATCGGATCATTAGTTTCATTCTGCGAAAACAGCGTCTTTGCTTCCTTCAGCTCGGTAGGCTTTTCAGCCTTTGTCGTTTCCGTATGGTCGATCTTGCCTCGGTCCGCAGGCTTGGCCTGTTCGAAACCGATTGTCGCCTTGTCTCCCGCGCCAGCTGCAGGCCCGTCGTTTTGCGGGTCGATATTGGCCACATCCACTTCAGGCACATTGACATCGTCCGGCACTGGGTTTGCCGGCGGCTGGTCGGTGACGGGAGGCTTTGCCGCGGCCGATGCGGCAGGCTTGGGCTCATCCGGTATCAGCTTGTCCGGCGGCGTCACCGGTGGCTTGCCAGCCTCGGCCGAAGCATTGCCCGTTTTTGATTTGCGCGGGCCGCTATCCTTGTCGCCGAATTCGAAGACGGTCCTCAGGACGGGTATCTGTCCCTTCCCTTCCTTGCCGGAGGGATCGTTCCCGGCTTCGGATTTCGGCGGTTCGGACGGCTTCTCTTGCGGCTTGGCTTCCGGCGGCGGAGGCGCCGGCGGTTTCTGCTCGGCCTTCTCCTCGATCTTCGGCAGTTCGGGAGGTTTTTCCGGCGGCTTTTGCGCTTCCGCTTTCCTTTCCTCGGCCTTCTTCTCCTCCGGCTTCCTTTCCTCTTCCGGCGGAGGCACGAGATCGACGTTGACCGTCTCCTCTTCTGGCGGCTGCGGCGTTTTTTCAGGCAGCTTCACCAGGAAAAACGCAACGACGGCAATATGCAGCGCGATCGAGGCTGCGACACCCCAACTGATTTCCCCCCAGCGCTTTGCGACGATCTTCTGCATGCCCGCGAATTTTGTTCTCCGACAAGGTAGGGATGTGGCCTTTTAAGAAGGCAGCATCAAGCCGCAAAACAAAAAAGTTCCTTGCCGCGCGACCAAGCGAAGGCCGCGCGGGCGATCGTCCACATCCTTTCACCTTTACGAGGCTGCGATTCGCAGGCTGCTCGCCGCTAGCCGAGCGAGCCTATGATTTCGCGATAGGCAGCCTCCGGAAACGCCTTCAGCGTTTTCGTACGAACGTTGCCGGCCGTCGCAAGCTGCAGCGTGAAGCGCGCCATCACCGCGTCGTCCGGCGCCTCACATATGGAGACCATGTCGTATTCACCCATCGTCAGAAAGAAGTCCTTGAAGGAGCCGCCCATCTCTCCGAGCGCCTTCTTTGCCGCGTCCAGCCTTTTTGCCGAGTCGCGTGCACTGCGAACGCCTTGATCCGTCCAGTTGATAAGCATGACGTAAGTGGTCATTGCACACCTCCCCACGGAGGGTTTTGGTCCACGCAGGTATGTGGCGACCTTCGCTCATCCGCTGCGGCCGGTCCCTTCCCCCGTAACATTTGCACTATACCATTAGGGCGAGCCGAAAGCGACGGAATGTCTGGCAACCCAAAAAGAAAGAGCCGGGACAGGCCCCGGCTCTTCGATCATCGAGGAGTCAATTGCAAGGCTGTCATCGCAGCCCGCAGCGCTCTTAGCTGTCCAGGAAGCTGCGGAGTTTTCTGGAGCGGCTCGGATGCTTGAGCTTGCGTAACGCCTTCGCCTCGATCTGGCGGATACGCTCGCGGGTGACCGAAAACTGCTGGCCGACTTCCTCGAGCGTATGGTCTGTGTTCATGCCAATGCCGAAGCGCATGCGCAGCACGCGTTCCTCGCGCGGCGTGAGCGAGGCGAGAACACGCGTCGTTGTCTCGCGCAGGTTCGCCTGGATGGCGGCGTCGATCGGCAGAAGCGCGTTCTTGTCTTCGATGAAATCGCCGAGGTGTGAATCTTCCTCGTCGCCCACGGGGGTTTCAAGCGAGATCGGCTCCTTGGCGATCTTCAGGACCTTGCGGACCTTTTCGAGCGGCATGGCGAGCTTTTCGGCCAGTTCCTCCGGTGTCGGCTCGCGGCCGATTTCATGCAGCATCTGGCGGGACGTGCGGACGATCTTGTTGATCGTCTCGATCATGTGCACCGGAATGCGGATCGTGCGCGCCTGATCGGCGATCGAGCGGGTGATCGCCTGGCGGATCCACCAAGTCGCATAGGTCGAGAACTTGTAGCCGCGGCGGTATTCGAACTTGTCGACCGCCTTCATCAGGCCGATATTGCCTTCCTGAATGAGGTCGAGGAACTGCAGGCCGCGGTTGGTGTACTTCTTGGCGATGGAGATGACGAGGCGAAGATTCGCTTCGACCATTTCCTTCTTGGCGATGCGCGCTTCGCGCTCGCCCTTCTGCACCATGTGCACGATGCGGCGGAATTCCGAAATCGAGATGCCGGTTTCCGTGGCGAGGTTCTGGATCTCCTGGCGGATGTCGCGGATCGTCGTGTTCTCGCCCTTGGCGAATTCCTTCCAGCCGCGCGCAGCCAGATTGCCGATCGACTTCATCCAGTTCGGATCGAGCTCGGCACCTTGATACTGCTCCAGGAACGAGTCTCGCTTGACGCCGTAGGATTCAGCCAGACGCAGCAGGCGGCCTTCGTTTTGAACGAGGCGCTTGTTGATGTCGTAAAGCTGCTCGACCAGAGCCTCGATGCGGTTCTGGTTGAGCGATAGCGACTTGACGGCCTTGATCAGTTCGTCCTTGAGTTCCTTGTAGCGGCGCTCTTGGGCAGAAGACAGCGTGCCGGTCGCGGCAAGGCGCTGCTCGACCTGCTGGTCCTGCAGCTTGCGCAGCTTCTTGTAGGTTTCGGCGATAAGGTCGAGCGTTTCCATGACCTGCGGCCGCAGCTCTGCTTCCATGGCTGCGAGCGAGAGGTTGGATTCGTCTTCGTCCTCTTCCTCTTCCTCTACCGGCATGCCTTCACCGCCGACATCGGTGATGTCGTCGTCGCCGGAACGCATGCGGCGGGTCTTTTCCTTCTCTTCGGCAGCCTTGCGGTCTGCCTCGATCTTTTCAGGGCTCTGGAACTGCGGGGCGGCCTTGGCTTCAGGACCGGAATATGTCGTTTCGAGATCGATGATCTCGCGAAGCAGGGTCGTGCCCTCGTTCAGTTCGTCGCGCCAGATGATGAGTGCCTGGAAGGTGAGCGGGCTTTCACAGAGCCCGGCGATCATGGTTTCCCGTCCGGCCTCGATGCGCTTGGCGATGGCAATTTCGCCTTCGCGCGACAGGAGCTCGACGGAACCCATCTCGCGAAGGTACATGCGCACCGGATCGTCGGTACGATCGGTCGGCTCTTTCTTCTTTGCGGTTGCGAGCGCGGTGCCGCCGGAAGGTGCGAGTTCGCCGCCTTCGCTCTCGTCATCACCGCCCGCGTCGTCGTCGTCACCGCCGCTTTGGCCTGCCTCTTCGGCCTCTTCGTCTTCGATGACATTGATGCCCATATCGGACAACATCGCCATGGTGTCTTCGATCTGCTCGGACGTCACTTCCTCGGACGGAAGAACGGCATTCAGTTCGTCCATCGTCACGTAGCCGCGTTTCTTCGCGGCCTTGATCATTTTCTTGACCGCGTCATCGGAAAGATCGAGAAGAGGGCCGTCGGATGCGCCGTCGCGTTCGACTTCCGCTTCTTCGTTCTCTTTGACCTTGGTTACCATTTATATCGTCGCCTTCCTGACGCTATTCAAACTCGCTGCGGTGAACGGACCCCGAAGCCTGAGTGCGCAAACCCAAGCCTCGAATCACCTTACTCACCTAACGAGATGACCTTTAAAGCCCAATTAACCACGATCGCTGATGCCGGACGACAGAGCTTTAGTGCTTCGAAATTTCCGGCCATGGTTATGTGCGATCCGCCTCGACCCAGTTCACCGCTTTTCAAGTCGAACGGTGATTCCCACAATTTTCGCTCCCGTCAAGCTTTTCCACAAAAAAAGCCGTCGAAAACACGGAAAAAGCCTTATCCACAGGCTAGGAACCGCTCAAGCGATTGCTTCGCTTAGATAGGATGTCACCGCAAGAAGACAAGGGGAGCAAGAATTCTGGCTTGGCAACGAGAGATCTTCCTGGTTTTCAGCTGCCGTTGCAGAATACCCGCGCCCATAGCTATCTCGAAGCATGGGCGACGGCCTTTCTTCCGGCGTGTGCAGCTTTCGCTTGTCGCGCGATACGAAAGCAAGCAGGCCGCCTCGCCCACAGCAGGGCGAGCAATTGCAGTCGATCGCCGTCTTCCAAGTCTCCGTCCACCTCGAATGCGACCTTGCCGCAGTCGCAGCTTCATTGGTAGATCATCGCTTTCCCTTAGTTCCAATCCATCACGACCTTGCCGGAATTGCCCGAGCGCATCGCCTCGAAGCCCTCCTGGAATTCGTCGATCTTGATGCGGTGCGTGATGACCGGCGACAGGTCGAGCCCGCCTTGCACGAAGGCGATCATCTTGTACCAGGTCTCGAACATCTCGCGACCGTAGATGCCCTTGAGGTTGAGCATCTTGAAGATGACCTTGTTCCAGTCGATCTCGAAACCAGCCGGCGCGATGCCGAGGATTGCGATCTTGCCGCCATTGTTCATCTTGTCGATCATGTCGCGAAATGCGGGTGCTGCACCCGACATCTCCAGGCCGACATCAAAACCCTCCGTCATGCCGATCGCCTTCATGACATCGGCGAGATTCTCCTTCGACGCATCGACGACGTAGTCGATGCCGAGTCTGCGCGCCAGATCCAGCCGGTGGGGGTTGATGTCGGTAATGACGACTTTGCGGGCGCCGGAACGTTTGGCGACGAGCGCGCCCATGATGCCAATCGGGCCTGCACCGGTGACGAGCACGTCCTCTCCGACGAGATCGAAGGAAAGCGCTGTATGAACCGCATTACCGAAGGGATCGAAGATCGCGGCGATCTCGTCCGGAATGTCGTCCGGGATCGGCACGACATTGGCTTCCGGAATGCAGACGAACTCACCGAAGGAGCCGGGACGGTTGACGCCGACGCCAAGCGTATTGCGGCAGAGGTGCCCCCTGCCGGCGCGGCAGTTGCGACACTTGCCGCAGACGATATGGCCCTCACCGGAGACCCGCTCGCCGACATGGTATCTGGTGACGGCAGAACCGATCTCGGCGATCTCGCCGCAGAACTCATGACCGACGACCATCGGCACCGGAATGGTCTTCTGCGCCCACTGGTCCCAGTTCCAGATATGGACATCCGTACCGCAGATCGCTGACTTCTTGACACGGATAAGAACGTCATTCGGCCCGACCTCGGGAACCGGGACGCTTTCCATCCAGAGCCCGACTTCCGGTTTCGACTTGACCAGCGCCTTCATCATATTCGACATTCGAGGATTCCCGTTCGATGGTGCCCAGCTTGGCTGCTTCCCTTCTCCCCTCGGGGAGCGCGGCACAGGGTTAATTGCTCTTCATTTCGTTGAGAACGTCGCTGACGCTTCGGTCCCCCTCATCTGTCCTTCTGACATGGCAGCGTCAAATGACGCCGAGTTCCCTGCCCGATTCCGCGAAAGCCGCAACCACCCGCTCGACATCGGCCCTGGAATGCGCTGCCGACATCTGCGTGCGGATGCGCGCCTTTCCCTTGGGCACGACCGGGAAGGAAAAGCCGATGACGTAAATGCCCTTCTTCAGCATCAACGCCGCCATGTCCTGTGCGAGCTTGGCATCGCCGAGCATCACCGGAATGATCGGATGCCCCTCGCCCGCCAGCGTGAAGCCGAGCTTGGTCATCTCGGCGCGGAAGTGCGAAGCGTTTGCTGAGAGTTTTTCGCGCAGTGCGTTGCCGTTCTCGATCAGGTCAAAGACCTTGAGCGAGGCGGCGGCAATGACCGGTGCAAGCGTATTGGAAAAGAGATAGGGCCGCGAGCGCTGCCGCAGCCAGTCGATGATCTCGGCCTTTGCCGAAGTATAACCTCCCGAAGCGCCGCCGAGTGCCTTTCCAAGCGTGCCGGTGATGATATCGACACGGCCCTCGACGCCGCAATGTTCCGGTGAACCGCGGCCATGCCTGCCGACGAAGCCGACGGCATGGCTGTCGTCGACCATGACCATGGCGCCGTATCGCTCCGCGAGATCGCAGACACCTTGCAGGTTGGCGATGATGCCGTCCATCGAGAACACACCGTCGGTCGCGATCATCTTGAAACGGCTGCCTTCGGCCTTCTTCAACTCCTCTTCCAGCGCCTTCATGTCGTTGTTGGCATAGCGGAAACGCTTGGCTTTGGAGAGCCGCACGCCGTCGATGATCGAGGCATGGTTAAGCGCATCGGAGATGATTGCATCCTCCTCTCCAAGCAGCGTCTCGAACAAGCCGCCATTGGCATCGAAACAGGAGGAATAAAGGATCGTGTCCTCCATGGCGAGGAACGACGAAATGCGGGATTCGAGCTGCTTGTGCTCCTCCTGCGTACCGCAGATGAAGCGGACGGAGGCCATGCCGTATCCATAACGCTCAAGCGCTCGTTTGCCCGCCTCGGCCAGCTCGTCGTTATCGGCAAGGCCCAGATAGTTGTTGGCGCAGAAGTTCAGCACGCGCTCGCCGGAAGCGATGGAGATTTCGCCGGCTTGCTTCGAGGTGATGACGCGCTCGGACTTGTAAAGGCCGGCATCCTTGATCGCGGAGAGTTCGCCGCGCAGATGGGAGATGAATTGCGAGGTCATTGACGGTCTTTCTTCCGATACTTCCAACTGTCGCCGAGTTAGCATATTGCCATCGGCTTGTCTTGTTCAGCACTGAACCGATCCGGTTGGAAGCTCCCTTCCGGACAGCTGGCACGTAAAACCCGTCCTCGATTTCGCCGATCGACCTCGCTCGGCATTGCGGTAACAAATTGACTGAGTTCAGTCACTGGAAAGGCCGCCGCGACCACCCTATTGCGGTCTAGTCGTTGTTTGCCAGAATGACATTTAGAAAAGCATCGCCATAGCGCTCGAGCTTCGATTGCCCTACCCCTGAGATGTTCAGCAGCTCCTTCCGGTTTTTTGGCCGTTCGGTGGCGAAGGCGATCAGAGTCGTGTCGGGGAAGACCACATATGGCGGAACGCCAAGGGATCTGGCAATTAAGGTGCGCTCGGCCCGAAGGGCTTCGAAGAGAATGCCGTCGGGGCCGGAAAGGCCGGAGCTGCGCTCTCTACGTTCGGGTTTCTTCATGCGTCGTTCCGAGGCCGGGCGGTCCTTGCGGAAGAAGACCTGGCGTTCATGCTTGAAGACGGCGCGAGCATCCGGCTCCAGCTTCATCGCGCCATAGGCTTCATGATCGATGCGGATCAGACCCATGGCAAGGAGCTGGCGGAAGACGGATTGCCAGGTTCGGGCCGGGATATCCTTGCCTGCGCCGAAGACCGGCATGCCGACATGGCCGAAGCGCTCGGTCTTTTCATTGGCATTGCCGAGGAGCACATCGATCACATGGCCGGTGCCAAAACGCTCGCCGGTACGATAGACGGCGGCAAGCGCCTTGATTGCCGCTTCCGTCCCATCCCAGGTTTCGACAGGCTTCAGGCAGGTATCGCAGTTGCCGCAATTGCCGGCATGCGCTTCGCCGAAATGCCCAAGGATCGCCTGGCGGCGGCAGGAAGCCGTTTCACAGATGGCGAGCAGCGCGTTGAGCTTGCCGCGTTCGATGCGTTTGATCTCATCGGCCGCGTTACCTTCGTCGATCATGCGGCGGCGCTGGATGGCGTCGGCCATGCCATAGGCCATCCAGACCTCCGACGGCAGGCCGTCGCGCCCAGCACGGCCGGTTTCCTGGTAATAGGCCTCGATCGAGCCCGGCAGGTCGAGATGGGCGACATAACGAACATTCGGCTTATCGATTCCCATACCGAAGGCGACTGTGGCGACGAGGCAAAGCTCGTCTTCCTTCAGGAACGCATCCTGATTGGCATCGCGCAGCGACCGATCCATGCCGGCATGATAGCCAAGCGCGCGGATGCCCTGCGCGTTCAGCCAATCTGCCGTGTCTTCGACCTTGGCGCGCGAAAGGCAGTAGATGATGCCGCTATTGCCCTTGTGCCTGGAGAGGAACCGCAGGAGCTGCTGGCGCGGCTGATCGCGTTCGACGATTTCGTAGGAAATGTTCGGCCGGTCGAAGCTGGTGGTGAAAACCTTGGCGTTGTTCAGCGCCAGCCGTTCGATGATGTCGTGGCGGGTGTGCGCATCGGCGGTAGCCGTCAAGGCGATGCGCGGTACGCCCGGATAGTGTTCGGCAAGCCTGCCGAGTTCGCGATATTCCGGGCGAAAGTCATGCCCCCATTGCGAGACGCAGTGCGCCTCGTCGATCGCAAAGAGCGCGATCTTCGCACTGCCGATCATCTCTCTGAAGCCGTCCATGAGGATCCGCTCAGGCGTGACATAAAGAAGATCGAGCTGACCCGCCGATAGTGCCCGGCGAACGTCGATGAATTCTTCGCGGGAGAGCGACGAGTTGAGCGCTGCAGCGCGGATGCCGAGCTGCTTCATTGCCTCCACCTGATCGCGCATCAGGGCAATCAGCGGCGAAACGACGATACCGACGCCGTCGCGGCAGAGCGCCGGGATCTGGAAGCAGAGCGATTTGCCGGCGCCCGTGGGAAAGAGCACCACGGCATCGCCACCTGCCACGAGCTGATCGATCACTTGCTGTTGCTTGCCGCGAAACGCGGGATATCCATAGACGCGCTTCAGGATAACGAGCGGATCCGGGCCATTGTCGAAGAGCGCACCTGCGGCCGAAAATGACATGTCGCCGCCATCCATCAATGGCTCGCCGCACCCTTCACGCGGCCGGAAAGCACGCCGAAACCATCGATGATGGCTTCCTGGTTCTCCAGCCGGAGACCTTCAAAATGGACTTCCTGCAGCGCGCGCATCAATTGGTCGATGACATCGCCGTCTCCGGCTTCCGTTGCCTCGGCGATCTCGCGTTCAAGTTCGATCTTCTGCCAGCGAAGCGCCTTGGCGCGCTTGTGGAAGGCAAGCGCCTGGCGGTAGCCCTCGCGAGCATCCTCCATGGCCGCCTCCTCCGTCGCGATCCAGAGGCGCGCGTTGCGGATCTGCTGCTCCAGGCTCTTGAGGAGCGCGCCGAAGCCCTGCTCCTCCAGCCGGTCGATCAGGTATTCGCGCGTCAGATGCGGCCCGGCGACGGCCGCCGCAGCACCGAGCACACCTGACCATAGTCGCTGAAGCTCGCGGTTGTCGTAATCGATCGAGGCGATTTCATCGTACTCGTCCTGCATCAGGGTGGGATGATTGACGATCGTGAGCGCCAGCACGCTTTCGCGCAAGGCCGGAATTTCCTGATGCCCACGCACGAGGCCCGAACGCGCAAGGCGCTCGGAAACGCCGCCGCCGGAAATGCGCGCGCCACGCGCCTCCTGCCCGCCGCGTCCGGCTTGCCGGCCGCCGCGATCGAAGCTCCGGCGCTCGCCACGGTTTTGGAATTGCGGCTGAAAGAATGCGCTGAGCCGGTCCCGGATGTCCTGCTGATAGTGGCGTCGGACATTTTCGTCGACGATGACGGCGACCATCTGCTTCAGCCGGGCTTCGAGTTCGGCGCGCGCCTCCGGAGTATCGAATTTTCCCGTGTTGATCTCGCGGCTCCAGAGCATCTCGGCGAGCGGCTTTGCCTGGTCCATCACCTTGTCGAACGCCGCACGGCCATCATGGCGCACGAGGTCGTCCGGATCCTTGCCATCGGGCAGCAGCGCAAAACGCACGGTTCGGCCGGGCTTCAGATGCGGCAGTGCCAAATCTGCAGCGCGGTTTGCTGCGCGGATGCCGGCGTTGTCGCCATCGAAGCAGAGCACTGGTTGCGGTGTCATTTTCCAAAGCAGTTCGAGCTGGTTCTCGGTAAGAGCAGTACCGAGCGGCGCAACGGCATTTTCGATGCCGGCCTGATGCAACGCGATGACGTCCATATAACCTTCGACGGCGATGATGGTGCCGGCACCGTCTGCGCCTTGGATCGCTCGCCGGGCGCGTGCGAAATTGTAGAGCACATTGCCTTTGTGGAAGAGCTCGGTCTCGTTGGAATTGAGATATTTCGCTGGCGCATCCGGCGACATCGCGCGCCCGCCAAAGGCGATCACCTTCTCCCGCGACGAGAGGATGGGAAACATGATGCGGTCGCGGAAGCGATCGTAGCTGACCGGCACGTCGGGACCATAAACCACAAGACCGCAGGCTTCGATCTGCTCCTTGGCAACGCCCTTGCCGGCCAGAAACTCCTTGAGCGCATTGCGGCTGTCCGGTGCAAAGCCGAGGCGGAAGGTTTCGATTGTCCGGCCCGTCAATCCGCGGTCGCGCAGGTATGCCCGCGCCCGCGCGCCGTTCGCCGTCTGCAATTGGTCCTGAAAGAACAGCGTCGCCAGTTCCATGACGTCTTGAAGCGTGCCGCGCTCCTTTTCGCGCTTCTCCATGACGGGATCGGCGATCGGCATGGCGACACCCGCCATATCGGCGATCTGCTGAACGGCTTCGGGGAAACTCATGCCCTCAAGCTCGGTCAGGAATCGGAAATGGTCTCCAGTTACGCCGCAGCCGAAGCAGTGATAGCGGCCCTTGCGGTCCTCGCAGTGAAAGCTCGGTGACTTCTCGCCGTGGAACGGGCAGCAGGCCCAGTAGTCGCCGCGCGAAACATTGGTCTTGCGCTTGTCCCAGCTCACGCGACGGCCGATCACATCCGAGATCTGGACGCGGTCGCGTATCTCATCGAGAAAGGAATTGGAAAAGCGCATATGAACCTCTTGGACAACCATCATATACGCAGGTTTGGACGAGCCTGCCACGAACTTCGGGCAAAAGACGCGCTATTCACAGGCTTGACGCCTCGCCTTTGAATTGACGGCGACGCCTGGGTGCCTAGAAGCAAGCGAACATTTAGATGCAGCGCGAGGCATGTTCACAAGCAGTTCGTCCTCCTAAAGGACGAAACGAGTAGCAAGGAAACATCGAGGTGACATGGAGTTTTCCAAAAAGCAGCCGCCGCATCTGCGCCACTTTGCCAGCAACAGAAGCATTGAAAAATCGCCTCTGAAAGCACCGGGAAAAACAATCAAAAAAACGTGAAAGCCTGCAGCTGAAGGGGTGCGACAACTGTGCACGCCGAGCGCCTGTCCGCAATCCGGACAGACCAAACAAGCCTTCGGCAAGGCACGCGTCACGACAAATAAGATCATTGATTATCAGTCGTTTAGTTCGCATGAAAGGTGATCGCGGGGCCAAACTTGGCACTGCCGGCGCGATCTGTTCATCCACATGCAAAACGCGCACGATCGAATTATTATATTTTTGTAATTTGAATCCTCTGCTGCATCGCAATAGGCTCCGTCCCAACAAGCGATCCCCGAGCGAGGCTCCATCCCTACCCCCGGCGCCGCCTCGCAAGGGTGCCTTTGCAAATACGCCGCTGGTTTGGGTCTCGGCCTGCGTCGCCAGCGACAAGCAAAGAGCAAGAAGGCAGGAGCGCCCCCAGCTCCTGCCTTCTTTACTTTTGGCTTAACCTTGCCGGTTAACTGACCCTCGTAATTTTGCAGCACCCTTGTGCGAAGTAACATTGACAGGCGCGTCCTTCGTGACAGATGGAATACGTGTGCCCGCCTGGATTGCTCGATGTCCATTACCGCAGAAAAACTTGCAGCCGATGATCGTTTTTTTGAAGCGGTATTACTCTGCGCCAATGAGATGCTCGCGATCTATCGCGAAAGCCCGCGCATTGCCTCGATCTTTGCAGCCCAGCAGCGCTGGCTGATGGCGCATGCCGGATTTGCGCTGCACTATGGGTATCCCGACGGCATAACGAAAGGGCTTTACTCCGGGCGCTTTGTCGAATTTGTCGTTACCAACAAGATCGCCAGCCGCAACACCGCTGCCACTTTCATGCAGGAAATGCTTGCCTATCGCTTCCTGAGGCCGGCAAGCAGCCAGAGCGATCGCCGCGCGCGGTTGCTTGAGCCGACGGAGACGGCAGAACAGCATTTCCTGAAGTGGCTCCTCGCCCATCTGTTCATCCTCGACGGGCTCGATGGCGGGAAACGCCTTGAGCGAGCGAGCGCAGATCTTTCAACCATCGGCAAAATTCAGCCGCTGATCGCCAAGGCGATTATCGAAACCGATGCTGTACGCGACCCTGGCAGGACCTTCAATCTCTTCAACTGGGCAAATTCGGGTGGGCTGGTCATGGATTATCTGATGTCGCGCCTGCCGGGCTTCGACCGCTCGAAGGAGCGCATGGCTCTTGGTCCCGTATCACTTGGGGAAATCCGGGCGCAGTTCATGATTTCGAACACGCACCTGAAGCGCCTGCTTTCACAGGCAGCCGCAATTGGCAGCATCGGCTGGGAGGAGCCGCCGCGCAAGGGCGATCTCTGGCTCTCGCGCGGCTTCATTCTCGAATACTGGAACTATCAGGCTGCGAAATTTGCGATCATCGATGCGGCGGCCGAGGCAGTTCTCGGCCCGGCCTGACGGAGCCTATTTCAGCAGTTCCTTGACCGTGCCGGACGCTTTGGCGAAGTCCATTTGTCCGGCATAACGTTCCTTGAGCGCTGCCATGACCTTGCCCATGTCCTTCGGCCCCCCGGCGCCGGTCTCCTTGATGATGGCAGCGATATTCGCCCGCACCTCGGAGTCCGAAAGCTGCTTCGGCAGGAAGTCCTGGATCACAGTGATCTCGGCGCGTTCCTTGGCAGCAAGTTCCGGGCGGGCGTTTTCTTCGTAGATCTTCGCCGATTCGTCGCGTTGCTTCACCATCTTGGCGAGGATCTGCAGAATTTCGTCATCCGGAGCCTCGCCTTTGCCTGTGCCGCGATTGGCGATGTCGCGGTCCTTGATCGCCGCCTGGATCAGACGGACGGTCGAGAGCCGTTCGGCATTCTTGGATTTCATCGCGTCCTTAAGCGCGGTGGCGACCTGATCGCGCAGCATTGTCTTCACTCCTGTTGAATGGCGCTTCATAAACCAGCCCGATGGCATGGATCAAATAAATTGCGAGACTTGCGCGAGAAAGCGAAGGAAAAGGCGCCCGATCCACGCTAGAAAGATTGACGACGGGGCACAGCGCGGCTATCTACCGCCACCTGCACCAAAATTCGTGATCAGGCCTGAGATGCGCTGCGACAAGCTGCGCCCATACGCTTGCGAACACAATTGGCAGTCTGACGGCCCCAAGACGTCAGGACCTGCCGGAAACGGGATGAAGATGACCGCGACAGCACCCTGGACAACCGAAAAGCCGACTGCCCTGCTCGTTCTGGCTGATGGAACCGTGATCGAAGGCAAGGGGATCGGCGCCACCGGCAAGGTCCAGGCCGAAGTGGTCTTCAACACGGCGCTGACCGGCTATGAGGAAATCCTGACCGACCCCTCTTATCTGGGCCAGATCGTCACCTTCACCTTCCCGCATATCGGCAATATCGGCACAAATGACGAAGACATCGAAGACCTGACGCCGGCAGCGCGCCATGGCGCGGTCGGCGTCATCTTCAAGGCCGACATCACCGAGCCCTCCAACTACCGAGCCGCAAAGCATCTCGATGCCTGGCTGAAGTCCCGCGGCGTCATCGGCCTTTGCGGCATCGACACCCGCGCACTCACCGCGTGGATCCGCGAGAACGGCGCACCGAATGCGGTGATTGCTCATGACCCGAACGGCGTCTTCGACCTTGAAACCCTAAAGGCCGAAGCCAGGGCCTGGAGCGGCCTCGAGGGCCTCGACCTGGCCAAGATCGCCTCCTCCGGCCAGTCGTCGCAATGGGTGCAGACGCCCTGGATCTGGAACGAAGGCTACGCAGAACTCGGCGCCGACAAGGCGAAATACCATGTCGTCTGCCTCGACTACGGCGTGAAGCGCAACATCCTGCGCCTCTTTGCGGGCCTCGATTGCAAAGTGACGGTCGTTCCGGCAACGACCAGCGCCGAGGACGTGCTTGCCATGCAACCGGACGGCATCTTCCTGTCGAACGGCCCCGGCGATCCGGCGGCAACCGGCGAATATGCCGTGCCGGTGATCCGCAAGCTGATCAAGACGGACATCCCGGTCTTCGGTATCTGCCTCGGCCATCAGATGCTGGGTCTCGCGCTCGGCGCCAGGACCGAAAAGATGCACCAAGGCCATCATGGCGCCAACCATCCGGTGAAAGACCATACGACCGGCAAGGTCGAGATCGTCTCGATGAACCACGGCTTTGCGGTCGACACGAAGTCGCTACCGGAAGGCGTTGAGGAGACTCATGTTTCCCTCTTCGACGGCACCAATTGCGGCCTGCGCGTCGCCGGCAAGCAGATCTTCTCCGTCCAGCACCATCCGGAAGCCTCTCCCGGCCCGCAGGACAGCCATTACCTCTTCCGCCGCTTCATCAACATGGTGCGCGGCAAGAAAGGCGAAGCAGCGCTCGCCGAGCGTTGAGGCCCTTCTGGTTTGTCGAAAAAGCCTGCCTGTTGAACCGACCCCATCAAGTTGGACGGTTCAAAGGCTGGGAAAATTGAGGGCTGGGTCCTGTACGATAAAGGGCTCGGCCCCTTGAGTTTCATTTTGATGCGGTCATTGTCGTGATGGCGGATGGTGTCGGTGATACGGGATTGCGGGCTTTGAACGCCGGCAAACTTTATCGGGCGGAGGAACTCGGAACTGAGGATGGCAATGAAGCCCTGCATGGCTGCGTTATTGAGGCAGCTGCCTTTGCGTGACATGTTTTCGACGCCGCGTTGTTGGAGCCCGACTCGACAGGCGGGCATCTGGTATTGCCATCCCTGATTGGAATGCAGGATCGGCCGATTCGTTGTGGCCCAGCCGGCTCAGCGCCTTGGTCAACATGCTTTCCACCAGCTTGAAGGCGGGCCGCCTGGCTTCGAAGGCAATGATCTCGCCGTTGAACGGTCCATGACCGGTGAGAGATAGAGCTTCTTTGCCCGCTATGTTGAACTCCGTCACGTCCGTCGTCCATTTCTGGTCGGCACCATGCGCAGTGAACTGCGTTTGAGGAGATCGGGGCCACGCGTCCGACACTGCCCTTGTAGGAGTGGGATATCTTTGGTGGAACAGGCGTTGCGATAGCTCTCCCCGCCGCTCACGCACCGCCAGACAGTCGATTGCTTCAAACTCTCGGTGAACTTGGAAAGGCAACCCCCGAAGATTGATGTCCAACTTCGGGGCCGGTTCACTGCCGCGGGCTTTTTCTTCTGCCTGATGCTTGACCTCAACTTAACTTGAGGAACTAGACCGGTTCGCGTGACATCGACAATCAAGGAGATGGTGATGAACGGCGCTTTTTATCGTGTGGACAAGTTTGCCGTGCCGGAGGAGGCACGCGAGGAGTTTCTGATCAATGTACTGAAGACACACGAGGTGCTGCAGGCCCAGGAAGGTTTCATCCGGCACACGGTCCTCGAGCAGGTTTCAGGGCCGGGCGAATTCAATTTCGTGACCATTGCCGAATGGGAAAGCGCCGAGGTGATCGAGCGGGTGAAGGCCGCCGTCCAGGCGGCACACCGGGCGCGAAACTTCGATCCGCAGGCTCTTTTTTCGCGGCTCGGCATCCGCGCCGACATTGCCAATTACAAGCCGGTTGCAGCTTGACGATCGAACGGCCGGTTCAGGCGCCGGCCGTTTTCCCCTCGTGACGCACGAGGACGTAGAAACGTGCGCAGAGCATGACCGCGGCAGCCGCAAGTCCGACGAGAAAACCGAACCAGATGCCCACGCCGCCAAAGCCCATCGGGAAAGCGAACAACCAGGCAAGGAAGAAGCCGATGGGCCAGTAGGCAATCAGCGCCATGATCATCGGCACACGAGCATCCTTAAGGCCGCGCAGCAAACCATTGGCGACAGCCTGCATGCCGTCGACGAGCTGGAAGAGGCCCGCAACGACGATGAGCGGACCGGCGTAAGCCAGCACCTGCGGCGCTTCCGGCGAACTGACGTCCAGGAACCAGCTGCCAAGGAATTCCGGCATGATGGCAAAAAGCACGCCGCCGATACCGGAGATCGCCGCCGCGATGATCAGTACCGCGATCGAGGCGCGAACCAGAGCGGGATGGTCACCCTGCCCGTGCGCAATGCCTACGCGCACGGTTGCCGCCTGCGAGAGGCCGAGTGGGATCATGAAGGCGATCGACGCCCATTGGAGCGCAATGCCATGTGCCGCAAGCTCGATCGTGCCGATGTAACCCATCAGTAGCGAGGCAACTGTAAAGAGGCTGACTTCTGCAAGTATGGTTACGCTTATCGGCAGACCGAGGCGAACGACGTCCCAAAGCGCGTGCCAATCCGGCCGCCAGAAACGCACCAGGATCTCGTAACGCCGTGTCTCCTCCCTCATCTGCACATAGGCGAGGATGAAGACAAAGCCTGCAGTCTGTACTGCGACCGAAACGATCGCAGCGCCCTGAAGGCCCATTGCTGGAAAACCGAAGTGGCCGAGGACGAGGGCGTATGCGAAGATCGCGTTCATCACCAGCATGGCAATGGTCACATTGAGGACGACGGCAGCCTTGCCGATCGCGCTGACAAGCGCGCGCACGACATTGTAAAGCAGCCCCGGCAGCACGCCGAAATGGCCGATCAGGATATAGCCGTGCGCAAGCTTTGCCACTTCCGGCTTCTGGCCAGCGGCGAGTAATATCTCCTCGGCATATAAGAAGGCCGGCTGCATGACGAGCCAATAGACGGTGACCATCCAAAGGCCCATGCGCATCGAGCGACGAACGGTGACGACATCGCCCCGGCCGTAAGCCTGCGCGACCATCGGGATAACTGCGATGGCAAAGCCCGAACCGAAGATCAGGATCGTGAACAGGAACTGCGCCGACAGCACCATGGCAGCCAGATTCTCGGCGCCGAGGCGGCCGACGATCATCACATCCGTCGTGTTGATGCCAAGCTGGGCAAGCTGTGCGCCGATGAACGGAATGCCGAGTGCCAGCGTAGCGCGGAAATGCGCACTCCAGCGATTGTCGGTTTGCGGCGCAAGCCTGTGCACGTCGATCGGCGCGTCCATCAAAGCCATCCCTAATTGGTTGAATCACTTCAGGCCGCATTTCGCGGCAAAGTAATACCGGGCCTTAGATCAAAGGCCCGCAAAGAGCCATCCCAAAAGTGGCAGATGATGAAAAATTCATCACATCATCACGAATCCTGATAGCTCATTGCGCCGGCGTCTCCAGGGCTTTTGAAGGTTTCGCGGTCCGGACCTTCGCGAGGAACACCAGGGCGGCCGAGAGGATAAAGAAGGCAGCGAGCAGGTAGGGAGCACCGGCAAAGGTCACCGGGGCATCCGGCCTGGTGAAATAGCCGAACATCTGGGTGAAGATCAGCGGGCCTGCGATCGTCGTAATGCTGCTGAGGCTGGTCAGCGCTCCTTGCAATTCACCCTGCGCAGATGGCGGCACCATGCCGGCGGCAATGCTGCGAAGCGGCGGATCGGCGACATTTTCCATCACGGTCAGAATGATGACCGTGTAGACGACCCAGCCCTCCCAGGCGAAGGCATACCCCGTCAGACCGACGATAGAAAAAGAAAGGCCGACGATGGCGGTCTTCCACTCGCCGAGAACCGGCACGATCTTTGGCAGCACGAGCCCCATCACGATCGCAGCGCCGATGCCATAGATGCCGAGCGAAAGGCCGATCTGGCCTTCGCTCCAGCCGTAGCGATAGGTCGAGACGAACGACCAGACCGACGGATAAACGGCGTGTGCAAGCCAGAAGAGGAACATGACGGCGCCGACCCAGCCGATGCCGGGATAATTGCGCATCTGCTTCAACGCGCCCAGCGGATTGGCTCGCCTCCATTCGAAAGCGCGCCGATGCTTGGCGGGGAGGGTTTCCGGCAACAGGAAATAGGCTGCAACGAAATTGAGGAAGGAAAGCGCCGCTGCACCGAAGAATGGAACGCGCGGGCCGAATTCGCCCAGGAAACCGCCAATGACCGGGCCAATGGTGAAGCCGACGCCGAAGGCAATGCCGATCAGGCCGAAGTTCTTGGCGCGGTTTTGGTCATTGCTGATGTCGGCGATATAGGCAGAACACGTCGCATAGCTGCCGCCGCTCAAGCCTGCGAGCGCCCGTCCGACAAAAAGCATCCAGAAGCTGGTGGCAATCGCGCAGATCAGGTTGTCGATCGCGAAGGTCAACACGGAAAGAAGCAAGATCGGACGGCGGCCGAAACGGTCACTGAGATTGCCAAAAAGCGGCGAGAACAAGAACAGCATACCCGCATAGACGACCAGCAGCCAGCCGCCGTCGAGTGCGGCATCGCTAATGGTTCCGCCTGTGAGTTCCTCGAGATAGGCGGGCAGCACAGGCATGATGATTGCAATTCCGATCACGTCCAAAAACAGGATCAGGAAAACGAGGAAGAGGCCGCGGCGAACGAATTTGGGATCCAGCATGGAATGTCTCTCAACAGGGGATTGCTTCTGGAAAGACGATCGCGTCGCCGGGGTTGTAACATAGCTCAACGAAAAAAATGAAACAATACGAGAACATTTCAAAGTTTTTGATCAAGCCGCCAAGGATATTGATCGGCGGGCGGAACAAACGGAGATCCCAAGCGGGCCGCCGCTTTCTTCACGAAATCATTGAAGGCGCGCAGTGCAGGCCGCATGCGCCTGCGGCTGGTAATAGAAAAAACCGGTCCCGTTTCGTTGGCAAAAGAAGCTCGCTCAAAGCGGCCCGGAGAACGTATCGCAGGCGGCGAGCTGGCCGCTGTCGAAGCCCCGTTTGAACCAGCGCATGCGTTGGTCGGACGTGCCGTGATTGAAGCTTTCCGGCACGACATAGCCCTGACTCCGCTTCTGCAGCGTGTCGTCGCCGATTTGCTGAGCAGCGTTCAGTGCCTCTTCAAGGTCTCCGGCATCGAGCATGCCTTTCTGCTCGGTATATTTCCCCCAAATGCCTGCAAAGCAATCGGCCTGCAGCTCGACGCGCACTGACATCTTGTTGGCCTCGGCTTCGCTCATGCGCTGGCGCGCCTGGTTGAACTTCGGCAGGATGCCGAGCAGGTTCTGGACGTGGTGGCCGACTTCGTGGGCGACCACGTAGGCTTCGGCGAAGTCGCCGGAGGCGCCAAATTTCCTCTCGAGCTCCTGGAAGAAGGCGGTGTCGAGATAGACCTTGTGATCGCCGGGGCAATAGAATGGCCCGGTGGCGGCGGATGCGAAACCGCATGCCGATTGCGTCGCGTCTGCAAAGAGCACCAGTGTTGGCTCCTCATAATCCCTGCCCTGAGCCTGGAAGATGCCCTGCCAGGTATCCTCGGTCTCGGCCAGCACGGTACGCATGAATGCTGTCATCTCGTCATCGGCGGGCGTGCTGGTGCTTTCCGACTGGCTCTGCTCGTAGCCAGAGCCGCCCGTCATGCCGCCATCCAACACCTGCATCAGGTCGATCCCCATCGCCTTGAAGATCAGATAGATGACAACGAGGAAGATGATCGTGCCGATCGAGAGCCCGCCGCCCCTGCGTCCCACACCGCCGCCGGATGGGAAGCTGAAGCCGCCGTTGCGGCCGAACGGATTACGGCCGAACCCGCCACGTGTCGCATCACCGCGGCGATCCTCGACATTGTCCGACTGGCGGCGACCCTTCCATTCCATCTGAACTCTCCCTGGCGATGCGCAGGCATGCGCTCTTGGGCAATTATATATCCGGTGGCGACGTGAAGGCCAGCAGGTTTCAGGCAAAGGGCTTTAGACGCAGACAAAGCGCGGGAACGAGCACATTGCCGGCAAGGCCAGACGGTGTCACTCCCGCTGAAGATCACCCATTCATCCGCCCCCGCCAGAATGAAAAGACCGATGCAAAAACGCTGCACGGAAGCCTTGCCGCAAACTCGTGCTTCTTGCGCCTGCGCCGTTGCCGAGTAGACGGGCAAGGGCTTCGAAATTGCGCTCGGCCGTGGCTACGCCGCTGGTTGCTGCCTTGCTTCGGTTGAAGAAAATGCACCAAATGCTTGACGTGACTCCTGCTTTCGCTCTCACTGAAGGAGAGGATCTGGGAGGACATGATGAAAGCACTACGCCTGGAAGCGACGGGGCGGCTTGCGGTGAGCCGAATGGAAAAGCCGGTGCCGGGCCCCGGCGAAATGCTGGTGAAGATCGAAGCCTGCGGGATCTGCGGCACCGACCGACATCTCTTCCTGGGCGAATTTCCGTCGAAGCCCCCCGTGACGCTCGGACACGAATTCGTCGGCATCATCGAAGCCGTTTCGCAAGGCGTGACCGCCTTTCGCCCCGGCATGCGGGTGACGGGCGATCCGAACATCGCCTGCGGACGCTGCCCCGAATGCCGGCGCGGACGCGTCAATCTCTGCCGGAACCTGCAAGCGATCGGCATTCATCGGGATGGCGGTTTTGCCGAGTATGTCTGCATGCCGGAGCAACAAGCGTTCGAACTGCCTCAGTCGCTGGCACCGCTGCATGGCGCCTTTTGTGAACCCCTCGCCTGCTGTCTGCACGGCGTCGATCTGGCAAAGATCGGGGCGGGCGCATCAGTGGCCGTGCTCGGCGGTGGCGTGATCGGACTGCTGGTCGTGCAGCTTGCGCGCCTCGCCGGTGCAACGCGCGTCGTGCTCGTGACGCGCAACGCCGATAAACGGCGGCTTGCAGAAGACCTTGGCGCGACGGCAACGGCCGACCCCTCAGCAGGCGACGTCGTCGACCTTGTGACGGCCGACCACGGCCTTCTGCCGGGCGGTGCCGATGTGGTGATCGAATGCGCCGGCGTGGCGCAGACCATGGAACAGGCTCCTCTCCTTGCCCGCCGCGGCGGCACCGTCGTGATCCTCGGCGTCATGCCGCAGGGCGCCAGGATTTCCATGCAGCCCTTCGATCTGCTGTTTCGCGAGATCAAGTTGGTGAACTCGTTTCTGAACCCCTTCACGCACGGCCGTGCTGCCGACCTGATCGCCTCCGGCGTCATCAAGGTCGAGCCTCTGATCTCCCGCCGCATCGGGCTGGACGACGCGCCGGAAGCAATCGCCAATCCGGCACGCAGCGGCGAGATACGTGTCATTGTGGTCCCCGGCCCGTGAACGGCGTTTCAGGAGTTTTCGAATTCCTGTCGATTCCGCGATTTATGGGGTTCCGTTTGCAAATACATTTGCCTATAAGCCGCTTCTAGCCTGAAAAGACCCCTCGTGCGCGACCCGACCCGGTGCCTCCCACCCTGGCCGGCTTTTTGCGCAGCTAGAAACGGATACCGCCCATGCCGAAGCGCCAAGACATCAAATCGATCCTCATCATCGGCGCGGGACCGATTGTCATTGGCCAGGCTTGCGAATTCGACTATTCCGGCACCCAGGCCTGCAAGGCGCTGAAGGAGGAAGGCTACAGGGTCATCCTCGTCAACTCCAACCCGGCGACAATCATGACCGACCCGGGTCTCGCCGACGCGACCTATGTCGAACCTATCACCCCCGAAGTCGTCGCCAAGATCATCGCCAAGGAGCGGCCGGATGCGCTGCTGCCGACGATGGGCGGCCAGACGGCGCTGAACACGGCTCTTTCGCTAAAGCGAATGGGCGTTCTCGACCGCTACAATGTCGAGATGATTGGCGCCAAGCCGGCCGCGATCGACATGGCAGAAGACCGCGCCCTCTTCCGCGAAGCCATGGCCCGCATCGGGCTGGAAACGCCGCGCTCGATGCTGGCGAATGCCACAGACATCAAGGACGCCGACCGCAAGATGCATGAAGCCGAGCGCACAAAGCTGCGCGAGAGCCTCTCCGGCGCCGCACTCGACACTGCGCTTGACGATCTGGAAAACCAGTGGAACCTGGGCGAGAGCGACCGCAAGCAGCGCTATTTGAACCACGCAATGGCGATCGCCGCCCAGGCGCTCGATGACGTCGGTCTGCCAGCCATCATTCGTCCGTCCTTCACACTCGGCGGCACCGGCGGCGGCATTGCCTACAATCGTTCGGAATTCTTCGACATCGTCGGCGGCGGCCTCGACGCTTCGCCCACGACCGAAGTCTTGATCGAGGAGTCGGTCCTTGGCTGGAAGGAGTATGAAATGGAAGTCGTCCGCGACAAGGCGGACAATTGCATCATCATCTGCTCGATCGAAAACATTGATCCGATGGGCGTCCACACCGGCGATTCGATCACCGTCGCTCCGGCCCTGACGCTGACCGACAAGGAATACCAGATCATGCGCAACGCCTCGATTGCGGTGCTGCGCGAGATCGGCGTCGAGACCGGCGGCTCAAACGTCCAGTTCGCCGTCAATCCGAAGGACGGCCGCCTCGTCGTCATCGAGATGAACCCGCGCGTTTCGCGCTCTTCGGCGCTTGCCTCCAAGGCCACCGGTTTCCCGATCGCCAAAGTCGCGGCTAAACTCGCAATCGGCTATACCCTGGACGAACTTGAAAACGACATCACCGGCGGCGCCACACCCGCCTCCTTCGAACCGTCGATCGACTATGTCGTCACCAAGATCCCGCGCTTTGCCTTCGAGAAGTTCCCGGGCGCCTCGCCGATCTTGACGACGGCGATGAAGTCCGTCGGCGAAGTCATGGCGATCGGCCGCACCTTCGCTGAATCCCTGCAGAAGGCGCTCCGCGGCCTCGAAACGGGCCTGACGGGCCTTGACGAAATCGAAATCCCAGACGTGGAGGAAGGCGAGTCCAGCCAGAATGCCATCCGCGCCGCGATCGGCGCACCGACGCCCGATCGCCTGCGCATGGTTGCCCAGGCCCTGCGCCAGGGCATGAGCGAGGCCGAGGTTCACGAGGGCTCCAAGATCGACCCGTGGTTCATCACCCAGTTCAAGGCGATCGTCGACATGGAGGCTCGTATCCGCGAGCATGGCCTGCCGAGCGACGCCGACAATCTGCGCATGCTGAAGGCCATGGGCTTTTCGGACGCGCGCCTTGCGACGCTGACGAACAAGCGTCCGAAAGAAGTGGCGGAACTTCGCAACAGGCTCAATGTCCGCCCGGTCTTCAAGCGCATCGATACCTGCGCGGCCGAATTCGCCTCGCCGACTGCCTATATGTACTCGACCTACGAAACACCCTTCGTCGGCGCTGCCCGCTCCGAAGCGCAGGTCTCCGACCGCAAGAAGGTCGTCATCCTCGGCGGCGGTCCGAACCGGATCGGCCAGGGTATAGAGTTCGATTATTGTTGCTGCCACGCCGCCTTCGCATTGAAGGATGCCGGCTACGAAGCGATCATGATCAACTGCAATCCGGAAACCGTCTCGACCGACTACGACACTTCCGACCGCCTCTATTTCGAGCCGCTGACGGCCGAAGACGTGATCGAGATCCTGCGCGCCGAGCAGGAAAAGGGTGAAGTCGTCGGCGTCATCGTCCAGTTCGGCGGCCAGACGCCGCTGAAGCTTGCCGAAGCGCTGGAAAAGAACGGCATCCCGATCCTCGGCACCGCGCCGGATGCGATCGACCTTGCCGAAGACCGCGACCGCTTCCAGAAGCTTCTGATGAAGCTCGACCTCAACCAGCCGAACAACGGCATTGCTTATTCCGTCGAGCAGGCCCGCCTCGTCGCCGCCGAAATCGGCTTCCCGCTGGTGGTACGCCCCTCCTACGTTCTCGGCGGCCGCGCCATGCAGATCATCCATTCGGAATCGATGCTGCAGACCTATCTGCTCGACACCGTTCCGGAACTGGTTCCCGAAGACATCAAGCAGCGCTATCCGAACGACAAGACCGGCCAGATCAACACGCTGCTCGGCAAGAACCCGCTGCTCTTCGACAGCTACCTGACGAACGCCATCGAGGTCGACGTCGACTGCCTTTCCGACGGTGATGACGTCTACGTCGCGGGCATCATGGAGCATATCGAAGAAGCCGGCATCCATTCGGGCGACTCGGCCTGCTCGCTGCCGCCGCGCTCGCTGTCGGGGGACTTGCTCGACGAACTCGAGCGCCAGGCAAAGGCCATGGCCAAGGCGCTGAATGTCGGCGGTTTGATGAACGTGCAGTTCGCGATCAAGGACAACACCGTCTACGTGCTGGAAGTCAACCCGCGCGCCTCGCGCACCGTGCCGTTCGTGGCAAAGACCATCGGAGCACCGATTGCCAAGATCGCTGCCCGCGTCATGGCTGGCGAGAAGCTGGATGCGGCCTTCGCCGCCTACGGCCAAAAGCCCGATCCGCGCGCCTTGAAGCACATCGCCGTCAAGGAGGCCGTCTTCCCCTTCGCCCGCTTCCCGGGCGTCGATACCCTGCTTGGGCCTGAAATGCGTTCGACCGGGGAGGTCATCGGCCTCGACACCGATTTCGCGCTGGCCTTCGCCAAGTCGCAGCTCGGCGCCGGCGTTGAACTGCCGCGCGACGGGACGGTCTTCGTCTCCGTTCGCGACCACGACAAGTCACGCGTGCTGCCTGCAATCCGTGTTCTCGTAGGCGAAGGTTTCAAGGTGCTCGCCACCGGCGGAACGCAACGTTTCTTGGCTGAACATGGCATCGAAGCGACGAAGATCAACAAGGTGCTCGAGGGCCGTCCGCACATCGAGGATGCGATCCGCAATCGCCAGGTCCAACTTGTCATCAACACGACGGACGGCAACAAGGCGATTTCCGATTCGAAGTCGCTCCGCCGCGCGACACTGATGCAGAAGGTGCCGTATTACACAACGATGGCCGGTGCCGAAGCAGCTGCCCAGGCGATCAAGGCCCTAAAGGCCGGCAACCTTGAGGTTCGCCCGCTGCAGAGCTATTTCTGAGCGTTTGAACGACCGGAAGTTGCCGTAAAACCTTGCGGATGTTACCGTTGCCGCGGTTCATCCGGAGCGATTGATGGCAAAGAACATCGTCATTCTGTTCGATGGCACATCGAACGAGATTTCGGCCGACCGGACCAATATTGTCAGACTGTTCGGCACCTTGAAACGCTCGGATGAGCAGATCGTCTACTACGATCCAGGTGTCGGCACGTTCGGCGCTGCCAATGCCTGGTCCAGGCTCTTTCGCAAATCCTATGAGGTTTTCGGGCTCGCGACGGGCTGGGGCCTCGATCAGAACGTCAAGGAAGCCTACCGCTTCCTGGTCGAAAACTACGATCGCGGGCCGCCCGACGCCGCCCGGCGGCATTCCGACCGGGACCGCATCTACATCTTCGGCTTCAGCCGTGGCGCCTATTCGGCGCGGGTGCTAGCGGGTTTCATCCATGCCTTCGGCCTTACAAGCCGGCATCATCTCAACCTGCTCGATTATGCCTACAGGACCTACAAGGGAATTTCCGCGCACGAAGAGAAAGCTGGCAGCGCTGCAAAGGATGGCGGCGAGGATGCGTCGCCTGCTTTCGCTGCCATGCGTCTCTACGAACGCATGCTGAGAAACGACCGCCCGCCGATCAAGCTTCTTGGTCTTTTCGATACGGTGGCCTCACTCATCGAAACGGGGAAATGGTTTCCGCAGTTCAAGACCCATCCTTTCACCCGCAAGAACCCGAGCGTCGAATGGGTGCGCCACGCAGTCGCCATCGATGAACGGCGTACCATGTTCCAGCCAGAGCTCTGGGAGCGCGACCAGGAGTATTGGGGCCGCCCGTTCCGGCCCAAGGGAAAGGTGGCGAAGCAGAATTTGCGGGAAGTCTGGTTTGCCGGCATCCACGGCGATATCGGCGGCGGCTATCCGGAAGCGCAAAGCGCGGCAGTCAAGATCCCACTGGCCTGGATGATCCAGGAAACGCAACCGGCCGGCCTCCTATACCGCACCCGCATCGTCAACGACATCGTGCTCGGAAAAGGCGGGAGCAAGTATGTGCCGCTGGATGCCACTGCGCCCTTGCATGTCTCCTTGGCCGCCGGGTGGAAAATCCTCGAATACATTCCCCGGCGCGTGCCGGAAAATTCCTGGCGAAGGCACGGCAACCGGAATGCGATTTATTTCCCGTTGAGCGACCGGCGTCTCATTCCAGACGATGCGTTGATCCACATCTCGGTCAAGGAACGGATGAATGCCACCCCCTACAAGCCGCCGAATCTGCCTGCAAACCCTGACTTCGTTTCTTAGCGGCTTGAATCACTTTCTGCGATCATGCGTGCAGGTCCTTGATCCGGTTCACATCCTCACCTGCCCAATCAGCCGGGCGCGCCACATTACGAATTTTATGGAAATCGGCGGCAACGATCTGCTATAAGCGGGCAATTATGATTATTGCACGGTTCCGAAGTCCCCTTCGGGACCTGTTTTCTTTTGTGTCGCTGCCTGACTCTAGGACACGAAGATCAAAGGACAGGAAAATGGTTGATAAGGTTCCGATGACACAGGGTGGTTTCGTCAAGCTGCAGGAAGAGCTGCGCTGGCGTCAGCAGGAGGAGCGCCCGCGCATCATCGAAGCGATCGCCGAAGCCCGTGCCCATGGCGATCTTTCCGAAAACGCCGAATATCACGCAGCAAAGGAAGCGCAGAGCCACAACGAGGGCCGCATCAGCGAGCTCGAAGACCTGACGGCGCGCGCCGAAGTGATCGACCTTGCGAAGATGTCCGGCGACAAGATCAAGTTCGGCGCCAAGGTCAAACTCGTCGACGAGGACACCGAGGAAGAAAAGACCTACCAGATCGTCGGCGATCAGGAAGCCGACGTGAAAGCCGGCCGCATTTCCATCTCCTCCCCGATCGCGCGCGCGCTGATCGGCAAGGTAGTCGGCGATTCCATCGAGGTCATCGCACCGGGGGGCTCGAAAGCCTACGAAGTGCTTTCGATCTCCTGGGGTTGATTGCCGGTGGCCGGAACGGTCAAGCCGGGCGCGATCGATATTGCTGACGTCGACATCATCGCACCGAACTTCAAGCAGCGCCTGTCCGGCGTCACATCGACGATCGTTCAGCTGATTCCCCTCCAGGTCAGCCTCGGCATCAAGATTGCAGCGCTCGGCCCCGGCTTGCCGAAAGACCTACCGAAGCTGACGTGGAGACAGCTTCTTGGCGCATGGCGTCCGTCAACCGGACGCCTGCATCGCGTATGGCACGCGCGCCGCAACAACGAGATGGCCGCCGGTATCGTGCTGCGGTACCTTTTGCGCATGCCGCTGAAGCTGCTCTTTACGTCAGCCGCCCAGCGCCGCCATACCGCCTACACGCGCTGGCTTATCCGCCGGATGGATGCGGTCGTCGCGACCAATGCCCGGTCCGGCTCCTTTCTCCAGGTGCCGCATACTGTGATCCGCCACGGTGTCGATCTGGAACTTTTCCATCCACCCCAGACCGTCGAGGACACCATAGAGGCGACCGGCCTGCCCGGCAGGTATCTCGTCGGCTGCTTCGGCCGCATCAGGCATCAGAAGGGCACCGATCTTTTCATTCGGTCGATGATCGATCTGCTGCCGCAACATCCGGACTGGACGGCGGTGATCTCCGGCCGGGTAACGGCAGAGCATAAAGCTTTCGCCGACAAGCTGAAGGCTGATATCGCCGCCGCCGGCCTTGCCGATCGAATCGTGTTTCTGGGCGAAGTGCCAGACATCAGGGTCTGGTATCGGCGTTTAACCCTTTATGTTGCCCCGTCCCGAAATGAAGGTTTCGGGCTGACGCCTCTCGAAGCTATGGCCTCGAAGACTGCAGTTGTGGCGTCGGACGCCGGGGCCTATGGCGAAATGATCGAGGAGGGGACGAACGGAAGCGTCGTTCCGGCCGGCGATGGCGAAGCTCTCACGAAGGCAATCGCCCCCTATCTCAGCGACCCGCAAGGGACGCTCGCCCGTGGCGAGATTGCGCTCTCGCATGTACGGGCAAATTTTGCGCTCGAAGGTGAAGCGACGGCGTTGAAGCTCATCTATGAGGATCTTCTGCGGCAGTAGCAGCCACGTCGCCGGTTATCGCTCGGAGGCAGAAACTGGCGACGGCATCTTCCGACAAATGGCTCATAAACGCCGCCTTGCCGCCCGCCATCACCTTGGCCAGGGACATGCGAGGCGCATTTTCAGGCGCCTTCAGCGGCCCGATCGACAGGCCCAATCGCTCCGCATTCGTGAAATTGAAGATGATCTCGGCGTCGCACGTTAAGCCCAGTTTCTTTCGACGATCGAAGATAGCGCAAACCGCTATATCTAAATGTCTACCAGAGAGACATCCTTGACCTGGCGAATTGTCAACATCGTCCGCACGGTATCCACATTCTCCGTGGCCGTGAGCTCTTCGATCACGAAATCCTGAAAGCCCGCAAGGTTCTCGGCTACGCACTGCAAGAGAAAATCGGATTCGCCCGACACCATCCATGCCTCTCGCACGAGCGGCCAATTGGCCGTCTGCTTCGCAAATGCCTTCAGATTGGCATCCGACTGATGTTTCAGACCGACCATACAAAAGGCAACCAGATCATAACCGAGCGCAGGCGCATTCAAAAGCGCCCGATAGCCACGGATGAAGCCGGATTCCTCCAGCTTGCGCACCCGCCTGAGACACGGCGGCGCCGATATCCCGACCCGCTCGGCAAGCTCGACATTCGTCATCCGGCCATCATTCTGGAGCTCGCGCAGAATCTTCATATCTATTGCATCAAGTTCGACGCGCATCACCATGGTAGCGGTTCCTGTCTCTCTTTCGATCGGCCGTCCTTGGGCCGCTTCCTATCATTGCCCGCGACAACTTCATACGCCGCGCCTGACTGCCAAAGCATATTCAACTTGCCCCTGACGAGGGCATGCACGACCTATGATGAACCTGGGAGGGCGCACCCCCCAGTATCTCGGCACCCCGCGTCAATCATTATATCGTCACTCGTCAAGCCCCTGGCGAACCGCCCGCTTTCAAATCGTGTTGCCGTCGAGATCGAGCGGTCTGAAACAGCAAGCCGCAAACGAGGCAGAAATAGCGCGAAAGCTGCCCTGGATGCACCTCGATCCTTGCCAAATCTCGTTGGCCGGAGGAAGGATAGATCGGAGATCCATCATAGACAAAACGCCTTCGTCAGACACTGTTTTGATATCTTTTTGGTACGCGCTCGCGGATCCTTCGGCGGAAATGGTGATCGGCGCTTGCCCATTGCTGGCTCTCTGTTGTAGCGGTGTGGATGAAATGGTCGATACCAGCATCAGCCCGCCAAGACGAGGGCGTCGGGGTCGAACCAACAGAAACATCTGCGGTTATCCCGTGACAATAACGCAAGCACTTGTGCGTATTCCATGCTGTCCCCTTGAAAGGTAGCTTGGTTCATCCCTAGACTATACAAACCTGTTTATTACGATATCCCGCACGGCTTCGACAGGATGCCTGCCATTGAAGGATCCGGACCATGACTGCCCGACATACTAAAGTTCTCATCATCGGCTCCGGTCCCGCGGGCTATACGGCCGCAGTCTATGCGGCGCGCGCGATGCTGAAGCCCGTGCTGATCGCCGGGATGGAGCAAGGCGGACAGTTGATGATCACGACGGATGTCGAGAACTATCCGGGCTTTGCCGATCCGATCCAGGGCCCGTGGCTCATGGACCAGATGCTGCAGCAGGCCAAGCATGTCGGCGCCGACATCGTCAGCGACATCGTTACCGAGGTCGAGATGAACCAGCGGCCCTTCGTGGCCCGAACCGACAGCGGCCAGGTCTGGACCGCCGATACACTGATCATCGCGACCGGCGCCAAGGCGAAATGGCTCGGCATCGAAAGCGAACAGCATTTCCAGGGCTTCGGCGTTTCGGCCTGCGCCACCTGCGATGGCTTCTTCTATCGCAACAAGCACGTCATCGTCGTTGGCGGCGGCAACAGCGCCGTCGAGGAAGCCCTTTATCTTTCCAACATTGCGAAGTCCGTGACGGTCGTGCATCGCCGCGATGCATTCCGCGCCGAAAAGATCCTGCAGCAGCGCCTCTGCTCCAAGGAGAACGTGACGGTTCTCTGGAACACCGAAATCGCCGAAATCACCGGTACGCCGGCAAAGCCGCCGATGCCGCCTTCGGTTACCGGCGCGCGACTGCGCGATACCCGCACCGGGTCCATCAGTGACGTTTCGGTCGACGGTGTCTTCGTGGCGATCGGCCATGCGCCGGCAACCGAACTTTTCAAGGGCAAGCTCAAGCTCAAGGACAACGGCTATCTCTGGACTGCTCCGGATTCGACCGCAACCAGCATAGAAGGCATCTATGCTGCGGGCGACGTGACGGACGACACCTTCCGGCAGGCGGTCACCGCCGCAGGCATGGGATGCATGGCCGCCCTCGAAGCCGAACGTTATCTCACGGGCCACATGCCCGTCGCCGTGGCCGCGGAGTAGGATCGGCTATGAGGGGTGGGGGAATGCCATTGGATTGGGACAAGCTGCGTATTTTTCACGCGGCTGCCGAGGCCGGATCGTTCACGCATGCGGCCGACAAGCTGCATCTCTCCCAATCCGCAATCAGCCGCCAGGTGAGCGCGCTGGAGCAGGACGTCGGCACCAAACTCTTCCACCGCCACGCCCGCGGCCTGATCCTGACGGAACAGGGCGAGCTGCTCTATCGCACCGCCCATGACGTGCTGCTCAAGCTCGAAACAGTGAAGATGCAGCTCACGGAAACGACGGAAACGCCCAGCGGCAAGCTGCGGGTGACCACCACCGTCGGCCTCGGCCAGGGCTGGCTGACGGACAAGATCCAGGAGTTCATGCAGCTCTATCCGGACGTCCAGATCCAGCTCATTCTCGACAACGAGGAACTGGACGTCAACATGCGTCATGCAGATTGCGCCATCCGCCTGCGCCAACCGCAGCAGTCGGATCTCATTCAGCGCAAGCTCTTCACCGTGCATATGCACGTCTATGCCGCCCCCTCCTATATCAACCGCTATGGCGAACCTCAGTCGGTCGAGGACCTGGACAATCACCGCATCATCACCTTCGGCGAGCCCGCCCCCAGCTATCTGCTGGACGTAAACTGGCTGGAGATTGCCGGCCGCTCTTCGGACAACAAGCGTATTCCGCATCTGCAGATCAACAGCCAGACTTCCATCAAGCGCGCCTGCCTGCTTGGCATCGGCGTCGCCTGCATGCCGGATTACATCGTCGGACGTGATCCGGGCCTCATCCAGCTCGCGATCAACGCCGACGTGCCCTCGTTCGACACCTATTTCTGCTATCCCGACGAAATCAAGAATGCCGCAAAGCTGAAGGCATTCCGCGATTTTATCGTTAGCAAGGCGAGAAACTGGAACTTCTGATTCCCGTCTTTGTCCACCAAATCGCACACCATGCAACCAATGCATGACTGGCATGCACAAAAGAGGGTTGCCGTTTGCTCAATTAAACACCATATCGCACTCAGCTGATGCACACGGTGGCTTTTCCTCCCAGTTCCACCGCATTAGCTGTTCCCCTCTGGAGGTTTTTGACCTTCACACCTTAAAGGGCCCCGAATGTTCGGCGGCCCTCTTTTTTTGCCCGTAATCGCTGCATGGCAACATAATTTGTGCAGTGCATGGCAGGCATGCATAATAATGCATTGAAAGCTGCCCAAGAAAGCACCATATCGCCTGTAGCTGATGCACATCGGTGGTTTCTCTCCCAGTGCCACCGCATTAGCTGTTCCCCTCTGGAGGTTTTTGACCTTCACACCTTAAGGGCCCCGATCTTTCGGTGGCCCCTTTTTTTGCTTAAAATTTAAGCACCTCAAAACCGAACAAGCTCACGCCCTCGTGATTTGCATATCGAAAAACAGCGATCCATATATCGGAATAATTCGATTTATAATTCGGCACGAGACGATGGATAGGGACGAAATCCTGAAGGCGCTTTCCAATCCAATGCGGATGGAAATCCTCAACTGGCTGAAAGACCCGAAGGAGCACTTCCCCTCCCAGGAGCACCCTTTGGAAATGGGTGTCTGCGCCAGCCAGTTCGAGCGCTCCGGCCTTTCGCAATCAACCGTATCTGCTCATCTTGCAACATTGAGCCGCGCCGGCCTCGTCACGACAAGGCGCGTCGGCCAATGGGTTTTCTACAAGCGCAACGAAGAAACGATCGCTGCCTTCCTGATGCAACTAGGCCAGGATCTTTGAGAGCCTGATCCGTCTCGACGCCACCGCACCTGCCTATCTCTCCGCCGGGCCGAGTTGCCTCGCCCGTGACGGAGTGATCCTCCCGACAGAACAGGAAAGGACTTCCATGAACAAGCTTTTCGAACCCGCGCAGATTGGCGACATTGCCGTCAGGAACCGCATCGTCATGGCACCGCTTACCCGCAACCGCTCGCCCGGCGCCATCCCGAACGATCTGAACGTCGAATATTATCGCCAGCGCGCCACAGCCGGTCTCATCATCACCGAGGCAACGGCCATCACACACCAGGGCCAAGGTTACGCAGACGTTCCCGGCCTCTACAAGAAGGAAGCTCTCGACGGCTGGAAGCGCGTCACGGACGCCGTGCATGCAGGCGGCGGCAAGATCGTCGTACAGATGTGGCATGTTGGCCGCATCTCGCACACCACGCTGCAGCCGAATGGCGGCAGTCCTGTCTCCTCGACCAATAAAGTCGCCAGGGCGAAGACCTATCTGGTCAATGCCGATGGCACCGGCAGCTTCGCGGAGACCTCAAAGCCGCGTGCACTCGAGACATCTGAAATTCCCGGCATCATCGACGATTATCGCAAGGCAGCGCGCGCTGCGATCGACGCGGGTTTCGACGGCGTCGAAATCCATGGCGCGAACGGCTACCTGCTGGACCAGTTCCTCCGCGATGGCATCAACGACCGGACCGACTACTATGGCGGCTCGATCGAAAACCGGGCCCGCTTCACTTTCGAGGTAGTCGATGCCGTGACCAGGGAAATAGGTGCCGGCCGCACGGCGATCCGCATTTCGCCGGTCACACCCTCGGGCGAAAGCTACGATTCCGACCCGCGGAAGCTTTTTACCCATGTCGTCGAGGGCCTCGCCAGGCATGACCTCGCCTATATCCACGTTATCGAGGGCGAGACGGGTGGCGAGCGCGGCTACACGCAAGGAACAAATCCACCCTTCGACTACAAGGATCTGCGCCAGGCTTATGAAAGGGCCGGCGGCCATGCGAGCTGGATGGTCAACAACGGCTACGACCATCAGATGGCAATGGATGCCGTCGAAAGCGGCCGCGCCGACCTGGTCGCCTTCGGCAAGCCTTTCATCGCCAACCCGGACCTGGTCGAACGCCTGCAGAAGAACCTGTCGCTCAACACGCCGGACAACGCCACCTTCTATGGCGGCGGGGCAAAGGGTTATATCGATTATCCACGGCTCGAAAAGGTCGCCTGATTTTCAGACGCATCGGACGAAATCCCGCCTTGCGCGGGATTTCCTTTTCGGCTGCTGCCGTTAGAATGCCGCTATGTTCGAAACCCATCTCGACCGCTGGTCGCTGGCGCCGGACGGCGAACCGATCATCACCCATTCCAGTCACCTTCTGCCCGTTCTTTGGAACGGCAAGCCGGCAATGCTCAAGAAGTCTCGTGACGAGGCCGAAAGGGCCGGCGGTGCGTTGATGCACTGGTGGGGCGGCAACGGTGCCGCCAAGGTTTATGCACATGATGACGAGGCTGTTCTGCTCGAACGGGCAACGGGCAGTCGCTCGCTGCTGAAGATGGCGATGGACGGCGAAGACGATGAGGCAAGCAGGATCATCTGCCGCACCGTCCAGAGACTGCACGCGCCGCGCCAAAAGCCCCTGCCCGGCCTCATTCCGCTCCGCCGCTGGTTCCGGGAGCTGGCGCCAGCAGCGAGAACTTATGGCGGCATTCTTCGCGAATGCAGTGCTGTCGCTGAAGCACTGCTTTCCCATCAGCACGATCCGGTCGTGCTGCACGGTGACATTCACCACGGCAACATTCTCGATTTCGAAGAAGACGGGTGGCTTGCGATCGACCCGAAGGGCCTGATCGGCGAACGTGGCTTCGACTATGCCAACACTTTCGCCAATGAAGACCTTCCGGCCATCAGCGTGCCTGGGCGCCTGCAGCGCCAGCTCCGGATCGTTTGCATCGAAACGGGGATGGAGCCCAAACGCCTGCTGCGATGGATTGCCGCCTACTCGGGCCTGTCGGCGGCTTGGTTCCTCGGCGACAACATGAATTCGTCTGCTGAGAGCCCGCTTGCCGTCGCGCGCATCGCTCTGGCGGAGTTGCGAAAAGCCTAGCGGCTTTCGTCAATCAAGGTTGGAGGATTTTTCCTTCATGCGGCAGATCGTGCGGCGCGCAAGAGCCTTCGCCTGAATGCCGCCGAAATGCGGCTTCTTCAAATCGATCGTTGAACGGGCGCTCGGCTCAGGCACGCGGAGAGACATCGGCCGAACCGCCACCCTTCCATTTGGTATCGACGACTTCCGTCTCCGGCCGGTCGCCGCCTTCGGCATATTCTTCATGCCATTTGCCTTTCTCGTCCTGCCAGCTGATCTCGGCGGAATCGCCGCCGACCTGCTGTTCGGCCGCGACGATGCGGGCTGCCTCCAGCGCTTCGGCATGAGACGGGAATGCTTCGGAATAGACCTCTCCGAGCCTGTAGGCCCAGCCGCCGTCATGGGGAACGACCTCGTAAACCACCTTGATCATGCACCTCTCCTCTTTTCTCGTTACGCGATCTGTCGGCAATCAGCCGAAAAGTCGCCGGACTGCATCCGGTTCTATCGCGCGCGGCAAGGCGAGAATGACGAGGCACGCCGCGATTGCTTCCGGCTGACCAATATCGGCAGTATTCCATTAAATGGACAAGACTGCAAATTCGCCCCGCAGTCGCACTGCCTGATAGGGAAGATCATCGCCTGTCGACAAACGAATCACAACTCAAGTCCGGCGGACGGCCTGCCAGCCTGGTCGATCGTTACAAGCTGCAGCCCGTCGAGCTGGCATTGGCGCCCAGCGCGGTTGCGGGGATCGCCGCTGGCTTCGGATCATCGAAGTCGTGTGCGATGAACATCTGCGTCCTCGTTTGTCCTTGCTCTCTTGAAGGCGTGGCCGCTCATGGTTCACCCCGGCGCGGGCTTTTGCGGGAACAATATCGAAGACAAGATGGCATCCCCTCCTCGGCCTCGCGGGGCAAGGTCAGTCTTCCCAATCTTGGGATCACGGGTCGACACTGTCTTCATGCGTCAAATGCCGCCACAGGCAGCCACCGTCAACGACCCGATGAAAGGCAAAGACCCGCCATCGCTGACGGGCCCTTCTTCAGATCTGCCAACTGGTTTACTTGCAGGCAGCGCAGAAGCGCTGGATGCGCTTGCAGGCTTCCTCGAGCAGAGCTTCCGAGGTCGCATAGGAAATGCGGAAGTTTGGGCCGAGGCCGAAGGCCGAGCCGTGCACGACGGCGACGCCTTCGCTTTCGAGCAGCTCAGAAACGAAATCTTCGTCGGTCTCGATAGCCTTTCCCGAAGGCGCGGTCTTGCCGATCAGGCCGGCGCAAGACGGGTAGACGTAGAAGGCGCCCTCCGGCGACGGGCAGGTGATGCCTTTAGCCTGGTTCAGCATTGAAACCACCAGATCGCGGCGACCCTCGAAGATCTTCTTGTTCACCGGGATGAAATCCTGCGTGCCGTTCAGCGCCTCGACGGCGGCCCACTGGGCAATCGACGTCGCACCGGAGGTCTGCTGCCCCTGGACCATGTCCATCGCCTTGATGAGCTGCAGCGGCCCGGCCGCGTAACCGATACGCCAGCCGGTCATGGCATAGGCCTTGGAGACGCCGTTCATCGTCAGCGTGCGGTCGTAGAGTTTCGGTTCGACTTCGACCGGCGTGACGAACTTGAAGTCGCCATAGGTCAGGTGCTCGTACATGTCGTCGGTCAGCACCCAGACATGTGGATGCTTGAGCAGCACTTCGGTCAAGGCCTTGAGTTCGCCATGCGTATAGGCAGCACCTGACGGGTTCGACGGGGAGTTGAATACGAACCACTTGGTCTTCGGCGTGATCGCCCTGTCGAGATCAGCTGCCTGGAGCTTGAAGTTGTTTTCCTGCGTGGTCGCGACGATGACAGGTGTGCCGCCGCAAAGCGCCACCATCTCCGGATAAGACACCCAGTAGGGAGCCGGAATGACGACTTCATCGCCCGGGTTCAGCGTCGCCATGAAGGCGTTGAACAGGATCTGCTTGCCGCCGGTGCCGACGATCGTCTGCTCCCAGGAATATTCCAGGCCGTTCTCGCGCTTGAACTTAGCGGCGATTGCCTTGCGCAGCTCCGGGATGCCGGAAACCGGCGTGTACTTCGTCTCGCCGCGGTTGATCGCGTCGATGGCGGCCTTCTTGATATTGTCCGGCGTATCGAAGTCCGGCTCGCCGGCGCCGAGGCCGATCACATCGCGCCCCTTTGCTTTCAGCTCTCGCGCTTTCTGGGAGACGGCGATGGTGGCCGAAGGCTTCACACGGGAAAGAGCATCAGCAAGAAAGGCCATGATATCGGTCCTATATGATTGAAACGGGCAGAAGGCCGGGACCGGAGTTCTGCGATTAGCTCTATGTCCAATGTGCGGCGGCATTTCAAGCGCAAAGGCGTGATGGAGCCAATGATTCTTAATGATCAATTGTCGGGCGGGGCGACCGAAGCATTTATCGCTTTGCGAAGATCACACTCTGGAGAGATGCGAATTTCTTCGCTGGAATCAAAAACTTCGATGGATTTGGCATTTGCCATGATTATGCCGCAACAAATGACGCGGCATGCCGCAATTCGGTCGCGAGCCTGCCGGGATCTGGGCCTCATCTTTAGCGCTCCCGCAATTGCTTGTTGAGGTATGCCAATGTTTCTGGAGGACGAACGAGCCGCAGCGCGGCTTCGTGCCCGCCGGGTTTCGCTTTCTTTCTTGATTGCAGCAAGCGTCGTCGCCGCTTCAACGATGATGGCATGCGGGGTCATTTCGACAGCTCGCGCCGAAGGGACGCCGCAATTGCAAAGGACCGAGCAAACAACTGGCTCGGTCACCGCACCGGTGCCGGCAGCAGCCGAAGCGACCACCCTGCCGGCGGCTTCGGCGAAGCCGCCGCGGATGACCACACACGCCGACGGGCAGATCATGCGCGGGCTGAGCATGCTGCTTTTCGCCCTGACCGCAGCGGGCGCGCTTGCCGTATGGCGCCGCCGTATCAAGCGACTGATGACCACGAGGACCCGGTAATGGTGTCAAATCCCCGCAACGGAAGCCGGCATCAGGATGCATACGGATTCGAACCGCTTCCTTCTTACATCGAGCTGGCCATGGCGACAGCTGCTGCCGCAGCCCATGACGGGCCGCAGCAGCGTGAGAAAGGTTTCCTTTTCTCGCGCTTTTCGACGGTTGAGCGGATGATTGTGCTCGCCATCGCCGGGCTTGCACTTTACGGCGTCGCGCTGCTGAGCGATGGCTTCTACATCAAGGGAAAGGCTGCCGTCGCGCAGGTCCTGGTGCAGCGCGCCTTGGCGGGATCCGCGCTGGTCGAAACGACGCCGACCATTTCCATTCAACCTCAAAACACAAAGCCGTTATCCGCGACGCAATAAGGTTGAAGCGCGCTTGCCTCCGCTCCACGTTGAATGCGGATGAAAGCGATGGGGAAACGCCACATGACTATCGCCAGAACATTCGCAGCTTCGCTGCTTTTTGGCGCGCCCCTCTTCGCGCCCGGTTTCGCCGCGGCGGCAGAAAAAAGGGTCGAGACCGAGAAAGTCGCAGTGATCGTCGAAACCCTGGCCGAAGGGCTCGAACACCCGTGGGCTGTGGAAGCGCTGCCTGACGGCGCCTATCTGGTGACCGAACGGCCAGGGCGGATGCGGATCGTCAAGGACAGCAAGCTCTCAGATCCGATCGGAGGCGTGCCCGACGTGCGCGCCCGTGGCCAGGGCGGTTTGATGGATGTGGCCGTTGCGCCGGATTTTGCAACGAGCCGCACGATCTATTTCACGGCTTCGACCGCCAATCGAAAAGGCTCGGGAACCAAAGCCTTCAGCGCCAGGCTTGCCGCCGACGGCAGCAGACTCGAGAACGTGAAGACGATCTTCACGATGAAAAAGTTCACCGGGGGCAATATTCAATACGGTTCGCGCATCGCCATCGCGAGCGACGGTACTCTCTTTATCAGCATCGGCGATCGCGGCGATCCCGATCGCTCGCAGGACTGGAAGGATGATGCCGGCTCGATCGTGCATATCAATGCCGATGGCAGCATCCCTGCGGACAATCCGTTCAAGGACAGCGCAAAGGCGCTGCCGGAAATCTGGTCGAAGGGCCATCGCAACCCGCAGGGCATCACCTTCGACATCGCCGACGGTAAACTCTACACCGTCGAGCACGGCGCGCGAGGCGGCGACGAAATCAACGTCATTGAACCCGGGAAGAATTACGGCTGGCCGATCATCAGCTATGGACGCAATTACTCCGGCTCAAAGATCGGCGAAGGAACGGCCAAGAAAGGACTGGAACAGCCGCTGCATTATTGGGACCCGTCGATCGCGCCAGGCGCGCTCGCCATCTATCGCGGCAACATGTTTCCGGAATGGGACGGAAACTTCCTTGTCGCAGCGCTCAAATTCGAACTGCTCTCCCGCATGCAGCGCAATAAAAACGGTACCCTGGTTGCAGCTGAGCAGATTTTCGAGGGTGATTACGGTCGCCTGCGGGATGTTGTCGTCGCACCGGACGGTGCGCTCTTGATCGTCACCGACGAGGACGATGGCGCGCTGCTGCGTGTCTCGCGCTCCGACCGCCAGAACGGCTAGGCTCTTCACAGACCGAGCCGAAGCAGGATTTCCCGCAGCAAATCCTCACGACCGTCGTCAGGCGCGCCGCCTTCGAGCAGCGCATCATCAATGCGCGAGAGCCGGCAAACCGCTGATCCCGTAAGCGGGCACGCGCGCCGGCAGGGTCCGCTGCCCATCCTTCAGGCCGGCTTTTTTTGCAAGAGAAGCTCCGGTATAACCGGCGGTCATTCTCCTGACGCCATGCACGCAATCGCGGTACTCCGAACGAGCCCTCCTTCGCCCTTGCCGGAATGAAATGCAACTGGTAGGCGTCCACGATACATCCTGCCCCACATCGAGGACTGATATGACGCGCGTCCAGGCGAACCTTCTTCTATTGATTGCCGCCGCCATCTGGGGCGGCGGCTTTGTCGCGCAGTCTACGGCCATGAAGGCAATCGGTCCGTTCTGGTTCATAGGGTTGCGATTTACGGTCGCGACCGTCGCCGTCCTGCCTTTCCTGTTCCTTGAAATGCGTAAGGCCAGTGTCAAGACCACGCGCCGGCATCTGAGCTGTTATGGCTTGATCGGCCTTGCCCTTTTCGGCGGCGCTTCGACGCAACAAATAGGGCTTCAGACGACGACCGTGACGAACTCCAGCTTCATCACCGGGCTCTATGTCGTCTTCGTGCCGCTGATCGCAGTCACCTTCCTGCGCCGACCGCCGCACTTAATCGTCTGGCCGGCTTCCATCATGGCCGTCGCCGGTATCTACATGCTGTCCGGCGGGCAACTTTCCGCGCTGAGCACGGGCGACGGCCTGACAGTCGTTTGTGCCGCGTTCTGGGCGATACAGATCACGCTCGCCGGCACGACGGTCGCCGAGACAGGAAGGCCGCTTATGCTGTCGGCAGGCCAATTTGCCGTGACGGCGGTCGCCGCGCTCATCATAGCGGCATTTCTCGAGCCCATCAGCATGGAGGCGATCTTAGGCGCGGCACCGGAGATCCTCTATGTCGGCGTCTTCTCTTCGGGCGTGGCTTTCGTGCTGCAGGTGATCGGCCAGCGCTACACCACCCCGTCGCAAGCCGCCATCTTCCTCTCTTGCGAGGCGCTCTTCGGATCGGCGCTCGGCGCCCTGCTGCTTGGCGAGACGATGCCGCCGCTCGGCTATGCGGGCTGTGCGCTGATGTTTATCGCTATGCTTGTGGTCGAATTGGTACCGGAGCTCGGAAAAAGACGCAGCCAGCCCGCCTGAGCTATGGCCTTTTTTGAATTTGAACGGCAATTGCGGAAAAAATTTTAGCGCAGGGGCCAGGACGCGCTGTCGTTGCATTTTTGGGAAAAACTGCCCTCAACTTATACTGCAGGCAATACGAAACCTTAATCATTGGTGGACTGCGAGCGAAATTTTGCGTTTTGGCGCAAATAGGATAGCCGGCCTGAATGTGCTTTCGATAACACGTTAAAAAACTTTTGCTTGCCAATTCCCCTTAATCGCAGCAATCTCACGGCGTTCGGGCATTTTGCGAGCATGGGAAGTCCTTAAAGTATGTGCGCGCCGGAAACGCTAATATTCCGGTCAGCCGGTCTCGCCAAGACGGGGAATAATCCCGTCATGAGACAGGCCGAGGTAGAGGGGACCTTTTTCTCGAATTTCAAGAATTGCCTGCCAACGCCCCGCAAGGGACATAGTTGATGCTGCCCGTGTGGATGGCGGGCAGAGAGAAAAGGACCTGACGCATGGCCGAGACTGGCACTGTAAAATTCTTCAATACCGACAAAGGCTTCGGCTTCATCAAGCCAGATAAGGGTGGCGCCGACATCTTTGTTCACATTTCTGCCGTTCAGGCTTCCGGCCTTGCCGGCCTGACGGAAAATCAGAAGGTCAGCTTCGACACCGAGCCGGATCGCCGCGGCAAGGGCCCCAAGGCCGTCAATCTGCAGATTGCGGGCTGAGGCCTCGACAAGGCCGTCGAATTCGAGTGCAGGCCCGGCAGCTATGCCGGGTTTTGTCATTCAGCGCCCGTTCAGATAGCCGCCACTATCTTGTCATCATCACGGTGCAGGAACCGCTCACGGGGTTCCAACAACAGGATTTGATCATGAACAGGCTCGCCAAGACATTTCTTCTGACCGCTACTGCCGCAGCCCTCACCCTTTCTGTAATCGGCGATGCATCCGCCCGTGACCGCTGGCATCATCATGACAATGGCGACGCAGCTCTTGTCGGCGGCGCCGTCGGTCTCGCAACCGGCCTGATCGTCGGCTCTGCCATTGCCAATCAGCCGCGCTATTATGAAGAGCCGCGCTATATCGATCCGCCCTATGAACCGGAATACGAAGCCGTGCCGGTTTACCGCGCACCGCCGCGTTACTACGCCCCTGTCCGCGCTGATGTCGAACCCTGGACGCCGCAGTGGGAGCGTTACTGCTCTTACCGCTACCGCAGCTTCGACCCGAGAAGCGGCACTTTCGTCGGCAACGACGGTCGTGAGCACTTCTGCACCGCAGGCTGATCCGCAAACGATTTATAAAGCAAGGCGCCGCTTGCCGGGCGGCGCTTTTGTTTTGGCGTCTGGCACGCTCAGATACCCCTGAGGAACGGATTGCCACGTCGTTCGTCGCCGATGCGGCTGCCAGGGCCATGCCCGCAAATGAAGCCGACATCATCTCCCAGAGGCAGTACCTTGTCACGGATCGATTCCAGCAGTTTCTGGTGATTGCCACCCGGCAGATCGGTTCGGCCGATCGAGCCGTTGAAGAGCACGTCGCCGAGATGGGCGAAGTTCTGGGCGCGATTGAAATAGATGACATGTCCGGGCGCGTGACCGGGTGTGTGATAGACTTCAAACACGTGGCTACCGAAGGAAATTCTGTCGCCATCCTTCAGCCAGCGGTCCGGCACCACGTTTTGAAGACCGGTAATGCCGTATTGCTGCGCCTGTATCTCGATCCGCTCCAGCAATGGCCGATCGTCTTCGTGCGGACCGACGATTTCAACGCCGAGCGCTTCCTTCAGTTCTTTCGCGCCGCCTGCGTGGTCGAGATGTCCGTGCGTCAGCCAGATCTGCTTGATGGTCAAGCTGTTGTTAGCAAGCGTTTTGAGAATGACCGGCACATCGCCGCCCGGATCGACGACTACGCCCTCCTTGGTGTCCGGATCGAAGAGAACCGTGCAGTTCTGCTGGAACGGTGTCACCGGAATGATTCCGGCCTGGAGCATGCTCATGATATGCCTCGCTTGTCTCTGCCTGCTTCCGATAAGCCGGAAAGGTCATCAACGCCAGCCGCTTTTTGGCAGGAATCACCTTTGCCTCACGCCTCAAGACGCATCGTAACAACTGTTCATCGCGTCTGGAATGGCAGCATGCTCTTCCCAGTTATCCTGGTATTTCAAGTGGTTGCGATTTTCCGATGAATCCAGATTTCAACCCGTGCGGCCAACTGGCGGAACCAGATGGTGAACGGAGCGTTTTCTTCTCCAGCTAAAGCAAGGAGACAAAGAATGACCTTCACGAGAAATCTTTTCCTGGCAGGTGCCGTGCTCGCCGCGAGCGCTGGCCTTGCCCATGCGGAAATGAGCGCGACGGCCATCAACGACCTCAATGTGCGTTCCGGGCCAGGCCCGCAATATCCCTCGGTCGGCGTCGCAACGCGCGGCTCTGCGGCCATCTTGGATGGCTGTATCCAGGGGAGCCGCTGGTGCCGCGTCGATGTCAACGGTATGCGCGGCTGGGTCTATGCCAAATACCTGCAGGTCGAGCGCCAAGGCAGCCGGGTGATCGTCGAAGAGAACGAGGCCGTTCTTGGCGTCCCCTCTGTGACGTATGAGTCGACCGCAGCCGTCGTGCCCGCTGATCCGCAGCCCGCGCCGGGCGATGAACTGCTTGGCCCCGTCGGTTCCGTGGAAGCGATAACGCCACCGGAGACCGTCCGCACCTATATCGAAACCACGCCGACGCAGACGGTTCGGCTGGGTGGTGATGTCGTCGTGGGTGCCGAGGTTCCCGATACCGTGACCTTCCAGGAGATTCCCGACTACGAATACCGCTATGTGCGCATCAACGACCGTCCGGTGCTCGTCGATCCCGGCACCCGCCGCATCGTCTATGTCTATCAGTAAGCTTGCAGTGTGAGGCGGTCTTTTGACCGCCTCATCGCGTCAGAGCTGCCCGCAACTTCATGCCGAACTCAATCTCGCATGAATTGCGCGTTTGCCCTTTCCTCCTCGACCGATAAAATCGCGACACGTCGCAACCTTGGCGGTGGTATCTTTCGTCGGCCACGCGGCATTGACCGGGCTGATTGCCGGCAGCATCGGCGGCTCGAAGCGTGTCGGCCTCGGATGATGAGGGCGGACGCGGTAACAAAGGTGCAGTGCGCGGCAGGCGCGGCCGGACTTCAGTCCGATCGCACGTTACTCGTCCGCAACAGACGCGGCCGGATAAACTTCCTTCATGTAGTCGTTCATCAGCGTCTCTGAGATCGTCGCAGGCGTGAATTTATAAGGTCCGATCTCGGAGACCGGCGTCACTTCCGCAGCAGAGCCCGTCAGGAAGCATTCGCTGAAGCTCGAAAGCTCTTCTGGCTGGATTGTCCGCTCGACGACCGTATAGCCGCGGCGCTTGGCAAGTTCGATCACCGTCTGGCGCGTGATGCCGTTAAGGAAGCAGTCGGGAACCGGCGTATGGATGACGCCCTCCTTGACGAAGAAGATGTTGGCGCCCGTCGCTTCGGCGACCTGGCCGCGATAATCGAGCATCATCGCATCCGCATAGCCCTTGGCCTCCGCGGCATGCTTGGAGATGGTGCAGATCATGTAGAGGCCGGCGGCCTTCGAGGAAGACGGCGCCGTCTTCGGGTCGGGGCGGCGATATTCGGCGATATCGAGGCGGATGCCCTTGAGTTTTTCGGCAGGATTGAAGTAGCTACCCCACTGCCAGATGGCGATCGCGACATTGATCCGGTTCGCTTGCGCCGAAATCCCCATCATTTCGCTGCCGCGCCAGGCGATCGGGCGCACATAGGCCTCGGAAAAGCCTTGGCGCTTCAACAGTTCGATAGTTGCCGCATCGAGTTCGTCGACCGAGTAGGGAACCTTGAATCCAAGGATATCAGCGGACTTGTGAAGACGCTGATTATGCTCCGTCAGCTTGAAGACGCGGCCGCCATAGGCGCGCTCGCCTTCGAACACCGCGCTGGCATAATGCAGACCATGCGTCAGCACGTGAACCTTCGCGTCCTTCCACGGCACGAATTCGCCGTTGAACCAGATTTCGCCATCCAACTGGTCGAAGGGAACTGAAGCCATTCTCGTAATCCTCCGGCGCCCGCACGCCATGCCTGTTGATTGTTGCCCATATTACGATTTATCCACTACGCAGTGGGGAAAAATGCGTTGTATGGGGAGGAAAGACGGGCTGTTTTCGAACGAACGTCCCGCCTTCGCAAAGTCCGGGGACGCTAACAGCGGCGTAAAATTGTGTCAACAAAGCTGACATATCTTTGCTAAAGTTCCCCGGGGCCTTTAGAACGAGAAAGGAAATGACGTGGCGACACGACAGACCAGCTCGAAAGTCACCAAAGCCGAACCGTTGGCCGCACCGATGGAAAACACCGGCATCATCGATTTCGAGATCATCGAGCTCTTCTTCTTCGCTTATCGCGATTTCGTATCTGATCCGGATGCGATCCTCGAAAAAAGCGGGTTCGGCCGGGCTCATCATCGGGTAGTGCATTTCGTTAACCGTGAACCGGGCATGACCGTTGCCGATCTTTTGGATACACTGAAAATTACCAAGCAGAGCCTTGCTCGAGTACTCAAACAACTGATCGATTCGGGGTATATTCGTCAGGTTGCCGGGCCTGAAGACCGGCGCCAGCGTAAGCTTTATCCGACTAAGACCGGGCGCGAGCTCGCGCTCGCTCTGGCGGAGCCGCAATCGCGCCGCATTGAGAGAGCATTCGACGGTGCCGCTCCGGACGTGCGCGAAAGCGTGAAGGCATTTCTGAGGGGTATGAGGGACAGACAAACAACGAAAGCGGGTTGAATGGCGGGGAAAACAATCATTTCTGATGACGCGGCGCATCTGCTGGTGGTCGATGACGACACCAGAATACGCGCTCTTTTGAACCGTTACCTGACAGAGAACGGCTTCCGGGTGACTGTGGCTGCAGATGGTGCCGAGGCGCAACGCAAGCTTGCCGGGCTCGACTTCGATCTCATCATCATGGATGTGATGATGCCGGGCGAATCCGGCATCGACGTGACGCGCGGCCTGCGCGCCATCAAGAACGTACCGATCATCATGCTTACTGCGCTCGCGGAATCCGGAAATCGCATTGCGGGCCTTGAAGCGGGCGCCGACGATTATCTCTCGAAGCCTTTCGATCCGCGCGAACTGGTACTGCGCGTCAATAATATCCTGCGCCGCAACGCCTCGGACGCGCCCAAGATCGAGCAGATCATGTTCGGCCCATACACTTTCTCGCTCACCCGAAAGGAATTGAAGAAGGCAACGGAAGTGATCCGCCTCACGGACCGTGAGCAGGAAATCATGCTGCTCTTTGCCAAGCGCGCCGGCGACACGATTCCGCGGCACGAGCTCATCGGCAGCGACGTGGATGTCGGCGAGCGCACGATCGATGTGCAGATCAATCGCCTCCGCCGCAAGATCGAGGACGATCCAGCAAATCCTGTCTGGCTCCAGACGGTTCGTGGTATAGGATATAGGCTGAGCATCGATTGATGGCCTCAACGTCAGGATCGCGACAGTCATGGTAACTTTCGAATCCCTGCGCCGCGAAGAACGATCGCCGGCCTCCGGATGGAAAGGGTTCGGCCGCTGGCTGCGCCGCCGCCTGCCGACCGGTCTCTATGTCCGTTCGCTGCTGATCATCATCATTCCCATGGTGCTCCTGCAGTCAGTCGTCGCCGCGGTCTTCATGGAGCGTCACTGGCAAATGGTGACGCAACGCCTGTCGATGGCCGTCACCCGAGATATTGCGGCGATCATCCAGATCATCGAAACCTATCCGCAGGATACCGATTACAGCGAGGCCACTCGCATCGCTCGCGAGCAGTTGAACCTGCAGATTTCGATCGAGCCCGACGGAGATCTGCCGCCACCGCGCGAAAAGCCGTTCTTCTCCATCCTCGACGGTATCCTGAGTGATGAGATCCGCGACCAGATCAAACGCCCCTTCTGGATCGACACGGTTGGAGACTCGAGCCTCGTCGAAATCCGCATAAAGCTGGACGACAAGATCCTGCGCGTTTTGACCAAGCGCAACCAGACCTACGCGTCGAACACGCACATCTTCATCGTTTGGATGGTCGGAGCTTCTCTCGTGCTCATCGGAGTATCGATTCTCTTTCTGCGCGGCCAGATTCGGCCGATCCTGACGCTCGCGCAAGCCGCCGAAAGCTTCGGCAAGGGACACAAACACGATGATTTCTATCCGCGCGGAGCCGATGAGGTCAGGCGCGCGGGGCTTGCCTTCATCCTGATGCGCGAACGCATCGAACGGCAGATCGAACAGCGAACCGCGATGCTGACAGGCGTCAGTCACGACCTACGCACGGTGCTCACGCGCTTCAAGCTACAGCTTGCCCTTGCCGGCAACAGCCCGGAACTCCAAGGACTGAATGACGATGTCAACGACATGCAGTCGATGCTCGAAGCCTACATGGCCTTTGCGCGCAGCGAGATCGAGGAAGACGTCGGAGAATTAAAGCTCACAGAACTGCTCGGAAAGATCGCAACGGACTTCGCCCTGCACGAAAAGCAACTCACCTATTCGATCGAAGGCGAAGACAAGATCTCGGTTCGGCCGAACGCATTTACGCGCCTGGTGACCAACCTCGCGTCCAATGCCCGTCGCTATGCCAATTCGCTGAACATAGAAGCGAAGCACGGCGCAAAATGGCTGACTCTGAATTTTGACGACGATGGCCCTGGCATTCCCGAAAAGAACCGCGAGGATGTCTTCAAGCCCTTCTTCCGTCTGGATGAGGCACGCAATCTGGACGATTCCGGCACCGGGCTCGGCCTTGCGATCGCGCGCGACATTGCCCGTAGCCATGGTGGCAATGTCACTCTCGGCGACAGCCCGCTCGGCGGCCTGCGCGCCACCATCCGCATCCCAGCGTGAGTTCCAGATGGCAATCGACCTGAACGGGATGACCTGGCTCAATCCTCCGCCCTTGGCAGAGCTTCACGAGGGTGCATTGCATGTTCGGTCCGGCCACAAGACAGACTTCTGGCAAGGTACCTATTACGGGTTCCACCGTGATGACGGCCATTTTCTGTATCTCCGGCGCAAGGGCGACTTCACGGCACAGGTGACATTTTCCGGACGCTATCAAATGCTGTACGACCAGGCCGGCATGATGGTCCGCGCAGATTCAGCACACTGGATGAAATGCGGAATCGAATATACCGACGGCGCAAAGCATTTCAGCACCGTCGTGACCAATGGCAATTCCGACTGGTCGGCCTTTCGCGTCGAGCACGATTTCGAGCTGCTGTCCCTGCGCGTTACCCGCAACAAGGATGCACTTTTCATTCAGTACCGGAGCGATCGGATCAGCGAATGGCGAATGGCGCGCCTCGCCTGGTTCGACCCGTCGATTGAGGAGGTTATGGTCGGCCCGGCATTCTGTTCGCCGCAGCGCTCCGGTTTTGAAGCCATCTTTCATGATTTCGAACTGACTGATCCTGCCTCGCGCGACATTCACTGATCATCAGCACGGCGCATGGAACAGATTACGTCTCAAACTCGGACTACATCAGCTTCCTGCCGTTTGGCACCGGCTTGTCGGTTGCAGCAAGAACGATCGCACCGGATTCGTCTTCGAAGCCGAGCGTCAGCACTTCCGAGCGGAACGGTCCGATCTGGCGGGGCGGGAAGTTCACCACTCCGAGTACCTGGCGGCCGACGAGGTTTTCCAGCGTGTAGTGAACGGTGATCTGCGCCGAGGATTTCTTGACGCCGATTTCCGGCCCGAAATCGATCAGCAACTTGACCGCCGGCTTGCGGGCTTCCGGAAAGGGCTCGGCCTCAATGATCGTGCCGGCACGAATGTCCACACGCTCGAAATCGGCGTAGGTGATTTCTTCAGTCATCGCGCATCCTCAACCGGCAAGCTCTTCGGCACGCGCGCGTGCAGCCGCAAGAGCCTCGTCGAACAGCGGCTGCATGCCTTTTTCTGCCATAAGCACCGAAAGCGCCGCGGCCGTCGTGCCGCCTGGCGAAGTTACGTTCTGGCGAAGCTTCGAGGCGTCGTCGGGGGACTGGTGTAGGAGTTCACCAGCCCCCGCGACAGTCTCCCGTGCAAGGCGCATGGCAAGGTCCGCCGGCAGGCCAAGTTTACGGCCCGCTTCTGCCATACACTCGACGAGATAGAACACATAGGCCGGGCCGCTGCCGGACAATGCCGTTACGGCATCGATGTCCGATTCGGCCGAAACCCACTCGACAGGACCCGAGACGCTAAGAAGCGCATGAACGCGATCACGCTGCCCGGCACTGACGCGCGGATTGGCGAAGGCGCCGGTGACACCGCGGCCGATCATGGCGGGCGTATTGGGCATGGCGCGGACCATGGCGGCTTTGCCGAGATGCTTTTCGAGGAACGCCAGCGTCTTTCCGGCAGCCACCGACACGACCACCGTCTTCGGCCCGACGGCGCTCTTCACCGGCGGCAGGACTGTTTCCATCACCTGCGGCTTAACCGCGAGGAAAATGACATCCGCTTTCATGCCGGCGGGAACGGTTGGAGCATGGGTCGCGCCCGCATCGCCGATGACCTTCATCATCGCCGGCGACGGACCCGGATCGACCACGACAACGCAGGATCCCGGAATTCCGCTCTTCAGCCAGCCGGAAAGCATCGCACCGCCCATATTGCCGGCGCCGACGAGAACGACTGTTTCGGAAGACGATGGTGACATCTTACGCTTCGCCGACCGTTTCGAAGAGGACTGCTTCCATAGCTTTGGCGGCATCCAGGCCGGACCATATGACGAACTGGAACGCCTGATAGTAAGCTTCGCAGGTATCGAGAGCGCTGGAAAGCAAAACTTCCACCTGACGGTTCGTTGGCTCGGCACCGCCCGCCAGAAGCAGCGACTGCCGGAAGATGATCACGTCTTCCTGCCGCCACAGATCGAAGTGACCCATCAGAACCTGCCCGTTGATCGCCGCCAGAAGCTTGGTGACCTCGTTGACGCGAGCTTCTGGAACCTTGATGTCGAACGCGCAGCCGAGATGCAGCGCCTCGAATTCCTCCATCCAGGAGAAGGAAACGTGGTAATCGGCCCACTTCCCCTCGACCGTCATTGCGATCTCGTCCTCGCCCGACCGCTCAAACGACCAGTCGTTATTGGCGGCGACGTACTCGATCATGTCGACCGGGTTCGACTGACGCTCGAATTCCAATTCCATAAGGCTCATGCAGCACCTTCTTGACCGGAATGAATGCGACTGAACTTGAGTTTACGAACACAAGAACAGACACACGCAAAACCGGAACCACCACTTGATGTTCGTTGAACCGCTGCCAGACCTAACGCAGTGAACCTGCCCGGAGCCTACAATGTCCGCTTCGAATCATCATTTAAAATCAGTGTATAACGCCCCCGGTGACAAGCCAGCCCCTCTCCGGTCATTTCCGGAAAGGCACTGTGGACAGCCGTTCGGAATTTGATTTCAGAAGGAGGTTGTAAGCGACTCTGCGTATTGGCTTTTTTGGCAGTGTCCACAGGTGGAAAACGACACCTGATTTTTTTGTCGATGAAGAGGCGTGCCGCTCAAGCGCCACACCGTGCCCTGTGCCTGAATGAGATTTACTTCGTTTTTGCAGCAAGTTTTGCTTCGAGCGCGGCGACTCGGGCAAGCAGCGCCTCGTTCTCGTCGCGCGCCTTGATCGCCATTTCGCGGACAGCCTCGAATTCCTCGCGCTTGACCACATCCATTGTATTCAGCCAGCGCTCGGCCTGGGCGTTGAAGGCGGTCTCGATTTCCTTGCGCACACCCTGGGCAGCGCCCGCTGCATCCGTCATCAGCTTGGCGAATTCGTCCATGATGCGGTTTGTTCCACTCGTCATGGCGGTTGTTCTCCTTCCCACCACATGATTTTGATCGGCGAAAAGCCCTGAGGAATGAGGTAGGGCTTTGATGTGTGGGATGCAAGCGCTTTGCTCTGGATAATCGGCTGCGGGCATTTGGTCTGCCTCACAATCGACTTGACCGCTTCGTATCGCAACGCCATGTTCCGCGCACAACAACGGGTGGAAAAGCCTTGCCGACTGCAGCCAATCTTCTTTCGATCATGCCCTTTCCGGATATCGATCCGATCGCCATTTCGATCGGTCCTCTGGCTGTTCACTGGTACGGGCTTGCCTATGTGGCAGGCATCCTGCTCGGATGGCTCTATGCCCGGCAGATCGCCGGCAATCACGCGCTTTGGCCGGGCAATGCCTCGCCGATCACCAAGGCGCAGATCGACGACTTCATCGTCTGGGCAGCCATCGGCATCGTTCTGGGCGGCCGCATCGGCTACATCCTTTTCTACGATCTGCCGGCCGTGATAGAGGACCCGCTCCGTGCCATCGAGATCTGGAATGGCGGCATGTCCTTCCACGGCGGAACCATCGGCACGACGATCGCCATGATCCTCTTTGCGCGCAAGAACAGCATTCCGATCTGGAGCCTTTTCGACATCGTCGCCACAGTGGTGCCGATCGGCCTCTTCTTCGGCCGCATTGCAAACTTCGTCAACGGCGAGCTGTGGGGGCGGCTTACGGATGTGCCCTGGGCAGTCGTATTCCCGACGGGCGGGCCGTTTGCGCGGCATCCGAGCCAGCTCTATGAAGCAGGCCTTGAAGGCATCGTGCTGCTGCTTTTTCTTGCCCTCGTCGTCTACGCTTTCCGCGCGCTGAAATCACCAGGGCTCGTTACCGGTCTCTTCGTCTGCGGCTATGCGCTGTCACGCATATTCGTCGAATTCTTCCGCGAGCCGGATCAGCAGCTTGGTTACCTACTCGACACGAACTGGCTGACCATGGGCATGGTCCTTTCTTTCCCGATGATCTTGCTCGGCATCTGGGCGATGGCGCGTGCCCGCCGCCAGGCCGCTTTGCAGCATTGAGCCCGTCAGGACGCTACGATCATGACGACCGCACTCGGTGAAAAGATAAAGGCGATCATTCAGGCGAACGGGCCGATCAGCGTCACGGACTATTTTTCCCTCTGCCTCGCTGATCCGCAATATGGCTACTATCGCACTCGCGAGCCCTTCGGCCGGTCCGGCGATTTTGTCACTGCGCCCGAAGTCAGCCAGCTCTTCGGCGAAATGATTGGGGTGTTCGTCGTGCATGCCTGGCAGCGCCATGGCGCGCCGGCAGGCGCGCGCCTCGTTGAAATCGGCCCCGGGCGTGGGACGATGATGGCTGACATGCTGCGCGTCATCGAGCGTCTCGCCGCGCCGCTTTTCGAGAATATGACGGTTCATCTCGTCGAGACGAGCGAGCGCCTGCGCGATATCCAGCAACAGACACTTCACGCACATGAGGGCAAGATCAGTTGGCATTCCGATTTCGAGGAAGTGCCACCGGGTTTCACGCTGATTGCGGCAAACGAGCTTTTCGACGCCATTCCGATCCGTCAGTTCGTCAAGACGCCAACCGGCTTTCGCGAGCGCATGGTTGGCCTTGACATCGATGGCGAGCTGACATTCGCCGCCGGGATCGCCGGCATCGATCCGGCACTGCTGCCTGGATTACCGCAGGCAGCGCCGGCAGGCACGCTGTTTGAAATATCGCCGGCCCGGCAGGCTGTGATGATGAGGATCTGCGATCGCTTGAAGGCTTTCGGCGGCACGGCGCTTGCGATCGATTACGGCCATCTCGTCACCGGCTTCGGCGATACGCTACAGGCCGTGCGCATGCACGAGTTCGATCCGCCGCTTGGCCATCCCGGTGAAGCGGACCTGACAAGCCATGTGGATTTTGAGGACCTTGCAAAAACGGCCGTCGGCGCCGGGCTGCATCTCAACGGCGCGTTGCACCAGGGCGATTTCCTGATCGGCCTCGGCATTCTCGAGCGCGCTGCCGCTCTCGGCCGCGATCGTGAACCGCGCACCCGGCAGATCATTCAGGATGCGGTGGACCGTCTGGCCGGCTCCGGCGAAGGCCGAATGGGCGAGCTTTTCAAGGCGATGGCGGTCTCCTATCCGGCCGTCGATCTCATGCCGTTCCGTCCGGTGGATTGACAGGATGCGCGGCCCTGGGCCAACATCCGGCGCAATCGAGAATGCTTCGCCGGGCGGGCCGGCGGACAATGGCTCCGTTCAAACACCCCGGAATCACCGATGCAAGACGCGGCCTTCCCCGCACCGATCGAAAGCGCTCTATTGAACGAAGCGGCCGGCGAAGTGATCCGCCACGGCTATTTCACACGGGCGGGCGGCGTTTCGGAGGGGCTCTATCGCGGCCTGAATGTCGGGCTTGGCTCGAACGACGACCGCGCAAAGGTAATGGAGAACCGCCGTCGCGTCGCCGCCTGGTTCAGCCAGCCCTTGGAAAGGCTCGCGACAGTCCATCAGGTTCATTCGCCAGATGCGGTCACCGTCGACAGCAGCTATGACGGCACGCGCCCTGAGGCCGACGCGCTGGTCACGGCAACGCCGGGCATCGTCCTTGGCGTTCTCGCTGCCGACTGCGGCCCGATCCTGTTCGCCGACCCGGAAAACCGGGTGATCGGCGCGGCACATGCCGGATGGAAAGGCGCACTGACCGGCGTCCTGGAAAACACCGTTGCAGCGATGGAAAGGCTTGGCGCAAAGCGCCGGACCATGATTGCCTGCCTCGGCCCCTCGATCAGCCAGACAAGCTATGAAGTCGGCCCGGAATTCGTCGAGCGCTTCGTCACATACGATTCGACTTACGAGCGCTATTTCATTCCTTCGAAGACGTCGGCCCATGCCATGTTCGACCTTCCGGCCCTGACCATCGACCGGTTGCTGAACGCGGGTGTGCGCGCCGAAAGCCTTGGCATTTGCACCTATCCGGACAGCGAGCGCTTTTTCTCGTACCGGCGCACCACACATAATAAGGAGCCGGACTACGGCCGCCAGATTTCAGCGATCAGCATCAGGGAGTTTTGACCGCATGGCACTGCATTTCGAAAGAGCCGAATTCGCAAGCCGCCTCACGCGCCTTACTGACCAGATGCGCGCAGAAAAGCTCGATGCCATCCTGCTTTTCGCGCAGGAAAGCATGTACTGGCTGACGGGCTACGACACGTTCGGCTACTGCTTCTTCCAGACCCTGGTGGTCAAGGCCGATGGCACGATGTCGCTGATTACCCGCTCGGCAGACCTTCGTCAGGCCAGGCACACGTCGATCCTCGAAGACATCCACATCTGGGTCGACCGCGTCAATGCCGACCCGACCCTCGACCTCAGAAACCTGCTGGTCGACATGGACCTGCTCGGTGGGCGCATCGGTGTCGAATACGACACCCACGGCATGACCGGGCGAATCGCCCGCCTGCTAGACGCCCAGCTTTCCACCTTCGGCCAGATCGTCGATGTCTCCTATCTCGTCAGCCGCTTGCGCCTCGTGAAAAGCCCGGCAGAGGTGGTCTATGTCGAGCGTGCCGCAGCCCTTGCAGACGATGCTCTGGATGCCGCTGTCGAGCTGACGAAGCCCGGCGCCGACGAGGCGGACATCCTTGCCGCCATGCAGGGCGCGGTCTTTTCGGGTGGCGGAGACTACCCCGCCAACGAATACATCATCGGTTCCGGCGCGGACGCCCTGCTCTGCCGCTATAAGGCGGGCCGCCGCAAGCTCGATGCAAATGACCAGCTTACGCTCGAATGGGCAGGCACCTATGCCCATTATCACGCCGCCATGATGCGCACGATCGTCATCGGCGAGCCGACGCACCGCCACCGCGAACTCTACAACGCTTGCCTGGAAAACCTGCAGGCGATCGAAACCGTGCTGAAACCGGGGCACACCTTCGGCGACGTCTTCGACATGCATGCGAAGATCATGGACGAGCGCGGGCTTGCCCGGCATCGGCTGAACGCCTGCGGCTATTCGCTCGGCGCCCGCTTCTCGCCATCCTGGATGGAACATCAGATGTTTCATGTCGGCAATCCGCAGCCGATCGAGCCGAACATGTCGCTCTTCGTGCACATGATCATAGCCGATTCCGACACCGGAACGGCCATGACGCTGGGCCAGACCTACCTAACGACGGCAGATGCGCCGCGCACGCTTTCCCGCCACTCGCTCGATTTCATCGGCGCATGATGGGCAATCACCGGCAAGATTCCGGAATTGACAGCCGACAGCCCCCGCCCCCATAAATCAGGCGGGCTGATGCGAATGAGGGAAGGACGACGACAGCGATGACGCGAGCTCAGACTGCGCCGATACTCCTTGTCTGCCTGGCCGCGCTTTCTTCTTGCAACACCACCGACGCGCTAACGCCGCAAGTCGATATCGGCGACTCGTCGCTTGGTCGCACCTCACCCGTCACCCAGCGCGAAGTCGAGCGCATGGCGGGTTCAGAGCCTTTGCGGGCCTTTGCCGGCGAATCCAGGCAGGCAGGCTACCATCCGGCATACAACAATCAGACTTACAGATCCGGTCCCGGCGCGCCGCCGACGACAATGCAGGCGCAGGCCGATGCGCTTGCTCGGCGCGGACCCTCGCCCGCGGCTTCGCAGCCTGTCGACGCGAGGACGCTTGCCGAACCGGTTTCCAACGCGCAGGCGGAAGAAGAAGACATGGGCAATCTGGCCCCTGGCAGCCAGCAGAAACGGGTCGCAGCCATCGATCCTGCCGCCTCGTCTGCAATCGGCGGCAACACCGTTCGCTTCCTGCCGATTATCGGCGCTCCCGTCCAGGCAGTGACGCCGCTTTCCCGCCAGCTCGGCGCCGAGGCGCGCTCGCACGGTCTGTCGATCAAGAGTTCGAACGACACCAGCAGCGACTATATCCTGAAGGGTTACCTCTCGGCCTTTACCGACGACGGCAACGTGACCGTGGTTTACGTCTGGGATATCCTCGACGGCAGTGGTACCCGCCTGCACCGCATTCAGGGACAGGAAAAGGTTCCTTCCGCAGCAGAAGATCCCTGGGTCGGTGTTCCGGCCTCCGTCATGCAGCAGATCGCCAGGAAAACGATCACCGAGTTCGATTCCTGGCGGCAGGCGCGCAACGGTTAGCAACAGGCTTTTTACAAATATCAAAGCCTGTGGCGCCTTTGCGCTTGCATTCGGAAGCAAGCTGGCTAAAAAGCGCGGCTATCGGCAGACAACAGGCGGGCCAAAATGAAGGTTTTCGCAGGCAATTCGAACCGGCATCTCGCCGAAGCGATCTGCACCTATCTCAATGTGCCCTTGGGCAAGGCCAGCGTCAGAAGATTTGCCGATCAGGAAATCTTCGTCGAAATCCAGGAAAACGTTCGCGGCGAAGACGTCTTCGTCGTCCAGTCGACCTCCTTTCCGACGAACGATCATCTGATGGAACTGCTGATCATGATCGATGCGATGCGACGTTCGTCGGCGCGCCGCATCACGGCAGTTCTTCCCTATTTCGGTTATGCCCGCCAGGATCGCCGCGCCTCAGGGCGCACGCCGATCTCCGCGAAACTGGTTGCCAACCTCATCACCGAGGCCGGGGCCGACCGGGTTCTGACGCTCGACCTGCATGCCGGCCAGATTCAGGGATTCTTCGACATTCCGACGGACAACCTCTACGCCGTTCCGGTGCTGACGCGCGATATCAAGGCCAATTACGACATCAGCAACGTCATGGTCGTCTCGCCCGATGTCGGCGGCGTCGTCCGCGCCCGTTCGCTCGCAAAACGCCTCGACTGTCTTCTGGCGATCGTGGACAAGCGCCGCGACCGCCCAGGTGAATCCGAAGTCATGAATATTATCGGCGACGTCGAAGGCAAGGATTGCCTGCTGATTGACGACATCGTCGATTCCGGCGGCACGCTTTGCAACGCCGCCGATGTGTTGCTGGCCCAAGGTGCGGCAAGCGTCACCGCCTACATCACCCACGGCGTTCTTTCCGGCGGCGCGGTCACCCGCATCACGTCGTCGAAGCTGCGCGAACTGGTGATCACCGACTCCATCCAGCCGACCACCGCCGTCCAGTCGGCCCACAATATCCGCGTGATTACGACCGCAACCCTGATCGGCGAAGCGATCAACCGCACCAGCCAGGAAGAATCTGTTTCAAGTCTCTTCGACTGAAAGTTCTCCGCGCCCACAAAATATTAGGCAGGGTTGTATTTTATTCTTCTTCGGCAGCGCGCTTTCGGCTACTTTCGCGCAAGCGATTTGCATGAGAAGCCCTATGACCGCCATCAGGATGAAACGTTCAGTAGCCTTCAAACGCCTTGCGCTTCTTGCGCTTGTTCCCCTGCTCTGTGCCTGCACGATGGATGTCGATCCAGGTCCATCGCGACCCTCGCCCCGCCCGTGGCCACCGCAGCAGCAAATGTGCACCATGGAATATGCGCCGGTCTGCGGCGAACGCGGGGGCCGGCTTCAAACCTTCGGAAATGCCTGCCAGGCTCGCAACAGCGGCTTCATGATCGTCGGCCGCGGCGAATGCCGCCGCGCCCCACCGGTTGCGCTTCCCGAGCCGGATCGTCCCGGACGCCCGCCCCGGCCGGATCGCCCGAACAGGCCTGACCGTCCGGAACGCCCGGGCGGCATCTGTACGCGCGAATATGCGCCGGTCTGCGGTCAGCGCGGCCGTCAGACACAGACCTTCCCGAACTCCTGCGAGGCTGGCAATGCAGGCTTCCGGATCATCAGCGGCGGCGAATGCCGCTTATGATCATCTGGCCGATGGCGGCGATGATGTTGGCCTGAAGTCCCCGCGCGCGCCACCCGACTTGCCAAGCTGTCGGCCACTCTTAGGCGCCAAAGAGTGGCAGTGACAGTCGGTGTCGCCTGATGCCCAGCAAAATCATTCCGGCTTATCCGGCCCCTTGATCTGCTGGCCATTGACGCTCACGGTTCCATCGGGCGTGACCGTCACGTCCCAGCGCTGCCGCCCATCCGGATCGGTCTTGGCGAAACCCTTGACCATCAGCATTCCGAACGACGCCTGATTGAGCTCGGGATTGGTCTTGGCAAGCTCCTGAACTGCCGCGATGGTCTTGTCGTAGTCGCGCGCCAGAACCGAGGCTTGCAGCGCATAGTCCTGCTTGCCCACGTCGATGCGGCTCTCTACCCTTGCGGATATGTCGATGTCGTAGACGCCGGACTTGGCGCTGACCTTCGGAATGTCGATTACAAACCTGCCATTGCGGAAAAGCCGCTCCACGGCCTTCTTGCCCGCGTCCTCCCTGCCCTCCGGCGGCTTGGTGAGGTCAAGTTTCATGAATTCATCACCGAAAGCCGCAAAATCCATGCCCGGGATGGCCAACTGCACATCGACTGCCTGAGGCACAAAGGCGGAATAGGCGGCCGGAATCATCGGACTGTCGAATGTGATGTTGGCAGCATTCATTGCAACGTCAAACTGCGTTGCGTTGCTCGGCCCATTTACAGCCAGGCGGTAGGCGAAGCTCTGGGCGCTGCCGCCGCCCGCAGCACTCGTCACTGCAAGATTGTTGAGGGTGATGACTTCCTCGAACGAAGAGACCAGCGGAAAAGCGGCGCGTAGCATGCCCTTCAGCCTTTCCTCGCTCTCCTTGCTCATCTGCTTTTCATCGGCATGGTCGACTGCGAAGATGACAATGTCCCTCAATTGCTTTGCCGGCAGGCTGGCGACCTTGGCTTCGAAATCGATGGTATCGGCCGTGATCCGGATCGGCGGCATATCCTTCCCGTGCACCTGCTCGGCAAACGCTGTCAAAGTACCGTTCGCCGCAAAGTCTATTCTGTCGGCGGAAGCGCCATCAGCTGAGGTGAGCTTGTATTTCATGTCGCCGAAGCTGGCATCGACCTGCTCGGTATCGGTCGCGGTCGTGACTTTGATATCCTTGGCGCTGAAATCACCGGAGCGGAAATAGCTGATCGCCGGATCGAAGACCCAAGTATGGACCATTGAGGCGATGGAATAGGTGAAATCGGTGCGCTTTTTGTCCGGTGCCTTGAAGTGTCCGGAAATATTCAGGCTGCTGTCGCCTTCGACATTCCAAAGCCCGTCGTCTCGTGGCGTGGCGAACATCGAGATCGGTTTCAGGCCGTTGATTGCAAGATCCGCCGGATTGAACTTGGAAAGCAGCTTGGCCAGGTCGTAGGTGATCTCGTAGCGCGCACCGGCCGGATTGACCGCGACGACGCCGCTCTTGGCAATGTCTTCGGGCAGCAGGCTGTTGAGATTGTCACGAATGGCGTTTGCACCATCCTGATCGATCCCGGCCGCATGGCACGCCGTCATCAATCCGAAAACAACGGCGCTCGTCGCCGTCATCAGCCTGTAGCGCATTAATGTGCTCCTCCGCCTCGTCGATCGGCGGCCTTGTGAGAATGTAGGCGGCCGGATGTCATCTCAGGCTTGCCCAAAAGGCAAGCCCTGTAGCTGCTGAATCGCAATAATTAGAAACCCGGTTTGATATCCGGTCCCGTCCCTATTGCTCCCGCGTTGGTTTGTATTAGTTCACAGCCGCCTGCTACCGACCGGCAACCCGAGGAATCGGAGCCGCCTCGCCTTGCGTTTCCGCTTCACTTATACTATAGCGCACGCGTCCGCGCAGACACCCTTGGAGGCAACGCGGATGAGGAAGGCCAAACGGCCCCTCCAGTCACCGGAAGGACGATACCGCCGGAGACTCTCCAAATAACCTCGAAAGGAATAGCCATGAGCCAGGAAACTTACGAGCTCAAGGCCGAGGCGCGCGAACGGGTTGGTAAGGGGTCCGCCCGTGAACTTCGCCGCAACGGTTTGATTCCAGCTGTCATCTATGGTGACAAGCAGGCCCCCATTTCTATCGCTCTCAGCACCAATGAGGTGACGAAGCGCATTCATGCCGGTAGTTTCATGACCACTGTTGCGACGATCGACGTCGGCGGCGAGAAGTACAAGGTTCTGCCGAAGGACTATCAGCTCGATCCGGTTCGCGACTTCACGATGCACGTGGATTTCCTCCGCGTCTCCGGCAACACGCAGGTCACCGTCGAAATCCCGGTTCACTTCATCAACGAAGAGAAATCGCAGGTCAAGATCGGCGGCGTGCTGAACATCGTTCGCCACACAATCGAAGTTCACTGCCCGGCTGATGCGATCCCGGAATTCTTCGACATCGACCTCTCCGGCAAGAAGATTGGCGACAGCATCCATATCTCCGAAGTCGCACTGCCGAAGGGCGTGACAACGGTTATCGACCGCGACTTCACGATCGCAACGATCGTTGCTCCGGCTGCTGGCGTTGAAGAAGAAGCTGCCGCTGAAGGCGAAGGCGAAGCCGAAGCATAATCCGCATACACCAATTCGTAATTATAAGGCCCGCTTTCCACTGGAAGGCGGGCCTTTATCAATTTTAGCGCGAGCTCACTTCAGCAACATTTAACACATTCGTGAAAGCATTCCCCAAGCATTTCTAAACTTGCCGCTCTTTGCCGTTTTGGCTGCGTAAATGAGAGCCCCGGGAGAAACGGAACGATGAACAATTCCGTTGAGAACAGATTTTTTGCGATTGTTTGCGGGGCGCTTCTCATATTTGTCGCTCCGCTTTTTGTATTGTTTCTCTTCCTTTCTTCCGAGCGCGCCGACAGGGAAATACGCGACCACATCTCCATTCTTCTAGTTGCCAATTCCCAGGCGCTCGCAAAGCCGCTCTGGGATCTGGACGAAGACAGCGTCACACAGATCAGCGCAACGATGGTTTCGCAGGGCGCCATCGTGAAGGTTGAGGTTCGTGATCAATCCAGTCAGCTCAACGTGACGCAATCGACCATCCCGAAATCTTTTGACGGTGAGCTCGTTCAGGTTTCCCGTGCAATCATCTACAACACGGTCGACGGTCCGAAGAACCTCGGCAGCATCGCGGTCTATTATCCCAAGCTTGGCCTCTTCTCCGGCCTGAAGCATGAAGAAGTCGTCTTCATATCTATCTTCATCTTCGCCGTTCTCACCGTCTTCGGCACCGCATTGATCGGCAACCGCCTCTTCGTCATACAGCCGCTCATGCGGCTTATCGCAGCCATAGAGGCCACCCGTCAGCTCGGATCGCGCCATCACGTCGATTGGCAGTCGAGCGATGAGATCGGCCGCCTTGCCCGCAGCTTCAACGAGATGCAGACGAAGCTGGAGAGCGAGGAGAAGGAACTGAAACTCGCCCACCGCCTCGCAACCGATATCTATAACCTCACGCCAGCCATGCTTTTCTCTCTGGACAACGAGGATCGCATCATAGCGGTCAGTGACTATTGGCTTGTCGCAACGGGCTATGGCAGGACTGAGGTGATCGGACGCAGATTTTCCGAACTCGTGACGCCCGACACCCGCGACGCGTTTCAACACCGCAAGGAAGGTTTCGAGAACGGCGCGGCACTTGACGTGACCGTCAAGTTCCTGTGCGCAGGCGGCCGCATCATGGACGTGCTGATCCTGGAATCCAAGACGGCCACCGGACCTAACCAGCTCTTGCTGTCGGTCATGACCGACGTGACCGCACTGAAGGCCTCGGAAGACCGCAACCATCGTCAGGCGATAACCGACCATCTCACCGGTCTGCTGAACCGCCAAGGCTTCGAGACGGCCCTCGACGGCAAGATCGCCGAAGCCGATGCCGCCGGTCAGGAGCTTGCCTGCCTGTTTATCGATCTCGACCGGTTCAAGTGGATCAACGACAATATGGGCCATGCCGAAGGCGATCGCGCACTGCGCGAGCTCGTCGAGCGGATTAACAGACATCTCGCGCCCTCCGATCAGGCAGCGCGCCTTGGCGGCGACGAATTCGCCGTCCTGCTTCCGGCCACGGACGGCGAGAAGCGCGCCAGGGCGATGTGCGAGCAGATTGCCAGCGTCTTCGAGGCACCTTTCGGCCCCGACCTGCATTTAAGCGCCAGCATCGGCATCGCCATCTATCCGCGCCATGCCTCGAATGCAGCCGAACTGCTGCAGAAGTCGGACATGGCGATGTATGCGAAAAAGCGCGACGGCAAGAATGGCGCGCAGATTTTCGACAACAGTATGCTGGACAGCGCAAGGGCGCGCGCCGAGATCGAAAGCCACATCGAAAACGGCCTCGCCGAGGATTGGTTCGAGGCCTATCTGCAGCCGATCGTGGGCCTCGACGATCACCGGATCGCCGGATTTGAAGCGCTCCTGCGCCTCAATCATCCCCAGAAGGGGCTGATGCCGCCGGCTGGCATCATCCACGTCGCCGAGGAGACCGCCAAGATCGTCCGCGTCGGCAACGTCATCATGGAAAAAGCGATCGGGCATCTGGCGAATATCTCCCGGATCCCGGGCATGCATGATACCTATCTCGCGATCAATTTCTCGCCGCTGCAGTTCGAAGCCGCCCTGCCCTCCCGCCTCGCCGGGCTCGTCGGGCGGCACGGCATCCGTTCTGATCGCATCGTCGTCGAAATCACGGAAGCCGTTCTGATGGACGACAATCCGCAAATACGCATGGTGCTCACCGAACTGCGCCGCTTCGGATGCCGCATCGCCCTTGATGATTTCGGCACCGGCTACTCGTCGCTGAGCTATCTCAACCGCTTCCCGGTCGACATCATCAAGGTCGACCAATCCTTCACGCGGTCGATCAACGACACGAATGATGACGTCCGTCACAAGAGCAGGATGCTCATCGAAGGGATCACCACGCTCTCGCACAAGATGGACTGCACCGTGATTGCGGAAGGCATAGAAACCGAGGAAGAATGCCGCACCCTACACCAGATGGGGCTTGACTACGGTCAGGGCTACCTCTTCCGTCGTCCGCAAAATGCCTTGAAATTGATCGAGGACCTCACAGCCGCGGAAAACGAGGTCGCCCAAGCCTCGTGAGCGGCGCATTGAAGGTGGAAATAGATGAAAAAGCTCCTGCTTCTTGCTTTTCTGACGCTTCCTTGCGCAGCGCCGGCACAGTCACAGACGGTGAATTTCACGACTGAAGAATACGCGCCCTTCAATTATCGCGACGGGAAGGTGATCAAGGGCGCGACCGTCGAACAAGTTGAAAAGGTCATGGCCGATATCGGCGTCGACTATACCATCGAGATGATGCCCTGGGCGCGCGCCTATAGCCTCGCGCAATCAAGGCCGATGACCTGCGTTTTTGCCACGGCACACAATGGCCTGCGCGATCCCCTTTTCAAATGGATCGAGCCCCTGCTCGTCGATCGTAATATTTTGATCACAAGGAAAGGATCGGGCGTGGTTGCGAGTGACCTGGAGGCGTCCAAGAAATATACTGTCGGCACGCAGCGCGAGGACTATACCGAGATGGTGTTGAGGCAGAAGGGCTTTACCAAGCTCGATATCGCTAGCGACTTCAACGCCACGCTTCGCAAGCTTCTCGGCGGCCGTATCGACATGATGCCCATTTCAGAGCTTTACTTCGAAAAGCTGAAGGCGGATCAGCCGGTGGAAATGGTCACCATGCTCTCCTCACAGCCGATGGGTATCGCCTGTCACAAGGATTTTCCATCCGAACTTCAGGTGCGGATGCAGACCGCCCTCGACAAGCTGATTTCCAACGGAATCCAGAAGGAGATCTTCTTCAAGTATGGACTGGATCTCGGCGATTAGCGCCGCGCCGTGCCTTTGCGCTTGACTTCCTGCCCATTTCGCGGTGGTGAAGCGACAGCAGGCATTCAACAAACGGACTGGCCAAATGCTGATCATAGCGGGTCTCGGCAATCCCGGAAGCAAACATGCCGGAAACCGTCACAATATCGGCTTCATGGCGGCCGACGCCATCCACAGGCGCCACAGCTTTTCCCCCTGGTCCAAGAAGTTCAGGGCGGAAATTTCCGAAGGCGAGCTCGGTGGCGAGAAGGTACTGCTTGTCAAGCCGCAAACCTACATGAACCTCTCCGGCGAAGCCGTCGGCGAAGCCATGCGCTTCTACAAGCTGCAGCCTTGCGATCTCGTCGCCATCTATGACGAGCTCGACCTGCCGCCCGGCAAGGCCCGGCTGAAGATCGGCGGCGGCAATGGCGGCCACAACGGCATCAGGTCGCTCGATGCCCATTGCGGCAAGGATTACCGGCGCCTTCGCCTCGGCATCGGCCACCCTGGCGTCAAAGAACTTGTGCAGCACCACGTCCTCGCGGACTTCGCCAAGGCCGACCAGGCCTGGCTGCAGCCGCTTTTGGAAACGCTTGCCGACAATGCCGACATGCTGGTGCGCAACGAGGATTCGCAGCTGATGAACAAGCTGGCGCTTGCTGTCGGCGCCAAGGCGGAGGAAAACAAGCCGAAGGCCGAAAGGAAGTCTGCAGCCCAATCCCACATCCATCAGGCGCGCAATCACACGCAGCCCAAGCTGCCTGCGACCGGGCCCATGGCGGAAATGCTGAAGAAGATGTTTGGCAGCAAGGGCGAGTAAGCACGATGTCGAAGCAGGACATCATGATCCGGCATGCCGGTCCTGGCGATCTGCAGACGCTTCTTGAGCTCTACCGCCACCTCAATCCCGATGATCCAGCGATCGATCCCGCCCGGGCAAGCGACCGCTTCTCAGCCATCCTTGCCCAACCGGGCATGACCATATTTGTCGCGCTGGCCGGCGACATGCCCGTTGCATCCGCCACACTGATCATTTCGCCCAATCTGACGCGAAACGGCGCTTCATACGCTCTTGTCGAGAATGTCGTCACGCACGCCGATCACCGCAGGAAGGGTTATGCCGGCGCCTTGATCCGTCATGCCTGCGCAACGGCCTGGAAGGAGAATTGCTATAAAGTGATGCTCCTTACCGGTTCAAGGAACCCCGCGACGCTGCTTTTTTACGAAAACTGCGGCTTCATGCGGGATAAGACAGGTTATCAGATCAGACGCCCCGGCTGATCAGCAATTGCAGCTCTTGAAAGCGGTTGACGAGCAGTTCCCGAAGCGCGCTGGCTCCGTCGTCGATCGCCGTTGCCATCAGGATCGAGGCATCCTCTACGAACAGCATGGTGCCAATGCCGGCAACGACGGCAATGGAGCAGGCAATGCGCAGGTTCTTGAGGCTGTCGAGCCGATAGTAGCCGGCATCGTCATATTCCGTTCCGAAGAGCATGTCGGAAAGATCATAACCGTCCGAAATGGCAAGATCGATGATCGGCTTGTCCGAAAGCCTGTCCGGATAGACGTTGCACAGCGCACGCACGACATGACCCATTGCCCCGAAGATCGCAAAGAGCGCCGCGGCTACGAAATAATGCCAAGTCGCTGCCTCAGCATGCATGCGGGCCTCCGTCCTCGGCGCAATGTAGCGAAAATTGACGGATGGCGGCTTAAGAAGATTGGTTAAGAAACGGCCTATTCTTCGGGTTCTGCCGTAAACATCAGCGGAAAGCCTGCCTCCTTGGCATAGTCCATCGCCTCCTTGACCTTGGTCTCGGCAATGTCCTTGGCGCAGACGACGACCACGCTGGAGCCCATTTTATGCGCCGTCATCATCACCCTGTATCCCGTCTCCTCGCTCATCCGGAAAATGGCTTTGAGGATCATGACGACGAACTCACGTGGCGTATAGTCATCGTTGAAGAGAAGAACCTTGTAGAGCTTCGGCTTATCCAGCTTCAGCTTGACCTTGGTTTTCGGTTTTATTGCAACGTCGTTGTCACTCATCGGAAATCCACCCGTTGATGACATGAGAACGAGTTCTCAATCAGACAATTATCGTCGGCGAGGAAATTTCGACTGTGTCGGCTGCGCGCCCGATCAGGCAAGAGCCGAAGTTCAAGCCAGTCGCCGGGTTTGACACCGAGATGGTCCAGGATCTCCTGGGCGAGGTCACTTGCCCTTTCAGTAAAATCCGCAACAGGTCTCGAAATCTCCGCCTGCGGAAAAATAGGCCAGTGTCGCCCGATCGGCAAGTGAGCGGCGGTAAAAGCGGCCGAAGACTTGACCGCATGGCTCCTTTATCCCATAGGCAAGGCAACGATTTCAGCGAATACGGACATCCAGTCATGGGCTTCAAATGCGGTATCGTCGGTCTGCCGAATGTCGGCAAGTCGACACTCTTCAACGCGCTCACCAAGACGGCAGCGGCGCAGGCGGCGAACTATCCCTTCTGTACGATCGAGCCGAACACCGGCGAAGTCGCCGTTCCCGATCCCCGGATGCACAAGCTCGCCTCGATCGCCGGCTCCAGGGAAATCATCCCTACCCGCATTTCCTTCGTCGATATCGCCGGTCTGGTGCGCGGCGCCTCGAAGGGCGAGGGCCTAGGCAACAAGTTCCTCGCCAACATCCGCGAAGTCGATGCCGTCGTGCATGTGCTGCGCTGCTTTGAGGATGACGACATCACTCATGTCGAAGGCCGTATCAATCCGGTCGGCGACGCCGAAACCATCGAAACCGAGCTGATGCTTGCCGACCTTGAAAGTCTTGAGCGCCGAGTCGAGCAAACCCGCAAACGCGCCGCCTCCAAGGACAAGGATTCGCTGACGCAGCTTCCCGTCATGGAAGCGGTGATCAAGCTTCTCAACGAAGGCAAGCCGGCTCGTATACTGCTGAAGACGCTCGGCGCCGACGAGATCGAAGTCCTGAAGAGCCTGAACCTTCTGACTTCGCATCCGGTGCTCTACGTGTGCAACGTCGCGGAAGCCGATGCAGCAACGGGCAACGAACATACCGAGGCCGTTGCCGAGATGGCGAAAGCCCAAGGCGCCGAATGCGTGATCATCTCGGCTGCGATCGAATCCGAAGTGGCTCAACTGCCCGAAGAAGAAAGCAAGGAATTCCTCCACGCACTCGGTCTCGAAGAGGCCGGCCTCGACCGGCTAATCCGCGCAGGCTATCACCTGCTCGACTTGATCACCTATTTCACGGTCGGCCCCAAGGAGACCCGCGCTTGGACGATCGTGCGCGGCACCAAGGCACCGGCCGCTGCCGGCGTGATCCACACCGATTTCGAACGCGGCTTCATCCGTGCCTTCACTATCGGCTATAACGACTACATCGCGTTCGGCGGCGAAACAGGCGCCAAGGACGCGGGCAAAGCCCGGGATGAAGGCAAGGAATACGTGGTTCAGGACGGCGACGTAATCCACTTCCGCTTCAATACCTGATTTGTCCGCACGGCCGAGAAAGGGCGAGGCCAGATGAAGCTAGTTTTTGAAGACTTCGAGCCGGGCCGCAGCTTTGCATTGGGCCCGGTCGCCGTGACGGCGCAGGAAATCATCGAGTTCGCAACCGAGTTCGACCCGCAGCCAATGCACATGGACGAGATGGCCGGACGCGCCAGCATCCTTGGCGGGCTCGCGGCTTCCGGCTGGCATACGTCTGCGCTTTTCATGCGTATGATGGCCTATGGTTTTCTGCTCAACTCGCATTCGCAGGGCGCACCCGGCATCGACGTGATGGAATGGAAGAAGCCCGTGCTTGCCGGCGACACACTGTCCGGGCGTTCGACGGTGCTGGAATCGCGTGCAATGCGCTCGCGGCCCGGAATCGGAATCGCCCGTTTCAAGCATGAGGTTCACAATCAGCACGGCCATCTGGTCTGCTATTGCGAAAACTGGATTATGTTCAGCATGCGCGACACCGTGGAGATAAACCCATGAGGATGGCGGAGCTTTATACGATTGGCGAAAAGGCCTCGATCGGCGGCTATACCTTTACCGAGGAGCGGATCGTCCATTTCGCCACACGCTTCGACCCGCAGCGCTTCCATATCGACAAGGAAGCCGCCAGGAAGACACTTTTCGGCAATCTCTGCGCCTCGGGCTGGCATACATGCGCCGCCTGGATGCGAACTTTCCTCGATTACTGGGAAAAGGAAACCGCGCGACTTGCCAGGCAGGGCCTTGCACCGCCGAAACTCGGCCCTTCGCCCGGCTTCCAGAAATTGCAATGGCTGCGTCCGGTCTTCGTCGACGAGACGGTCAGCTATTCGGTGACCTTGCTTGCCAGCCGGCCTCTCACATCGAGGCCGGGCTGGTTCCTGAACTCGATCCTCAACGAAGGCGTGAACCAAGACGGCACGCCTGTCATCCGTTTCGAGGGCAGCGTGCTCGAATTCGAATAAAGCCGGGCTTCAGTGCCCGGCGAATTCGACCAGCGTGTGGACGTTCACGCCAAGCTCCTCGAGCTTCCTGCGGCCGCCGAGATCCGGCAGATCGATGACGAAGCACGCACCGACGACTTCCGCACCCATCTGGCGAAGGAGCTTCGTCGCGCCGACTGCCGTCCCGCCGGTTGCAATCAGATCGTCCACGAGGATGACCTTCTCGCCCGGCTGAACGGCATCCCGGTGCATCTCCATCTCGTCGACGCCATATTCGAGGCTGTAGGCGATCCGCACTGTATCGTGCGGCAGCTTGCCCTTCTTGCGGATTGGCACGAACCCGGACGAAAGCTGATGCGCAACGGCGCCGCCCAGGATGAAGCCGCGCGCTTCCATGCCGGCGATCTTGTCGATTTTCAGGCCCGCATAGGGCTGCACCAGCTCATCCACTGCGCGGCGAAACGCCCGTGGATTGCCAAGAAGCGTCGTGATGTCGCGAAAGATAATGCCAGGCTTCGGATAGTCCGGGATGGAGCGGATGCTAGCCGCAAGCTCCGAGGCAATATTGTTCATGGGAGGTCCGTGTGTATGCGAGGGCGTTTAGTCGGTTGCACCCTATCAACTGGCTGACATGGAACCAACAAAAAAGGCGGCCCGAAAGCCGCCATTTGCTTGTCGAGCTAGAACCGCTCAGTGCTCCTTGTTGGCATAGACCGAGCGCTTCGTCAGGAAGATGAGACCGGAGAAGATCAGCAGGAACACGATGACCATGAAGCCGGTGCTCTTGCGATCCTCGAGGTGCGGCTCTGCGGCCCACATCAGGAAGGCCGAGACGTCCTTGGAATACTGATCGACGGTCTGCGGCGTGCCGTCGTCATAGGTCACCTGATCGTCTGAGAGCGGCTTCGGCATCGCGAAAGCCGCGGCAGCGTTGAAGTAGGGGTTGTAGTGCGCACCCTCCGGAACCTGGAAGCCCGCCGGCGGCTCTTCATAGCCGGTCAGCAGCGAGTAGATATAGTCCGGTCCGCCCTCCTGATACTGGGTGAAGATATCGAAGACGAACTGCGGAAAGCCGCGGGTTATCCCGCGGGCCTTGGCGATCAGCGAGAAATCCGGTGGGGCCGCGCCATTGTTCGCGGCGGCAGCGGCCTGAGCGTTGGCGTATGGCGAGGGGAAATAATCCGAAGGGATAGCCTTGCGGGTGAACATCTCACCTGCAGCATCCGGACCATCCTGGACTTCGTAGTTCGCGGCAAAGGCCTTGACCTGCGCCTCGGAGTAACCGAGCTCGCCGAGCATGCGGAAGGGAACGAGGCTCATGGAGTGGCAGGCCGAACAGACTTCCGCGTAGACCTTCAGGCCGCGCTGCAGCTGGCCCTTGTCATAATGGCCGAACGGGCCGGCGAAGCTCCAGTCCTGCTCCCGCGGGTGCTTCAGCGGATAGTGCGGCGTGGCGCCTTCCTCGTGCTCGGCCGGAGCGGCGCCCTCGCCGGGCGTCGCTTCCTGTGCAAATGCAGCAGTTCCGAGGATAGCTACGACTGCGAGCGGCAGAATGCTTGCAATAAGCTTTTTCATCATTCTATTCCTTCCGCTCGCCTATGCCTTGACCGTAGCAGTTTGTTGATTGCGCTTTTCCAGCACGGCTTCGGTGATCGAGTTTGGAATGCGGCGCGGCGTCTCGACGAGGCCAAGCACTGGCATGGCGACCAGGAAGAAAGCAAAGTAAAGCAGCGTACAGATCTGCGAGATCAGGACGAAGGCACCTTCCGCCGGCTGGGAACCGAGCCAGCCGAGGATGATCGCATCGATCACGAACAGCCAGTAGAACATCTTGTACCAGGGGCGGTAGACTGCAGAACGGACCTTCGACGTATCGAGCCATGGCAGGAAGAAGAGCACGATGATGGCGCCGAACATCACCAGAACGCCGCCGAGCTTGGAATCGATCGGACCGATGTTGAACGTGATCGAGCGCAGCATCGCGTAGAACGGCAAGAAGTACCATTCCGGAACGATGTGCGCCGGCGTCTTCAGCGGGTCTGCCGGGATATAATTGTCCGGATGGCCGAGGAAATTCGGCATGTAGAAGACGAAGTAGGCGTAGACCAGCAGGAAGATCGAAACGCCGAGTGCGTCCTTGAGGGTCGCATAGGGCGTGAACTGGACGGTGTCCGTCTTAGTCTTGACCTCGACGCCTGTCGGGTTCGTCTGACCCGTCACGTGCAGCGCCCAGATATGCAGCACCACAACGCCTGCGATGATGAAGGGCAGCAGATAGTGCAGCGAGAAGAAGCGGTTGAGCGTCGGGTTTTCAACGGCAAAACCGCCGAGCAGAAACTGCTGAACCCATTCGCCGACCAGCGGAAAGGCCGAGAAGAAGCCGGTGATGACGGTCGCGCCCCAGAAGGACATCTGGCCCCAGGGCAGAACGTAACCCATGAAGCCGGTCGCCATCATCAGCAGATAGATGAGGACACCGAGAATCCAGAGGATTTCACGCGGCGCCTTGTAGGAGCCGTAGTAAAGGCCGCGGGCAATATGCAGGTAGACCGCGACGAAGAAGAAGGATGCGCCGTTGGCATGCATGTAGCGCAACAACCAGCCATGGTTGACGTCGCGCATGATTTTTTCGACGGCGTTGAATGCGACAGAGGTCTCGGCAGCATAATGCATGGCGAGCACGACGCCTGTCAGGATCTGCACGACCAGCATGACCGAAAGCATGGCGCCGAAAGTGTAGGCATAGTTCAGGTTGCGCGGAACCGGATATGCCACGAAGCTGTCATAGACCATGCGCGGCAGCGGCAGGCGCGCATCGATCCACTTCTCCAGGCCGGTTGATGGCTCGTAGCTGGAATGGCCACTCATAAATCAGTCTCCCCTCAACCGATCTTGATCACTGTATCGGAAACGAACGAATAGGTCGGAATCGGCAGGTTCGTCGGCGCCGGACCTTTACGGATGCGGCCGGCCGTGTCGTAGACCGAGCCATGGCAGGGACAGAACCAACCGTTGTATTCGCCGGCCTGTCCGAGTGGCACGCAACCGAGATGGGTGCACGAACCGATCATGACGATCCAGTTTTCCTTGTCCTTGCCTGCAGAACGGTCGACCCCGGTTGCCTGCGCTTCGGCCGGAAGGTTCTCGTTGCGCGCGATCGGATCTTTGAGATCCGAAAGGGGAACCTCGTCGGCAGCCTTCACTTCCTCGGGCGTACGGTTGCGGATGAAGACCGGCTTGCCGCGCCATTTGGCAGTCAGCGACATGCCCGGCCCAAGGCTCGATACGTCGACTTCGATGGAAGCAAGAGCGAGCGTGGACGCATCCGGGCGCATCTGGTCGATGAACGGCCAAGCGGCGGCCGCAGCGCCGACCGCGCCTGCCATACCAGTAGTGAGATAAAGGAAATCACGGCGCGTGGGCTCCCCTGGAGCCTCGCTTGTCGTTTCGTGTTCGCTCACGGCTAAACCATCCTCTGCGCAATTTTCGCGGAATTCCGCACTGCCCCTCTAAGCGGCGAATCGACATAGACACAATTCGGCCTTAGATTCCCCGCCAATCCGGCGCGTTCTATGCTTGATCGCAAATTATGTCCAGCCTTGACAATAATATGAGGGCACAATGTCGCGGGTATTTTCAGATGATCTTTTTACCGCAATCCCCTGGATTCAGCGCATCGGAGCCCAGCTGGCGGACGCTTGACTAAACGGCCCACGCCTGGCGCCCGGGCAAATCTGCGTCTGCACCAAGGAAGCCGCCGGACTGGCGCGCCCATAGCTCGGCATAAAGCCCGCCTCTTTGGACCAGGGATTTATGCGTGCCTTCTTCGATGATTCTGCCGTGGTCGACAACGATCAACCGATCGAGCGCGGCAATGGTCGAAAGGCGGTGAGCGATAGCCAGCACAGTCTTTCCTTCCATGATCCGGCTGAGATTGGACTGAATCACCTCTTCCACCTCCGAATCGAGCGCCGAGGTCGCCTCGTCGAGCACCAGGATCGGCGCATCCTTCAGCATGAGGCGCGCGATTGCGATGCGTTGCCGCTGCCCACCGGAAAGCTTCACGCCGCGCTCGCCGACATGCGCGTCGAAACCCTTGCGCCCCTGCTGATCGTGCAGACGCTCGATGAAGTCGAGCGCCTCTGCCCGCCGTGCGGCATCGAGCAGCCGTTCTTCCTCCGCATCGGGCCGGCCGAACAGGATGTTGTCGCGGACCGAACGGTGCAGCAGCGATGTGTCCTGGCTGACGACGCCGATTTGCATGCGCAGCGACTCCTGGCTGACCGCAGCAATATCCTGGCCATCGACGAGAATGCGCCCGCCTTCAAGATCGTAGAGGCGCAACAGCAGATTGACCAGGGTCGACTTGCCGGCGCCGGAGCGCCCGACGATCCCGACCTTTTCGCCAGGTGCGACGGTGAGCGAGAAATCTTCGATCACGCCCTTGCCCCGGCCGTAATGGAAGGAGACGTTCTCGAAGCGGATGCCGGGCTCCCGGACGACGAGATCGGGAGCATTGGGCCGGTCGACGAGACCGAGCGGCTGCGAGATCAATTCGGCAGCATTCTGGATCGTGCCCAGATTGCGCATGATGCCGTTGAACTGCGTCATCAGGCGCCCAAGGAGGAAGTTGAGGCGCAGGACGAGGGCCAGCGAAAAAGCCACGGAACCGGAACTCACCAATCCGCGCAGCCACAAGTCGACGCTTAAACCGCCCATCGTCACGATCATCAGGCCGGAAAGCAGCGCCATGGAGGCGCGCACACCGGTAATGAACCGGGTAAAGCGCAACACGGTATCCTGATAGATATCGAAACCCTGGCGCATGTAGCGGTCGCTCTCCTCGTGACGAGCGAAAAGCTTCAGTGTCTGGATGTTGCTGTAGGAATCGACCATGCGTCCATTGAGCATCGAGGCAGCTTCAGCAGTCTCGCGCGAGTGATAGCGGATGCGCGGCACGAAATAGCGGGCAAGCACGCCGAAGGCAGCGAGCCAAAACAGCACCACGGCGGCAAGCGAAAGATCGAGCTGAGCCACCAGCACCAGTGTCGTCGCCGCATAGATTCCCACGAACCAGACGCTCTCCATGAGCGAGGTCACGAGATCACCCACCGCCTGGCCGGCCGACCAGACCTTCGTCACGATCCGCCCGGAAAAATCGCTCTGGAAAAAATGCAGCGACTGGCGCGAGACGTGGAGATAGGATTGCCAGCGCGCGAGATTGTAAAAACCGGGCGTGATGACCTGCTGATCGACCAGCGCGATGAGGAAGACCACAAGAAAACGGACAAAGCCGATCAAAGCGAGCATTCCGAAGAGCTCGTTGCCGTGTGCAGCAAGTATCTCGCTCCAGCCAACACCCGGCCTTACCGTGCTCAAAATATCGACCAATCGACCGACGAACCAGAAAAGCGCCGCCTCGATCGCCGCCGACATGCCGCCGAGAACGAGCATCGCGACGAAGGGCCATTTCGCCTGACCGATGTAGAACCAGATGAAGCCGGCCGTCGAACGCGGCGGCTGTATATTGCCGCGCCGGCGGAACGGATCGATCCAGCTTTCAAACAAATTGAGTATCGGGCGCAGGAGCATCATTGCGTTATAGTCCGAGACAACCCTGCGGCAAAGGGAATGGAGTACGGACGCAACCTTATATTTTGGTAATTTTCGGTAACATCGGCGGCATCCGTGTTGAATGTCGCTGACCTCGTCACGATCTCGGAGTACAATGAGTGCTTAACGGAGAAATACCGTCATGGAAACAAGGGTGCTCGCATCGCATATTCCGCTTCCGCTTGCGGACAGACTCGATGAAACCGCAGCCCAACTCGGCATATCGCGCGACACCATCGTCAGCGAGGCGGTTGCCGCATGGCTCGACAACCAGGAAGAGCGCCGCCTGACGGCCCTCGGCACGATGGCAGGCGCCATCGTCGTGGTCGAGCGTCACAGGGTAAGAGACTGGGCAGACAGCCTGTGAACCGGCAACGGCTCCGTTAGGAATCATCCAGTGCAGGCGGCAGCTTGCGTCGACCAAGCGCGCAGGTGGCACGATCTGCAAGGTTAACAGTCTACCTTATCGCCCTATTGCCTAACTGGCCCAGCAAATTCCCTCCCCGCTTTCGCAGGGAGGTTTTTCTTTATTCCGCCGCTTCCTCGGCTTCTTGCGAATGATCGGCGAGGAAGCCGCCGGACTGGCGGGTCCAGAGATCTGCATAAATGCCGCCTTGACTGACGAGGTCGGCGTGCGAGCCGGCCTGGACGATGCGGCCCTTGTCGAGCACGATCAGGCGATCCATCTCCGTCAACGTCGACAGGCGATGGGCGATCGCGATCACCGTCTTGCCTTCCATCAGCGCAAAAAGGTTCTCCTGGATCGCCGCTTCCACTTCTGAATCGAGTGCCGAGGTCGCCTCGTCGAGCACCAGGATCGGTGCGTCCTTCAGGAACACCCGGGCGATCGCAACCCGCTGGCGCTGGCCACCGGAGAGCTTCACGCCGCGCTCGCCAACCTGCGCGTCGAATCCCTTGCGGCCCTGCAAGTCGACAAGCCCTTCGATGAACTCGAAGGCATTTGCCCGCTTCGCCGCCTCGATCACCTCCGCGTCCGTCGCATCCGGACGGCCATAGGCGATGTTGTCGCGGATCGAGCGGTGCAGCAGCGACGTATCCTGTGTCACCACGCCGATCAGCGAGCGGAGGCTTTCCTGCGATACCTGCGAGATATCCTGGCCGTCGATGGTGATGCGGCCGGCTTCCAGGTCATAAAAGCGCAGCAGCAGGTTCATCAGCGTCGTCTTGCCGGCGCCTGAGCGGCCTACGAGACCGACCTTCTCACCCGCCTTGATGTCGAGCGACAGGTTGTCTATGACGCCCTTGCCCTTGCCGTAATGGAAGCGGATGCGCTCGTATTGGATCGCACCCTTCTTGGCCTGCATCGGCGGCGCGTCGGGCTTGTCGGTGATGTCATGGTTCTTCGTCATCATCTCCATGCCGTCATAGACGGTGCCGATGTTTTCAAAGAGCGCGGATACCTCCCACATGATCCATTGCGACATGCCGTTGACGCGCATCGCAAGGCCGATCGCGATGGCAATCGCGCCGACCGATATCTGGCCATTCAGCCAGAACCAGATCGACAGGCCCGAGATGACGAAGAGCGCCACGCAGTTGTTGATATAGACGCACACATGGAACAGCGTGACGCGACGCATCTGCTGATGCACTGTCTGCAGGAACTCGTCCATGCCGGCCTTGGCATAGCTTTCCTCTCTGCCTGCATGCGAGAAGAGCTTGACGGTCGCAATGTTCGTGTAGCTGTCGACAACCCGGCCCGTCATCATCGAGCGTGCATCTGCCTGCTGCGCCGCGATCCTGCGCAGCCGGGGCACGAAATACGACACGATGCTGACATAGACGGCGAGCCAGACCAGGATCGGAACCATCAGCCGCCAGTCTGCCGCGGCGATCACGATGATCATCGTCAGGAAATACGTGACGACATAGACGAAGACATCGAGGATCTTCATCGTTGTTTCACGAACGGCAAGCGAGGTCTGCATCACCTTGGTCGCAACGCGTCCGGCAAACTCGTTGGCGAAGAAGGTCATGCTATGGCGCAGCAGGAAGCGGTGCATCTGCCAACGCGCGATCATCGGGTAGTTGCCGAGCAGGACCTGATGCATGATAAGCGAATCGAGCCCAGCCGCCAGGGGCAGGCCGACGAGGATCAAGGCAGCCATCCAGGCAAGCTTGTGCCATTCGGCCTGCAGGAACGTCGCCTTGTCGGCATTTGTCAGCCAGTCGACGATATCGCCGAGAAACTGGAAGAGTGTCACTTCGCCGATGGCAATCAGCGCCGTCAGCACGGCCATGGCTGCAAGCCAGGGCGCCGCAGGCTTCGTGTAATGCCAGCAGAAGGCAAAAAGACCCTTGGGCGGAACGACAGGCTCCTCACTCGGAAAGGGGTTCAGTCGCTGTTCGAACCAGCTAAACATGAAAAGTGCTCCGGAACTTCACCGTTCCACCTCCCAGCCTGCGCAAAACGCGCTGAGGCACATATGGGAACCGGACGTTCGAGGGGCGAGGCCACGACAGCCGCGCAATGGATCAAAAATGGGGAGTTTTAGAAAGCTTGCGCTCAGAAGCGCGAGATCGCCACGCTTGGTATTGCGGCTGGAAGGCGCGTAAGCATCAGAATATTCATGTTGGCCCTCCCTAGCTGGCGATTGAAGATACGCACCAATAACGCGAAAACTGCGAAATTTCCAGTCCAAAATCGGCACAGACTGAACAATTCGGGGTCAAAAGGCGCCTGTTGCACCGAAATCACAGTTGGACTAGGTCTCCTCGCCCCAGGCAGCAAGATGGAACTTCGGATGACTGATCTCAGACTGGCGCTTTACCAGCCCGACATCCCCGGCAATACCGGCACGATCCTGCGCCTTGCCGCATGCCTCGGCGTTAGCGTCGACATCATCGAGCCCGCCGGCTTCGACATTTCCGACCGCAATCTGAAGCGCGCCGGCATGGACTACATCGCAACCGTTGCGCTGACCCGTCATGTCAGTTGGGATCGCTTCGAGGAATGGCGGGCTCCGACGGGTCGTCGCATCGTGCTCGCTTCCACCAAGGCATCTGTCCGATACACGGACTTTGCATTCGCGCCGAACGACATCTTGTTGTTCGGCCGCGAAAGCGCAGGCGTTCCAGATCATGTTCATGAAAGGGCCGACGAGCGCATCCTGATCCCGATGGTTGCGGGCCAGCGCTCGATCAATGTCGCGGTATCGGCTGCCATGATCACCGGCGAGGCGATGCGCCAGACCGCTTGGCGTTGATTTCGCTACTGAGCGGCATCGCGAGGCCCGCCATGATATGTCGCAAACGGCGTTGTGCTATCCAGGAACAGGCGTATTATACTTAGCCGGCAATCATAAAGTGAGAACTAGGCCGCGATTTCAAAGACATGGCAATGCGCTGAGGCGCAGATTGCGCCGGCCTAATCGGGAAGAAAAGCACGCACAGAATGGAATCCACGATCGTCATGATAAACCTGTTCGGCGCGGTAGCCCTGCTGCTGTTTGGCCTCGCGCAGGTGAAGGACGGCGTATCGCGGGCCTTCGGTGCGCGGCTGCGAACAGGTCTTGCGACGGGCACGCGTGGCGGGTTGCGCTCCTTCGTTTCAGGCTTCGTCGCCACATTGGCATTGCAAAGTTCTACGGCGACGGCGCTGATGGTCGCCTCCTTCGTCGAGCGCGAGCTGGTGAAGCCTCGCATGGCGCAGATCGTCCTGCTCGGCGCAAATGTCGGCACGGCCGTCACAGCCTGGATCGTCGCGACCGGCATCGAATGGCTGTCGCCGCTCGTCATCCTCGCGGGTATCATCCTCTATCGTAGTGGCTCGAGCGCACGCCAAGGTGGTGGCACCGCACTGATAGGCATCGGCCTGATGCTCTTGTCTCTGCATCTCTTGAGCGGGGCAACGGAGCCTATGCGCCAATCTCCCGCGCTTGCCGCCTTCATCGGCCTGCTCGACAACGCTTGGCCGGTTGCCCTTGCATTCTCCGCCGGCATTGCCTTCATTTCGTCGTCGAGCCTTGCCGCCGTTGTCCTCATACTTTCCCTGGCATCGACGGGCATCCTCTCGGCGGGATTGGTGATCGTTCTCGTCCTGGGTGCCAATCTTGGCGGCGCAATTCCCCCGGTCGTCGCTTCGCTTGGCGGACCTGCCTCGGCAAAGCGCGTTACGCTTGGCAACCTGATCGTGCGGGCTGCCGGCTGCGTGATCGCCCTTCCGCTTGCCGGTTACGGCGCCGAGCTTTTGGGAATGCTGCCGCTCGATCCCGCCAAGCTGCCGGTCGACGCTCATCTTGGCTTCAACCTCTTCCTCGCCGCTGTCGCCTGGCCGTTCTCGCGCCTGTTGTCGCAGCTGATGCTGCGTCTCGTTCCGGAGGAAGCACAAGCCGACAATGCGCCGAAATACCTCGACCAGCACGAGCTGTCGACGCCTATCGTGGCGCTTGCGAGCGCCACTCGCGAAGTCCTCGGCGTCGGCGACCTCATAGAACGCATGCTGATCCGAGCCTCCGACGCCTTCGAGCAGAACGACCTGACGAAGCTCAAGGAAATTCCCACGCTCGAAAAGCGGGTCGATCGCTTGCAGCAGGAAGTGAAGGTCTATCTTTCCAAGCTCGGCCGCGAGGGCCTGAGTGAAGAGAACGGTCGCCACTCGATCGTCATCATCGACTACGCGATCAACCTCGAGCATATCGGAGATATCATCGAAAAGGGCCTGCTGCCGCAGATCAGCAAAAAGGCGTCGCTCGGCCTGCGGTTTTCCGACGACGGTTACCAAGAGCTCAAGAAGCTCTTCCATTTGACGATCGACAACCTGCGGATCGCGCAAACGATTTTCGTGACGCGCGACTTCAATCTCGCCAAACAGATGATGGAAGTGAAAGTCGAAGTCCGCAGGATGGAGAAGCAATCCGCCGAACGCCACCTTGAACGCCTGCGCGAGGGCCACGCCGACAGCCTGCAGACGAGCTCGCTGCATCTCGACATGCTGCGCGATTTAAAACGCATCAATGCCCACATCGTCTCGGTCGCACATCCGATCCTCGACGAGAGCGGATTACTCATCGAGAGCCGCCTGCGCACGCCAGCGCAATGACGGTCAGTCGGCGGAAGGCAGCCGGCGCATGGTGAATTCGATCTGGTCGTTGTCGAGCTGCCGCCAGCTTTCCACTTCGGTCCAATAGGCCGCCTTCGGGTATTCGGCGAACCATTCGCGCGCCTTTGCCCGCGCGTCAAGCAGGCCAAGCCGATAGGTCTGGCGCACGAAGTGATCACCCTTGCGGGCAGTGCCTTCCGCCCGATGCCGTTCGATCCTGCGCTTCAAGCCGTCAAACGACGGAGGTCCCGGGATTTTAGTCATGAAACCTACCTCTGACCTGGAAAGGTAGTATTGAAAATATCAATTTGCGAGTCGATTCTTTGCCGGATCGATGCAGCATTCCGCCGGCTGGAAAGGCACCGAGGCACCTGATACCACGAAACAGCAATCAGCGATCATCGAGTCGCTTGTGATGCAATAACGACTGCTGGGGACAATGATGGAACGACCAGACCTGCCGATCGGCCTGCCGGATGACATCGAAGAAAAGAAGGTCGCCGCCCGCACCTGGTTCGAAGGATTGCGCGATACGATCTGCGCCTCCTTCGAGGCCTTGGAAGACGAGCTGACCGGCACTCTTTCGGATCAGGAGCCCGGCCGTTTCGTCGGCAAGGAGTGGTCGCGTGAAAATGGCGCCGGCGGCGGCGGCCGGATGTCGATGATGCACGGCCGTGTTTTCGAAAAGGTCGGCGTCCATACCTCCACCGTATATGGAGAATTCGCATCCGACCTCCGCGCCCAGATGCCGGGCGCCAGCGAAGACCCACGATTCTGGGCCTCGGGCATTTCGCTGATCGCCCATCCGGTGAACCCCAATGTACCCGCAGTGCATATGAACACCCGCATGGTCGTCACTTCGAGCCGCTGGTTCGGGGGCGGTGCCGACCTCACGCCGGTGCTCGACCGGCGCCGCACGCAGGAAGACGACGATAGTCGCCTCTTCCACAAGGCGATGGAAATTGCCTGCCGCAGCCATTCGGCCGTCGCCGACTACGGCGCTTACAAGAAATGGTGCGACGAGTACTTCTTCCTCAAACACCGCAACGAACCCCGCGGCATCGGCGGCATCTTTTATGACTGGCTGCATTCGAGCGAGGAAGCCGGCGGCTGGGATGCCGACTTCGCATTCACCCGCGATGTCGGCCGGGCCTTCGCCATGGTTTATCCGAAAATCGTCCGCTCCAATTTCAACAAGGAATGGACCGAAGCCGACCGCGATGAACAATTGATCAGGCGCGGGCGCTATGTCGAGTTCAATTTGCTCTATGATCGCGGTACAATCTTCGGGTTGAAGACGGGAGGCAATATCGAGTCGATACTCTCGTCGATGCCGCCGGTCGTCCGGTGGCCATGACTGTACGACAGCGTACGGGTAAAAATACATTACATGGCCTTCAAGAAGCGTGAGCATGCGCTAAACTAACGTGCTAAACTGAGCTTGTGTTGCGTAACAATCGGAGGAGGATTGTCATGATGATACAGAGCGGTTCGCCGGCGCCTGAGGATGTTCGGGAGGCATCCCGCGCAATCGAAACCCCGGATTTCCTGAACCGCATTGCCGAAGAAATGCGAGCCACGAGCGGCTCGGACCTGCCCCTTTCCTGCTTCATCGAGCAGGTGAGGTTGCAACTCGCTGCCGGAAAATCGCTCGAAGAACTGCGCAGACAGGCAAGAGAACGCGCCAGCTCGAATGCGCCGTACCAGTCGTCCGACTGCTTCCGCGCCTGGGCGATGCCGGATTATCGCATGTGATTTGCCGGCCGATGTGGATCATCGGCCGGAACCTTCTCTCCGATTCGCACATTGAAATAGACCGCGTGTCAGCGCGGTCATCCAATCTCGTTCCGGACAAAGGAGTAGACAATGCGACTTTTCGAATGCGGTACGCTCGTTCCGGGGTGCACCTGGCACACCCGCGCCGATGAGGACGCCGAAGTCGTGCGCCGCGCGGTCGAGCACATGAAGTCCGCCCATGGTGAAACGACCATTCGCGAAAACATGGTCGACAACATCAAGGCCCGCATCCGCGACGAAGCGACAGCGGCCTGATCACCTTGAAATTTCATCCAGCCGGGCGAGCAGCGTCGCCCGGTCGGCGGCAAAGTTCTCGTCGACCCACTGGTTCTCGAGCTTGGCAAGCAGCTCGCCGACACGCGGACCTGCCGGGATACCGGTGGAAATGATATCGCCACCGCCGATTGGAAACTGCGGTCTCTTCCACGCCAAAGCCCGGTCCAACAGCTTGCCCAGTCTTGCCGACCGGCTCATTTCCTTCATGTCGCCATCTGCCTTGCCGCGGGCAACGGCGAGAGCGAGCTTCAGGCGAGTGACGATGCCTTCCGCACCACTGCGATAGAGCAGCCGGTCGATGGCCGCGGCAGACATTTCGTCATCGACTGCGGGAGCCGCCGCCCAGCTCCTCAAATAGGCCGCTTCGGCATTCGAAAATCTCAGGCGGTCGGCCATCTTCTCCAGCCGTTCGGCATCGGGCGGAACGATCGAAGCGAGCCGCAGGAGTGGATCGGGCTTCCAGGCGAGCGCCTTTTCGGTCGCAACCAGCCCCGGGATGGCGTCGATGCCCCATTTCTCCGTCTCCGGCAGGACTTCGGTCAGCACCGAAACCTGCCGCATCCACAGCAGCGCCCGGCCCGGATCGCCGGCAGCAAGCAGCTTGCGAAGTTCGGACCAGACCCTTTCGGACGAAAGAGTAGTGAGTTTCGAACGCGCCGCCGAACAGGCCCGCAGTCCTTCCGCATCAGGCCGGCCGGAGCCGTAGTGAGCAAAAAAACGGAAGAACCGCAGGATGCGCAGGTAGTCTTCGGCAATCCGTGTCGCCGCATCCCCGATGAAACGGATGTTGCGCTTTTGGATATCGGCCAGCCCGCCGACGAGATCGACGACCTCACCCTTGAAATTCATGTAAAGGGCATTGATCGTCAGGTCGCGCCGCTCCGCATCCGCCTGCCAGTCGGTGCTGAAGGCGACCTTGGCGCGGCGCCCGTCGGTCTCCACGTCAGTGCGCAGCGTCGTCACTTCGAACGGCTTTCCTTCGATCACCAGCGTCACCGTGCCGTGCTCGATGCCGGTTGGGATCGCCTTGCAGCCGGACGCCTTCGCCCGCTCCATCACCGCGTCCGGCGTCAGCGTCGTTGCGATGTCGATATCGCTGACTGGAAGCCCCATCAGGCTGTTGCGCACGGCGCCGCCCACGACGCGCCCCTCCCCGCCATCCGCGTTCAAGAGCCTAAAGACGCGCTGAAGGCGGGGATCCTTGAACCATGCTTCATCAGCAAGGCTGGTCATGCATAAAGCCTCTCATAAAGGGTGCGCACGATGCCCGCGGTGATGCCCCAGATCATCCAGCTTTCATAGGGCATGCGGTAAAAATGCCGGTCGATGCCCTCGACCAGGCGCCTGTCGCGCGTGTGGTTTTGCGGGTTCATCAGGAAGGAAAGGGGCACTTCGAAGACGTCGTCGACTTCGCGGGGATTGGGCTTCAGCTCGAACCCCGGCCGGACGACACCGAGCACTGGCGTGATGCGGAAGCCGGTCGCGGCCAGATAGTGCGGCAGGCGTCCCACCGTCTCCACGAAGGAGCCGGAAATGCCGATCTCTTCCTGTGTCTCGCGGATCGCCGCCATTTCCGGAGAAATGTCAGTCGAATCGATCGCCCCGCCGGGAAAGGATATCTGGCCGGAATGCTTGCGCAGGTTGGCCGTGCGCTTGGTGAAGATGACCCGCGCCTCGTCGCCGTCGTCGACCACCGGCACCAGCACAGCGGCATCGCGCAGGCGGAAGCCTTCGACCATTGCGACAATATCCGGATTGAGGATGTGGTCGCCGTGATCCCGCCAGGAATGATCGACCGGCCCGCCGTTTTGATTGAGCGCCCGGCGGCGGAATTCGGCTGCGGAATAAAGTGGGTAGCCTTGGGTCGGGGCATTGCTCATCGCGACAGCATATCCAGTTCATCGGCGGCCATGATAGGGAAAATGCAGCCGCCGGAGCGGACGCAGAACATTTCCCTGCCCTCAATATCTGCAATCTCGCCGAGGTCCGCCAGCTCATACATCACGGCCCTCGATACCAAAGCCTCGAGGCGTCCGCGCACATGCAGATAGGGTTTCAACTCGCTGTTTTCGCCATGAATCACGAAGCGCAGCGGATACTCCTTGCCGGCCTCGACGACATCGCCGGTATTGGTGCGGAATGTCAGCACCTGCTGACCATTGCGGTGCGTCGCGCTCATCTCGACGGCGACAAACGGCGCGTCGGCGACCCTGATTCCGACTTTTTCCACGGGAGTCACCAGATAGGTCTTTCCGTCCTCGTCCTTGCGCAGGACGGTGGAAAACAGGCGAACCAGGGGCGCACGGCCAATCGGCGTTCCCATGTAGAACCAGGTGCCGTCGGCGCGGATTTCCATGTCGATATCGCCACAGAAGGGTGGATTCCATTTCTCGACCGGTGGAAGTCCGCCCCTCTTGGCGCCGGCTTCGCCTGCAGCGCGCGAAATCAGCGCGGCAAGGCCTGCGGCATCTTCACTCGCCCCGATTTCTTGCGCTGCCATTGTTCTGTCCCGGTTTGCCCCTAACGATAGAATAGTCACGAGATAGTCATTTGGAACGAACTTGTCAGCCCGCAACATATCCATAACTCTATAGGGTACGAGCCACAGGCGTAAGTCCGCCGATTCGCGACGAATGATTCAGCCGTTGGAGATACTTGATGGGTATGATGAAGACCGAAGACAGCCTTGGGGAGAAGGAAATCATCGCTGCCGCAGAAAAGGCACTCGCCGATATCGCCCTCGTCCGCGAAGAAGTATCAAAGGTGATCTTTGGTCAGGAAAACGTCGTCGAAAACACCCTCCTTGCTGTTCTTTCGGGCGGCCATGCACTTCTCGTCGGCGTACCTGGCCTGGCAAAGACCAAGCTTGTGACGACGCTCGGGGAAGTTCTCGGTCTCGGCGCAAACCGCATCCAGTTCACGCCGGACCTGATGCCGTCGGACATTCTCGGCTCCGAAGTGATGGACCAGGACGAGAACGGGCGCCGCTCCTTCCGCTTCGTCAAGGGTCCGGTCTTTGCCCAACTGCTGATGGCAGACGAGATCAACCGCGCCTCACCGCGCACGCAATCGGCGCTGCTGCAATCGATGCAGGAATATCACGTCACCATCGCCGGCCAGCGCTACGACCTTCCGACGCCTTTCCACGTTCTTGCCACCCAGAACCCGCTGGAGCAGGAAGGCACGTACCCGCTGCCGGAAGCCCAGCTCGACCGCTTCCTGCTGCAGGTGGACGTGCACTATCCCGAGCTTGCCGCCGAGCGCCAGATCCTGCTCGAAACGACGGGCATCAGCGAAACGAAGCCGCAAGCCGTACTCGACGCCGGGCGGCTGATGGAGATCCAAAAGCTCATCCGCCAGATGCCGGTGAGCGACAAGGTCGTCGATGCGATCCTCAATCTTGTGCGCTCCGCCCGCCCCGGCCAGGGCAACGCCGCGACCGACAAGAATGTAGCCTGGGGCCCGGGTCCGCGCGCCGGCCAGGCAATGATGCTCTGCGCCCGCGCCCGCGCGCTCTATGAGGGCCGTCTGGCGCCGTCGCTCGACGATATCCATGCGCTTGCCGAACCCGTCCTCGAACACCGCATGGCGCTTACCTTCGCCGCACGTGCCGAGGGCATGTCGGTCCGCGACGTCATCGCGGGTCTCGTCAAGCAGGCCAAAGGATAAGGAAGCCGGACGCGTGGCATCTATTGGACAGATCGTCAATCCGACCCCTGGCAGCGATGCCCTCGCCCGCGCAAGGCAGCGGGCCTCTCTGGTGCCGGACTGCCTGGTCGAGGCCAAGCGCATCGCCAACACCGTGATTGCCGGCTGGCATGGCCGCCGCAAGCGCGGTATCGGCGAGAATTTCTGGCAGTTCCGCCCCTATACCGAGGGGGAAAGCTTATCGCGCATCGACTGGCGTCGCTCCGCCCGCGACGACCATACCTATGTTCGCGAGCGCGAATGGGAAGCCGCCCACACCATCTGGTTATGGGCCGACATGTCACCCTCGATGATGTACAAGTCGACCTTCGGCAGTGTCTCGAAGGAAAGCCGCGCGCTCGTCATCATGCTGGCGCTCGCCGAAATCCTTGCCCGCTCCGGCGAACGCATCGGGTGCCCGGGCGTCATGGAACCGATCGCCGCCCGCAACGCCGCCGAGCGGCTTGCGACCGCGCTCATGCATGCGCCGCTACCGGGCGGGTTGCCGGAAATCGCCATGATCCGCGGCTGGAGCGACCTCGTGCTCATCGGCGACTTCCTGGACGATGCGCCGGCGATCATGGCCCGCCTCACGCCGCTTGCCCGTCGTGGCCTTCGCGGCCACGTGGTCGAGATCGCCGATCCCGCCGAGGAGCTTTTCCCCTATACCGGCCGTACCGAATTCACGGATCCGGAAACCGGCTCGAGACTCGTTTCCGGCCGCGCGGAGAACATCCGCGAGGCCTATAGCCGCGCCTATGTGGCCCGCCGCGACGGTCTCGGCCAATCGCTTCGACATCTCGGCTGGACGTTCGTCACCCATCGCACCGATCACCTGGCATCCGAAGCGCTGGTTGCTGTGCACATGTATCTGTCGGGAATGCCGGCCAAGGCGACACATGGGGGATTGTTATGAGCGCCCTTCCCTTTGCTTTTGCCTATCCTGCAATCCTCGGCGCGCTCGTCGCCCTGCCGGTCATCTGGTGGCTGCTGCGGCTGACGCCGCCGCGTCCGAAGTCCGAAGTCTTTCCGCCGCTGAAGATCCTGGCCGCCGTGCTGAAGCGCGAGGAAACGCCTGCTCAGAGCCCCTGGTGGCTGACGCTGCTTCGAATGCTGCTCGCCGCAGCCGTGATCCTTGCGATCGCTGATCCGGTTTTCAATCCGCGTACCAATTCGCTCGCCGCAGGCGGCCCGCTCGTTCTTTTCGTCGACAATGGCTGGGCGACGGCGCCGGACTGGCAACGTCGCGTGCAGACCGCCGAGGCGCTGATCGACGACGCCGAATCCGCCGGCGCCCCTGTCGCGGTCGCCTTCACCGCCGATGCCACCAACAATGCCGTGCCGGGCACCACGACGGCGGCCCGCGACATGTTGCGCGCCGCAGAACCGCAGCCGCTCGTTCCGGATCGCGAACGCGCCTTCGACGCCTTGCGCGCTGCCCTCAACGGCACGAGACCCGGTACGCTCGCCTTCCTTTCCGACGGCGCTGCAGCCAAGGAAAACGATGCGACCGTCCGCCAGCTCGCCGATCTGAATCCTGCCGAGCTCCGTCTCATCGAAGGCGATTCCACACGGACGATAGCAATCACCGGCGCCACGAATGCCGCCGACGCAATGAGCGTGACTGCGACGCGCCTCAACAGCGCGGGCGCCGCATCGCTGCCGCTGACGGCGCAGGATGCACAGGGCCGTGCGATTGCCGCAGGCACGGTGGATTTCCAGCCCGGGCAGTCAGTCGCCTCCGGCTCGATCCCCGCCCCCTTCGAGATGCGCAACGATTTCGCCCGCGTCAGCATCGACAATCATGCGACGGCAGGTTCGGTGCATCTGCTCGACGATGGCTTCAAGCGCCGCCGCGTGGTGCTGCTATCGGGCGAAGCGGGCGATGAATTCCAGCCGCTGCTATCGCCTCTCTACTACATCCAGCGCGCGCTGCAGCCCTATGCCGACCTGATTCAGCCGAACACACCGGATCTCGCTGCTTCCATCCCCGATCTGCTGTCGCAGAATCCGTCCGTGATCATCATGGCCGATATCGGCCGGCTGCCGCAGGAAACCTATGAGCCGATGCAGCGCTGGATCGCCAACGGCGGCACGCTGATCCGCTTCGCCGGGCCGCGCCTTGCCGCCGCTCCCGCCGACGATCCGCTGGTGCCTGTGACGTTGCGCCAGGGCGAGCGTGCGCTTGGCGGCGCGCTTTCCTGGGCCGAGCCGCAGCCGCTGGCGGATTTTCCCAGTTTCGGTCCTTTCGCCGGCATGGCCAAGCCGACTGACGTGACCGTCAAGCGCCAGGTTCTGGCCGAGCCGACGCCCGATCTTGCCGAGCGCACCTGGGCAAGCCTTGCCGATGGCACGCCGCTTGTAACGACCAAGCCGATCAACGCAGGCCGTATCGTGCTCTTCCATGTCAGCGCCGAGGCAACCTGGTCCAACTTGCCGATCTCGGGCAATTTCGTCGAGATGCTGCGTCGCATCGTCCAGCTCTCCCGCTCAGGCGGCGTTACCTCGGAAGCCGGTGCTGCAACGACGGCTGAGGCCCTGCCGCCCTTCCGCCTGCTGACGGCGAAGGGCGTGCTCACGACAGAGACCGGCACGGCACGGCCATTGATCCAGAACGCAAAGACCGAGCCTGTTTCCAATTTCGACAACCCGCCCGGACTCTATGGTTCGGAAGACGGCTTTACCGCATTGAATGTATTGCCGAATAACGCCAGGCTGACGCCGCTCGACACAGCCGGGGCCAATGTCCTGCGCGAAGGCCTGATCGGCGGTGAAACCTGGTCTGCCAAGCCCGCGCTCTTCCTCGTCGCCTTCCTGCTGCTCCTGGCAGACAGCCTCATCGTCATGTTCATGGGCGGCGCCTTCTCCCGGCTGCGTTCGGCGGCCCGGCCTGCGGCAATCATCGCAGTCGCCGCAGCCACGACCTTCTTCCTGCAACCATTGCAATTGCGCGCCGACGATTCCAAGCCCGGCGACGACCAGATTTTCCAGCGATTGGACAATACCCACCTTGCCTATGTCGTCACCGGCGAGCAGGATGTCGACAATATTTCCGAGCACGGCCTCGAAGGCCTGACAGAGTTCCTGACATTCCGCACGACACTGGAGCCGGCGCCGCCGGTCGGCCTTGACCTTACGAAGGACGAGCTTTCCTTCTATCCTATCATTTACTGGCCGGTTTCTGCCTCCGCGCCAATGCCGTCGACGGCTGCGATCAACCGCATCGACGCCTATATGCGCGCCGGCGGCACCGTGCTTTTCGATACACGCGACCAGTTCTCTTCGCTGGATAACAATGGCGGTGCCTCAAGCGCCAACGGCGAGCGCCTGCAGCAAATCCTCGCCAATCTCGATATCCCCCCGCTGGAGCCGGTTCCTTCGGACCATGTTCTGACCAAGTCGTTCTACCTGCTCTCCAGTTTCCCGGGCCGCTATTCCGGAAGCCCGCTCTGGATCGAGTCGAGGCAGGACAATCGCTCATCGGACACCAAATCGACGGCTTCGGCCGACGGCGTTTCGCCAATCCTGATTACCGGCAACGACCTGGCCGGGGCCTGGGCGGTCGATCAGAACGGCGCACCGATGCTGCCGACCGTTCCGCCGGATGAGATGCAGCGCGAATACTCTTATCGCGCCGGCGTCAACATCATGATGTACATGCTGACGGGCAACTACAAGACTGATCAGGTCCACATCCCCGCGCTCCTCGAACGGCTGGGGCAATGACATGACGGTTGATTTCTCGCCCTTTATTCCCTGGTCGGTTCTTGCAGCGCTCGCAGCCGTCGTCGCGTTCGTCGCGGTCTTCGCCATCTGGCGCGGCATCCGCGGCGCCTGGATCCGCACGCTCGCCGCCCTTGCATTGCTGGCAGCGCTGGCAAATCCGCTGCTCATGCAGGAAGATCGCGAGCAGCTTTCGACGGTCGTTCCCGTCATCGTCGATCGGAGCCAGAGCCAGCAGACGCCGGATCGTATCAAGATGACCGACGAGGCGCTGGCGCAGTTGAAGGATCGCCTCTCGCGTTTCCCGAACATTGAACCGCGCTATGTGGATGCGAACGAGCCGGAAAATTCCGACACGCCGTCCACGCGCCTGTTTTCCGCACTTTCGGCGGCCGTTGCCGACGTGCCTCCGGCACGCATCGGCGGCGCGATCATGTTGACGGATGGCGAAGTACATGATGCGCCGGGCGTCAATCAGGCCCTCGGCTTTGAGGCGCCGGTGCACGGCCTGATCACCGGCAAGGCCAACGAATTTGACCGCCGCATCGAGGTGATCAAGGCGCCGCGCTTCGGCATCGTCAATGAAGAGCAGCAACTGGTCCTGCGCGTCTTCGACGACGGTCCGAGCCCTGGCAGCACAGCCGATGTCACTGTGAAGCTGAACGGCGACGTGATCGCCGCGCTCCAGGCGACACCTGGGCAGGATACGCCGTTTTCCTTCAAGGTTCCGCGCGGCGGCAGCAACGTGCTGGAATTCTCGGTAGCCGGGCTGCCTGGCGAAGTGACGGAGGCAAACAACCGCGCCGTTCATGTCATCGATGGTATCCGCGAAAACCTCCGCGTGCTTTTGGTTTCCGGCGAACCGCATGCCGGCGAGCGCGCCTGGCGCAATCTTCTGAAGTCTGACGCCTCGGTCGATCTCGTCCATTTCACCATTCTGCGGCCGCCTGAAAAGCAGGACGGCACGCCGATCAACGAGCTTTCGCTGATCGCCTTCCCGACGCGCGAGCTGTTCGTCGACAAGATCAAAGACTTCGACCTGATCATCTTCGACCGCTACCAGCACCGCGGCGTGCTGCCGATTCTCTACTATGACTACATTGCACAATATGTCGAAAACGGCGGTGCGCTGCTGATCGCCGCCGGGCCGGAGCACGCCGGCCAGGATTCGATCGCACTAACGCCGCTTTCGGCCGTTCTCCCTGCCGAGCCGACTGGCCAGATGATCGACAAGGCCTTCTATCCCCGCCTTTCCGAGGATGGCCGCAAGCATCCCGTCACCCGCGGCCTCGACGGCTCCGCTGACGAGCCGCCGCATTGGGGCCGCTGGTTCCGCAGCGTCGACGTCGCATCTCCGCATGGCCAGACGGTCATGGTTGGCGCAGACAATCATCCGTTGCTGCTCTTGAACCGTGCCGGCCAGGGGCGCGTCGCCATGCTGCTCTCCGACCAGGGCTGGCTCTGGGCCCGCGGCTTCGAGGGCGGCGGTCCGCACGTCTCGCTCTACCGCCGCATAGCGCATTGGCTGATGAAGGAGCCAGCGCTGGAGGAAGAAGCGCTGACGGCGCGCGCCTCCGGCCGCACGCTGGAGGTAACCCGCCAGACGATCGGCGCCAATCCGGGCCAGGCCACAGTCCGGTATCCATCAGGCAAGACGGAAAATCTGCCGTTGAACGAGTCCGAACCCGGCCTCTTCAAGGCCGAGAAGAAGATGGACGAGATCGGCCTCTTCGAAATCCGCAACAGCAACCTGACGACGCTCGTTCATGTCGGCGCCGTCGATGCGCCCGAATTCAAGGCGATGATTTCGACGACGGATGTGCTGAAACCGATTTCCGGCAAGACACGCGGCCTTGTCACCCGCGTTTCCGATACGAATGGAGCGATTGAAGTTCCGCCGATCCTGCCGGTTCGCGGCCAGGTTCGCGTCGCCGACAATGACCGCATGCAGATCAAGTTGACGAACGAGACCGTGCTGAAAGGGATCAATACCCTGCCGCTCTTTGCCGGTTTTGCCGGTGTCGGCGTGCTGCTGCTCGCTTTCGGCGCCATGTGGTGGCGTGAAGGAAGATGAGCCTCGCTCAGGTAAGCGAGACCCGCCGCCTTTCCGCATAAATCGCGAATGCCGTCGCTAGAGCTCGGGCGTATGGGCGTAAAGCGCGCTCCAATTGCCGAGCAACGCGAAGCTCATGATCAGAAGCGATGTGCCGATCAGCACGTCGTCGGGTGAAAGCACGAAGAGCTAAGCGCCGCCCCCCCGCGCATAGCAAGGTTCAGGAAAAATCAGCGGTAGAACATATGGGCTATGCACGCCAGCCGATTAAACCCTTGAGACGCAGATGCGTATCTTCGGCTATCGGAACGACCAGAACGCGGGCGGGATCGACTGGCCCTGGAAAAGCGAGCGCGTTGTATGCGACCTTCTCGAAGCCGAGCGGGCAATAATACGGCGGATCGCCAACAAGGATGACGGCCTCGGAGCCCTTGCGCCTTGCCGCCTCGACTGCGATCCGCACGAGTTCGCGGCCGATACCCATATTTTTGTGCGATGGCCGCACGGCGAGCGGTCCGAGCAGGTGCCCTTTGACATCGCCTGCCATGACCGGCGTCATTCTGACCGAGGCGATCGTTTCGCCGTCATCGGTACAGATGAAGGAGAGCGATAGATCGTGCGGCCCCTGCTCGCGGATGCGGGCGGCGGCCCGCGCGTGGCGGCCAGGGCCGAATGCTTCTTCGTTGATGTGTTCGATAGCCGCGTCGTGAGACGCATCCTCAGTGAGGTAGACCAGATCGTGCTTGTGCATGATGAGACAGAAACCGGATAGCGGAAGTGATGATTTTCGAGCACGCGCCTAGGCGTTCGGGAGCATCAGCGTCGTCGCAGATTTCTGGATGCGTAAATCAAGTCGGGTTCCTGAGAAAAATGTGAAAAGGCCGATAGCAGGAAAAATTTCCCGCGTCCAACCCAAAGTGACGCCACCGGACAAACATTTGCGACGCACTGTTCAGTCTTTGCACTCCTGCAAAGGTCGGCCGCGTGCAATATGTCTCTATCAACGGCGAATTTGAGGAAGCGAACAATGGGCATGTTGGTTGACGGCGTCTGGCAGGATGTCTGGTACGATACGAAGGAAACGAAGGGCCATTTCAAACGCGCGGCCTCTCAGTTCCGAAACTGGATCACGGCCACTGGAGAGGCTGGACCGACGGGCAAAAGCGGCTTCAAGGCCGAGGCTGACCGCTATCATCTCTATGTTTCGCTCGCCTGCCCCTGGGCGCACCGCACGCTGATTTTCCGCAAGCTGAAGAAGCTCGACGACATCATCTCGGTATCCGTCGTCGACCCCGTGATGGCCGAGAACGGCTGGGAATTCAAGACCGGCGACGGCGCGACCGGCGATCACCTTTACGGTGCAAGGACCCTCTTCGAGATCTATGTGAAGGCCGATCCGCACTATTCCGGCCGCGTCACCGTTCCCGTGCTCTGGGACAAGAAGACCGGCACGATCGTCAACAACGAATCGGCCGAAATCATCCGCATGTTCAACAGCGCCTTCGACGGCCTGACCGATTCGAAGACGGATTTTTATCCTGCCCATCTCCACGCCGATATCGATGCGCTGAACGCGATCATCTACGACACCGTCAACAACGGCGTCTACAAGGCCGGCTTTGCAACGACGCAGGAAGCCTATGAAGAGAATGTCGGGAAGATCTTCGAAACGCTGGACGTGCTGGACGAGCGTCTTGGCAAGAGCCGCTATCTCTTCGGCGACCGGCCGACGGAAGCCGACTGGCGGCTGTTCACGACGCTGGCGCGCTTTGATGCGGTCTATGTCGGCCACTTCAAGTGCAACATCCGCCGTATCGAAGACTACAAGAATCTATCGGGCTACCTGCGCGACCTTTACCAGACGCCGGGCGTCAAGGAGACGGTGAACCTTCGCCACATCAAGGTGCACTACTACCGCAGCCATAAGACGATCAATCCGACGGGCGTGATCCCGGTCGGCCCGGCTCTCGACTTCGACCGCCCGCATGGCCGCGCCAAGCTTGCCGCCGCCGCATGAATCCTACCAGAAGTGAGCGGCGGGCTCTTCGCCGCTCAGCTCCCTCAGCCTGCGCCTCGTCGCTTCAGTCGTGCCGTCCGGCAGGTCGTCGAGCGCGAAGAAGCCGCATTCGACGATTTCACGATCCGGCTTGCGCGGCGCCGTCTGCTCGACCTCGGCGCGGTAGAAGACCACATGATCGCGCCGGCTCGCCGATGCGTTGAAATAGACATGGAAGAGCTGCGGTCTGCCGATGATCGTCAGGTTGCCCTCCTCGCGCAGTTCCTTGATCAGCGCTTCCTCTGCCGTCTCGTTGCGCTCCAGCCCGCCGCCAGGCATATGCCAGCCGGGGATATAGCTGTGGCGGACGAGAAAAATCCGTCCGGACGAATCGAAACAGGCCGCCCGAACACCCATGGTCATGCCACGCGCGAGAGCGAAATAGCCATGCACGATCCGCATCAGTAGCTTGGACTGCCAGGGCCTGATTTCCTTGGGCGTCATGGTTCTGTTTTCACTATTTCGTTCAATCGGATGTGTTTGATTTGTAAATATCCTGGTCTATGTGTCGTAGAATGTTCAAGCTCGCGCATATCTCCGACATCCACCTCGGACCACTTCCCAATCTTTCATTCCGCGAGCTTTTCTCGAAGCGCATTACCGGCTTTGTGAACTGGCACCGCCACAGGCGCAAGCATCTTTTCGGCGGCACGCTGGATCTGCTCCTGGAGGATATCCGTGCGCGCCATGCCGATCACCTGGCCGTGACCGGGGACTTGGTGAACCTCGCAAGCGGCATCGAGATCCGCTCCGCCGCCGCCTGGCTTCGCGCGCTCGGCGAACCGGACGAAACCTCCGTGGTTCCTGGAAATCACGACGCCTATGTACCCGGCGCCTACGAGAAATCCATGCGCGCCTGGTATGAGTATGTGCGCGGCGACCTCGCCCCAGCCGAATGGCAGGAAGACAAGCACATGTTTCCCTATCTCCGCATACGCGGCAAAGTCGCGCTCGTCGGCTGCTCGACGGCCGTCGCCACGCCACCATTTGCCGCCAGCGGCTTCTTCAGCCAGCGGCAGGCCCGCGAGACGGTCAACATGCTGCGTGCAGCCGGTGAAGCCGGGCTTTTTCGCGTCGTCATGATCCACCACCCGCCGATCCGCGGCGCGACCGCGTTCTACAAGCGGATGATCGGCATCCGCCGCTTTGGCGCCGTCGTCTCGACCGGAGGAGCAGAACTCGTGCTCCACGGCCATACGCATCTCAACACCCTCCACTGGCTGCGCGGCCAGACCGGTCCCGTGCCCGTGGTCGGCATTGCTTCCGCCTCGCAGGGACCAGGCGGCCTAAAACCCCGTGCGGCCTATAATCTCTTCAGCATCGACGGTTCGCCCGGCGCCTGGGAACTGAGGGGCGAACGTTTCAGCTTGAACGACATGGGCGATGGCGTTTCGCCCGAAAGCATAGATATTTTCAAGCTTTAGACGGAAAAGCGGAATCTTTTTCGCCGCCACCTGAATCATTTTGTGAAGCTGCTGCGATTTTCCGCCGGGCAATGCTCAGTCCCTTGGTATTTCCAAATCCCACTGTACAATCCCGCCCCAAACCTACCGTTCAGGGAGCAAGCCATGCGCGCCGCAGCAAACCGAATCTGCCGTCTCACCCTCGCCTTTGGCCTTGCGGCCGGGATTTGGACCCCGGCCTTCGCCGTCGGTGACGAAAGCGACGAGACAAGCCCGCCTCCGAAGACCGAAACCACGACCAAATGCACCGATGGCAAGGTTTGGGACAAGAAGCGCAAGGAATGCGTCGCGCCGAAGAAGAGCAGCTTCAACGACGATGACCTCTACGAGGCAGCGCGCGAATTTGCCTATGCCGGCCAATACGAAAATGCCATCGTCGTCCTGGATCTCGCCAGTAACAAGAACGATCCTCGCATCTTGAACTATCTCGGCTATGCAAACCGCAAGGCCGGCCGGATGGAACTCGGAATGTCCTATTACCGCAAGGCGCTGCAGGCCGACGAGAATTATATCCTCGCGCGATCATATATGGGCCAGGCCCTGGCCGAAGAAGGTGACATCCAGGGCGCGCGTGTCCAGCTTGTCGAAATCCGCGACCGCGGCGGCGAAAACACCTGGGCCTACAAGGCGCTGTTGCAGAGCCTGAACGGCTACCGGACCTATTGAAGCGGGGTCAGCTCCGGCCACTGAGAGAGAAACCTTTGGGAATTCTTCGACCGCGCCGTCTTCTTCTTGCGCGGCAGTGCAAAATTGTTTCATAAAGGTCACTTCCACGATATAAAAAAGCTCGACCCACATCGGGTGCTTCGCCCAACACTTTCATGAAATGAGACTATGCGTCAGCCTGTAACGACCATCGATATCCGACGCGACCTGGTGGGCCTGCTCCCTCGGCTGCGGCGCTTCGCGATGACGCTTGCAGGCGATGCGGCCGCTGCCGACGATCTGGTGCAGGCGGTCTGTCAACGTGCGGTGGCAAAGAGCCAAAAGTGGAGCAGCGAAGGCCGGCTCGAAAGCTGGATTTACGCGCTCGCCCGCCGACAGTGGAGCGACGATGGCCGCAGACGCAAGGTGCGGCCGGCTTCCAAGAGCAACGTCACGGATATCCGCGATGCGGTGCGCGACCGCGCAACCGCTGCCGATACCGATGCCATACATCGCATGCTCGCCCAGATGCCCGAAGGCATTTCGAGCCTCTTCCTGCTCGTCGCCGTCGAAGGACATAGCTATCAGCAGGCCGCCGACATCATGGGCATATCGGCCAGTAGCGTGCCCGCGCAGCTTGCCGCGGCGCGGCTGCACTTTGCAAGCCTCGCCGACGATCATCCTCACAGGTACTGAACTTTGTCCGATTTCAAGAAACTATCGCTTGACGCCCAGCTGACTGCCCTCCTCGACGGCGAAGCGACGCCGGAACAGAAGCATGAGCTGGAGCAGCGCCTCGCTACCGACGAAGGTGCGCGCCGGCTTTACGACAAGCTGCGGCACGGCACAGATTTCGGCCGCCACCGTCTGGACGATATCCTTAAGGAGCCGGTTCCGCTGGCGCTCGTACGCTCGATCAAGAGCGTCCAGCCACCCAAGGCGCCGATCGCGCCACGAACCACCCGCCCGTCGATGAAGCTCGCGCCGAGCGGCACGCAGGCGCTGGCCGCAGCGATCATCCTTTTTGTCGTCGGCTGCGGCATCGGCTATCTCGCCGGCACGAGCCCTGGCGCTCCCACTGTCAATGGCACGGCACAGATCGTGGACGACAATGCCGGCAGCAACAACTGGCTTAACGACATCACCGCCTACCAGCGCCTGATGATCCGCCAGCCGCGGCATATCGTCGAAGTACCCTCTACCCAGGCCGAGGAGATATCCAACTGGTTGACGTCCACGGTCGGCGTTGCATTCCGTGTGCCCGATTTGTCGGCCGACGGCTGGGCCTTCCAGGGCGCCCGCGTGCTTCTTGGCGACGGAAAACCGGTCGGCCAACTTGTCTATACGAGCACGGACGGCGATCTCATCTCCATCTGCTTTCGCAAGGATGCCCAGCCACCCGAGTCCGAAGACTTCAAGGAAACGATCAGGGACGAAATCGGCCTGATCACCTGGCACAATGCCGGCACCTCCTACGTTCTGGCCGGCCCTTCCGCCGAAGCCTCGCTCAGCCAGATCGCCATGGAAGTCGCAACCGCGATCTGAGCCTTACGGCACCAGCACGACCTTGCCGCTGACGCCCCGGCTTTCGATGGCGCGATGGGCATGCGCCCTCGCGCTTGGCCAGATGCACCAGCAGCGAACCAACGCCCCCGGCCGCTGCGTGGACAATAATGGTTTTACCGAGCGGAGAAGCCGCACCATATGTAGCGCCGTCAGGCCTTGCACCACTGCGCATAGCCTTCACACCGCCCCGGGCGCGAAAAGCCGAACGGCAACGCATGCACCGATGAAAGCGCGATCAACTCCCTCGCCTGCCGCCAACGGAGCTTGGGCTTGGCCACCGGTGCTGCTGGCGCTCTGCCAATGGGTCCAGCGCCACGCCGAGGCGCACAATGCAATCGCTGACATTGCCGACTATATGGTCCACCCGCGCAAGGCATCTTTCGCCGCCTGAGACGAAACGCGAAGCCGGCTGCGCAATTCGATCAGTTCTTCCCGGCTCTCACATCCAGCACGCGGTTGGCCGCCGAGACGATCGCTTCGAGCGAGGCGCCGACGATATTGGTGCTGATGCCGGCACCGAAGAGCTTGCCGCCGGGATAAGCGGTCTCGACGTAGGAAATGGCGGCCGCATTCGAGCCGTGCTGCAGGGAGTGCTCGGAGTAGTCTTCGACCGACATCTCGATGCCGAGATAGTGCGAGAGCGCGTTGATGAAGCCGTCGATCGGGCCGTTGCCGCGGCCTTCGATGCGCTTCGTCTTGCCATTGTCGGTAATCTCCGCGGCCACGACACGCACTCCCTTGCGTTCTGGATCGGCGAAGGTGTGATGATCGACGAACTTGATGCGGCCCTCGGGCTGCGTCACATAGCGCTCGATGAAGCGGTCATAGATGCGGCGCGACGGCAGTTCCTTTCCTTCCTCGTCGGTGATGCGCTGGATGTCCTCGCGGAACTCGACCTGGAGATTGCGCGGCAGATTGAGCCCATAGTCCTGCTGCAGGATATAGGCGATACCGCCCTTTCCGGACTGCGAGTTGATGCGGATGATCGCCTCGTACGAGCGGCCGACATCCTGCGGGTCGATCGGCAGATAGGGCACTTCCCACAGCGGATGGTTGGCAACCTTGATCGCCTTCATACCCTTGTTGATCGCATCCTGATGCGAGCCGGAAAAGGCCGTATAGACCAGTTCGCCGACATAAGGGTGGCGCTCGCCGATCGTCATCTGGTTCGAATATTCGAAGACGCTCTTGATGCGCTCGATATCGGAGCAGTCGATCTGCGGATCGACGCCCTGCGTGAACATGTTGAGCGCCATCGTCACCACATCGACATTGCCCGTGCGCTCGCCGTTACCGAAGAGCGTGCCCTCGACGCGGTCGGCGCCGGCCAGCAGACCGAGTTCGGCTGCCGCAATGCCGGTGCCGCGGTCGTTATGCGGATGCAGCGAGACGATCAGGTTCTCGCGATTGTCGAGATTGCGGCACATCCATTCGATCTGGTCGGCATAGATGTTCGGCGTCGCCATCTCGACGGTGGACGGCAGGTTGATGATCAGCTTGTTGTCGGACGTCGGCTTCATCACGTCGATGACGGCATTGCAAATTTCCAGGGCCACTTCGAGCTCGGTACCTGTGAAGCTTTCGGGCGAATATTCGAAGCGGTAGCCACCGCCGGCTCTCGCCGCCATGTCGGTTATCATCTTCGCCGCATCGACGGCGATCTGCTTGATGCCCGTCACGTCCTTGGCAAAAACCACGCGACGCTGCAGCTCACTCGTCGAATTGTAGAAATGCACGATCGGCCTGTTGGCACCCTGCAGCGCCTCGAAGGTACGGGTAATCAGCTCAGGGCGGCACTGAACCAGGACCTGCAGCGAAACGTCGGCCGCCACATTTCCTTCCTCGATGCACCAGCGCGCAAAATCGAAGTCCGTTTGCGAGGCGGATGGAAAGCCGATCTCGATTTCCTTGAAGCCCATGTCGAGCAGCAGGTGGAACATGCGAGCCTTGCGGTCGTGGCCCATCGGGTCCACCAGCGCCTGATTACCGTCGCGAAGATCGACAGAGCACCAGACTGGCGCCTTGCTGATCGTCTTCGTGGGCCAGGTGCGGTCGGGAAGGTTCACCTGCGGGTACGGGCGGTATTTCACGCCTGCGGATTGCATGCCTTTTGCGGGATTTTGCGTCTTCGCGTCCATTGTCTTCTTCCTCGTCCCGGCAATTTACCCCGCGTCTTAGCCCAACATAACGGGCTTGGCGACAGCAAATGCGGACCTTGTTGGTCTATGTTGGAATTCAGGGAATTCGTCGCGAGGAGCGATGGGCCAGCGGCTTTCGGCCGCCGGGCGCTCCTCAAAGGACCCGGCAACCGCGTGTAAGGCCGAGGAGAAGAAGCGACGTCAGGGCGCGCGTATTGTCACGCAGGGCAACGCGGCCGCGGACAATCGAGTCGGAAATCTTTGCGCCAGTGGTCTTCATGCCCGCGCTTATAGCTGCCGAACAAAAAAACGGCAACCCCCCCTATTTTCTTGCCACCTGAACGATACGCGATAGAGCAAGCATCAGCCCGCCGGCGGCCAGTCCCCAGAACGCTCCGGAAATACCGGCCAAGGAAACGCCGGATGCCGTCACCAGAAAGGTGATCGCCGCAGCCTCGCGCGATTCTGGCGCCTGGAAGGCGGCCATCGCCGATCCGGAGAAGGCGCCCACGAGGGCCAGCCCTGCGACCGCCTGGATCAGGATCGGCGGCGCCAGCGCCACAAAGGCTGTCACGACACCGGCAAGCAGGCCGAACACCACATAGCCGGCGCCAGAGATCAACGCGGCCCAATAGCGGCGCTTCGGATCTGGATGCGCGTCCTGGCCCGCACACATCGCCGCCGTGATCGCCGCCAGATTGACGGCATGACCGCCGAAAGGCGCGGAAAGAACTGAGAAGAAGCCGGTGACGGCAAAGAGCGGCCCCGGCTTTGGATCATAAAGATTGACCTTCAGCACCGCGATTCCCGGAATGTTCTGCGATGCCATGGTGACGATGAAGAGCGGAAGCGCGACCGAAACGAGGCCCTCAAGATTGATCGCCGGACGGACGATCTCGATTGTCGGCACCAGCGACCGCCCGATAGAGGCCAGCGCTCCGTCCGCAATATCGACGCCGAATGTCAAAACCAGCGCGAAGACGCCGAGGGCGGCAGGGACCGCCCAGAGACGCCTGAAGGCGCCGACGACGATCCAGGCGAGAACGATGGGCAGCCCGAGAAGCGGATCGAAGGCGATTGCCTTCACCGGCGCGAAGCAGAGGCCGAGCAGCACGCCGGCAAGCATGGCATTGGCAAGCGGCGCCGGAATCGCGGCGACTGCGCGGCCAAGCGGCTTGAAGAGGCCGGCGACGATGATCAGCGCCGCGCACATCACAAAGGCACCTACTGCGCCATTGTACCCACCCTCGATCGCTCCGGTACTGGCAAGAAGTGCTGCACCCGGCGTCGACCAGGCGATGCTGATCGGAAGCCGTGTTATTGCGCTCAGCACGATACCGCAGATGCCCATCGAGATCGACAGCGCCATAAGACCCGAGGCTGCCTGCCCATCCGTTGCGCCCATTGCCTGCAATCCTTGCAGCACGACGGCAAAGGAACTGGCAAAGCCGACAAAGGCTGTGAGGACGCCCATGAACAGCGCCTGGATGGAAAAGTCTTTGAGCATGGTGAGTCTCGGATGACTGAACGACCGCATGGAGCCCCATCGAATGGGGTCGCGCAAGTCCAGGTGTCCGCCTTACGGTTCCCTCATTTGCCCTAGAAGAGAAGATGCTCGTCAGGGCACGTGAGCGCGGCCGCCCTAGCCGACGATCTTTGAACTTGTCGCAAACACCAGCTGCTACCAATCGGGATAGGGGGGAGCCTTGCGGTTCCGCCCCTCCCACACCACCCTGCGTACGGGTCCGTACAGGGCGGTTCGGCTGGTTATGCGGCCTTG
>NZ_SMBJ01000004.1:449221-561722 GCF_004342325.1 Rhizobium azibense | reverse complement strand
GAGAGTCGGTCGCCGCCAGGTCTGCTAAACGCAACATTCTAAATCTTCTCAACACAATCGGCCAAAACACCGGCCCAATAACGCGGTCCCTTCCGCTCAAAAATAACGCGGGGTGGAGCAGCCCGGTAGCTCGTCAGGCTCATAACCTGAAGGCCGCAGGTTCAAATCCTGCCCCCGCAACCAGATACACAAAAAGCCCGCCACACGGCGGGCTTTGTGCGTTCTGGACTACGTTTTGGGCAACGCCCAAGGATTCTCGGAGCCGTCTTGTCGGCGAACGTCGTGCGGATCGGTTTGCCTCGGATGACACCCCGAAGGCTCATCGACCTCATAAGCCGAGCGACCGTACAGCGGGCTATATCGAAGCCTTCACGCTTCAATTGCCGCCAGACCTTGCGAACGCCATAGACGCGGAAGTTCGCCTCGAATACGCGGCGCATCTCGACCTTCATCGCCATGTCGTTGCGAGCGCGAGCCGACACGCGATCCATGTCCATGCGTTTGGCGAGGGTCTCGTAATAGGTGGACGTGGCAATCGGCAGCAGTTTGCAGATCGGCTCGACCCCGAGCACCGAACGGTGTTCATCGATGAAGGAGATCATCGCTTCAGTGGGCGTCGGGCTCCGCCTGGGCGAAATATGCAGACGCTTTGCGCAGTATCTCGTTGGTCTGACAAAGCTCGCAGTTCTCCCGCTCAAGAGCCTTCATCTTCTCGGTCACTTCGCTTGGGAGCCCAGGCCGGGAACCATCGTCCACTTCGGCCTTCTTCACCTATTCATTGAGCGTCTGCGCCGTGCAGCCGATCTTGGCAGCGATCGAGCAAACCGTTGCCCATCGCGAGGAATATGCGCCTTGGTGATCCAAAACCATCCGAACTGCTCGGGCGCGGACTTCTGGTGAAAATTTGTTTGTTGTCTTGCTCATATCGGCTCCACTTTCTCAGGAGTTGGAGCCTCCGGCAAAACCCGGCGCGGTTCAGACCGTGGGGGAGGTGCGGGGCATTCAGCAGAAGAACCTGGGCAATGGGCATGGCCTCAGCGACGCGGAATACGAGATTCTCGTGGATGTGGCCCTCGGCCTGACGGACAAGGCGATCGCCCAGCGCAAAAAGCTGTCCCTGCGCAGCGTCCAGAACCGTCTGCAGCAGCTTTATGAAAAACTGGATATCTATGAAATTCCCGGGTGACGGACCGGCAGTCTGGTACAATCTGCGCATGCGGGCGGTGGCGGTCGCCCTGCTGCGCAAGGTGCTGAACGCCAGCGCGCTCGAAAGGGCGGAGCGCGAATTGCGAAATTCCGACCGGCGCGCCGCTTCGTCGCGGGGGGCATCCAGTCAACTCAGACAGTCTGACTGCTATTACCCGGAGGCTTCGGTTTCGCCGCCATTTGCACAATCGTTCAATATCTGCGGACCAAAACATGGAATGAACACGGTTGTTCACTCCAAGGAGATGCAAGTGGTAGCGGTCGTGAATTTTGAAACAGAGCTGCAAGGGGTTACCGAGCATTGGTCGCCCAGGGTCGTTGCGCAAGTAAACGATCAATATGTCAAGGTTGCAAAGGTTCTTGGGCAGATCGCCTGGCATAAGCATGACAACGAGGACGAACTGTTCCTCGTCATTAGTGGTCAGCTCAAAATTGAGTTCGAAGGGGGCAAGGAGACGGTCCTCAATCCCGGTGAGATGTGTGTTGTTCCGCGCGGTGTGCTCCACAATCCGGTGGCCGAGGAGGAATGTTCGATTGTGTTGATCGAAACAGTCACGACCAAGCACACCGGAGATATCGAAACCCCGTTGACGAAGTCGATCGAAAGCCAGATCAGCGGCCGAACCGGCGCCTCGACCCTACCCGAACGGCATTGAAGTCAGTATCCGGGCCGACCGGCCGATGCCGTCAATATGAGGAGAGCGTCGATCGAATGCTGCCGACACGACGGTCGGCTTTCGTTCGGACTCAAGCAATGGCGATCCCTTCATCCGAAGGATTCGGTTTGGTTTCCCGAACAGGAGCACCTCGTACGTGACTATCGGGCCTCGGCATTCAGGCATGCATGGGCGTGCGCCGGCGTGATCTCGCGCAGCTCCGGCCGCGTCCGGCTGCAATGTTCCGTTGCGATTGGACAGCGGGGATGGAAATAGCATCCCGGGGGCGGGTTGAGCGGCGAGGGTATCTCGCCTTTGATCGGCATGAACGTACGTCGCCGCAGCGAAATCTTGGGCATGCCGTCGAGCAGCATGCGCGTATAAGGATGCGTCGGGGCCGCGAAGAGCTGTTCGGTCTCGCCAAGCTCGACGACGCGGCCGAGATACATGACCGCGACGCGGTCGCAGAGATGGCGGATGACGCCGAGGTCGTGGCTGATGAAGATCATCGCCAGGCCGCTGTCGCGCTTGATGTCCATCAGCAGGTTGATGATCTGCGCCTGCACGGAGACGTCGAGGGCGGCCACCGCCTCGTCGCAGATCAGCATCTGCGGCTTGACGGCGAGCGCCCGGGCAATGCCGACGCGCTGGCGCTGGCCACCGGAAAACTGATGCGGATAGCGGTTGATGCTGTCGGCCGGCAGGCCGACGCGTCCGAGGATGCGGGTCACGTAGTCGCGCATTCCGGAGCGCGGCACCAGCCCGTGGAGCACCGCGGCCTCGCCGACGATATCGTCCACCCGCAGGCGCGGATTGAGCGAGGAGAGCGGGTCCTGGAAGACCATCTGGATCTTCAGCGCGTCGCGTTTGCGGGCGAGGAAGCTCTCATAGGGTTCGCCGCGGAAGCGCCGTTCGCCGGAGGAGACCGGCAAGATACCGGCGATCATGCGCGCCAGCGTCGATTTCCCGCAGCCGGATTCGCCGACGACGCCGAGCGTCTCGCCGGCCTTCAGCGACAGCGAGACATTATCGACGGCGCGGAGTATGGCGGGCGGATGGGTGTTGGTGAACCTGCCCGTCAGCTTCTGCAGGGCGCTTCGACCCGCCGTGAAGCTGCGTGACAGGTTCTTCGCTTCGAAAATGGTCTCGTTCACGCCTTTAGTCCTCGAATGGGTGGTAGCACCATATGCTATGCGTGGCGGATGCCGCGGTTGCCGGCACCGGCTCGTCGCAGACCGCGGTCGCCCGCTCGCAGCGGCTCGCGAAGGGACAGCCCTTCCCGAGTGCAAGCAGCGAGGGCATGTTGCCGGGGATCTGCTTCAGCTTCTCGCCCGGAACGTTGCGCGAGGGCACGGAATCGAGAAGTTTGCGCGTATAGGGATGGCGGGCGCCTCCGATGATCTCCTCGGTCGTGCCGATTTCCATCATTGCCCCGGCATACATGACCATGATCCGGTCGGCGAGCTCGGAAAGCGTCGAAAGATCATGGGTGATCCAGATCATGCCGAGGCCGCGTTCGTCGATCTGCCGGCGGATATGATAGATGATCTGCGCCTGGATGGTGACGTCGAGCGCCGTCGTCGGCTCGTCGGCGATAATCATGTCAGGGTTCATCAAGAGCGCGGTGGCGATGACGACGCGCTGGCGCATCCCGCCGGACATCTCATGCGGATAGGCGTTCAGCCGCTCCTCGGGCGAGGGGATGCCGACGGCCTTCAGCGCGTTGACGCAGCGGTCGTGCATCTCCGCGCGGGAGACGCTTTCGTGCTCGCAGATCGCCTCGTACATCTGGTCGCGCACTCGCATCAGGGGATCCAGCGTCATCAGCGGGTTCTGGAAGACCATGGCGATCCTGCGGCCGCGATAGGCGCGCATCGCGTCGAAGGAGAGCGCCGTCAGTTCCTCGCCATCGAGGGCGATCGAGCCGGAGACGATGCGGCCGGGCTCGTCGATCTGGCCCATGATCGACATGCCGGTCACCGACTTGCCCGAGCCGGATTCGCCGACGATGCCAAGCACCTCGCCGCGGCGAAGGTCGAAGGAAATGTCGCGCACCGACCTGATCACACCCTGGCGGGTGAAAAACCATGTATTGAGGCCGTTGACCTGAAAGAAGGGTTCCGCCATCTCCGGCTCCTCTAGCGGTCGAGCCGCGGGTTGTTGAGATCGCGTAGCCGGTCGCCGAGCAGGTTCATGGCGACGATCATCACCAGGAGAGCGACACCCGGATAGATGCTGATCCAGTACTTGTGCGAAAAGATGAACTCGTAGCCGCTGGCGATCAGCATGCCGAGCGAGGGACGGGTCAGCGGCAGGCCGACGCCGAGGAAGCTCAGCGACGATTCCAGCGAGATGGCGGCGGCGATGTTCAGCGTGAAGAGTACGATGATCTGCGGCATGCAGTTCGGCAGCACATGGCGCAGCATGATGCGGGTCGGCGAAAGACGCAGGCATCGCGCCGCCTCGACATATTCCTTGCCGAGCTCGCTCATGGCGAAGGAGCGCGCCGTGCGGGCATAGTAGGACCATTGCACGATAACGATGGCGAGCACCACCTTGCTGACGCCGTTGCCGAGGATGGCGAGGATCGCGAGGCCGACGAGGAGCGCCGGCAGGCCGAGCATGAAATCGACGGCCCGCATGATGATGGCGTCCGTCAACCCGCCCCGCCAGGCTGACAGCAGGCCGAGCCCGGTACCGACCACCAGGGCGGCACCGGCCGCCACGAGGCCGACAAAGACGCTGATGCGGATGCCGTAGAGGGTCGCCGAGAGCATGTCGCGGCCGAAGCTGTCGGTTCCCAGGTGGAAGACGAAGCCGGTTTCCTGGTCCGCCGACTTGGCGATGGCGACAAACGTGAAATTCGCCGGAAGCGTGCCGCTGAGGCGGACCTTGCCGTCCTTGGGATCGGTGACGGTCCACCAGGGCTGGACGATGTGCTTCTTGGCGCCCACGACAGTGACGCCGGCGGGCAGGTTGCGGATCTGCAGGCTGGCGAGCGGCGTTCCTACCGGTTCCACGCCGACATCGAGACAGTTCTCGCCGCAGGAGGCGGGGGCGATCGTCTGGCGGGCCTGCGCCGCGGCGGCGGGCTGGACCGAGGTCGTGGCGCCTTCGACGCGGACGGTGGCGCGGACTTCCTCGCCGGACAGCACGCTTTTCGAACCGGCGGGCTTCAGCGCGTTTGAAAGCTGCAGCTTGGTCAGGTCGTAGGGGTCGGTCGGCGAGATCAGCGGTGCAAAGAGCGCGCAGAACACGAAGGCGAGACAGACGAGAAGGCTGACGACGGCGGCGCGGCTTTCGGCGAAGCGGCCCGCGAAATCCCTGAAACCGATGGTGCTCATGTGCGTTGCCCCAGGACGGATTTGACGCGCGGATCGATCGCCATATGCAGGACGTCGACGATGAAGTTGATGGCGATGAAGAGCAGCGCCGTATAGGTGAGCTGCGCGACGATCAGCGGCCGGTCGAGAACCTTGATGGAGTTGATGAGAAGTTTGCCGAGCCCCGGCCAGGAGAAGACCGTTTCGGTGATGACGCCATAGGCCAGCAGGTTGCCAAGCTCGATGCCGGTGACGGTTATTAGCGGCACAAGCGCGTTGCGCAGGATATGGCCGACGATCACCTTGCGGGTGCGCACGCCCTTGGCATAGGCGAACTTGACGAAGTCGAGGCGGGAGATCTCCATCGTCGCGGCGCGGGTGACGCGCATCAGCAGCGACATCTTCAGGAGTGCCAGGCTGAACGCCGGCATGACGATGTGCGACCAGCCGTCGAGTGTCCAGAGACTACTGGTGATGCCGAGATGGGTGGCGACCTGGCCCCTGTCGCCGACCGGCAGGATCGGCAACGCGATGCCGAAGGCGACGATCAGCAGCATGCCCTGCCAGAAGGTCGGAATGCTGACGCCGATCAGCGAGAAGGCCATGACGCCGCGACCGACCGGCGATTGCGGCCGCAGCCCCGAATAAAGTCCGGCGGGCACGGAAACCGTGACGGCGATGAGGAAGGCGACCGCACCGAGCTCCAGGCTCGCCGGCAGGCGCTGCAGGATGATGCTGATCGCCGGCTCCTTGTAGACGAAGGAGGCGCCCCAGTCTCCTTGCACGGCGTTGCCCAGGAAGACTAGATATTGCTGCCAGAGCGGCTTGTCGAGGCCGAGCGCGGCGATCGCCGCCAGCCTGTCGGCCTCCGAGGCTTCCGAGGAGATCAGGATGTCGGCGGGATTGCCGATCATCCAGACCCCGACGAAGAGCACGATCGACAGGATGAGGACGACGATCACGCTTTGCAGCAGGCGTTGCAGCACGAAGGAGAGCATCAGCGGGCGGCCTTCAGATAGACGTTGATGTTGCGTTCTTCGGCTGTCGGGATCGCCTCCGTGATATCAGCGGCCAGCGATCCAAAATGCAGCGCGTATTCGGCGCAGATGCCGCCGATATTGCCCTGTTCGAGCCGGCTTTCGATATCGGACGCGAGGGCGGCGCCATCAGGCAGATGCGCGAGCTCTTGCAGGAACGGCGCCCTGCCGTCGGCGGCGGCGATCGCCGCGTCATGCACCAGTTCGTGTCCCTTGTGCTTGCCGAGCGTCCTGCCGAGCTGCATCATGACATACTCGCCGAAGATCGCACCATGCGACAGGTCGAGATTGGCCCGCATTCGCGTCATATCGACCCGCAGATCGCGCACCAGGAGTTCGGTTCGCACGAGGATTTCGGAAATGGCGCCGACGACCTCGACCAGTCCGTCCTCGAACATCTGGTTGGCGCTCCCGTCCGACTCGAAGGGCCGGTGCGCCGTCGCCATCAGCATTCCGGCGCAGGAATAGAGCCGGTTGCTGTTGGCGACGATGCCGTAGCAGAGGATCGGATTGATCTTCTGCGGCATGGTGGAGGAGCCGATGGTGCCGTCGATGCGGCCCTCGTGCAACTCGCCATATTCTTCCGAGGTGCTCTGATAGACCTCCTCGGCGATCTTGTGGCAGACGGAGGCCGTCAGGCTGAGCGCGTTGACATAATCGCACATATGCGTGCGGATCGCCCGTGAGGGGATAGCCATCTCGCCCATGCCGAGGAGGGCCGCGGCCCGTGACTGGACGGCGGGACCTTCCCGGCCGAGCGCCGAAAAGCAGCCGACGGCGCCGCCTGTCATGACGACGAAGGCCCGCTTTTCGGCTTCCTTCAGCCGCTCCGCCGCCTGCAGGAATTCCTCGATCCACACGGCGACCTTGAAGCCGAAGGTGATCGGCACGGCATGGCGGTAATGGGTGCGCCCCGCCATGACCGTATTGGCATGGTCGCGGGCATGACGGCCGAGATGACGCAGGATATCGGCAAGCAGTCCGTCAAGCACCGTCTGGGCGCGCTTGGCGACCAGCAGCAGGCCGGTCTGGATGACGTTCTGCGTGGTGATGCCCCAATGGACATAGCCGCCGTGCTCGGGCCCGCAGAGCCTCACGAGATCGTTGATGAGCGGCATCAGCGGGTGCCGGGTCGTGCGGTAGGCCTCTTCCAGCCGCCGCATGTCGAGACATTGGTAGCGGCAGTGATCAGCGATAACCTTGGCGGAGGCCGCCGGGATCATGCCGAGTTCGCCCTGGGCGAGCGCCACGGCCTTCTCGACATCGAGGAAGGCCTGGTAGAGCGCCGGCGCCGCGAAGGCTTCCCGCAATCCCCGATAGTCGTATTGCGACGCGAGCACGTCGTTGAATTCAGTACCCATCTGGCTTTCAACTTTCGTGAGGAAAGGGCGAGGCGGAAGGGAACCGCCTCGCCAGGTCGCCGCGTTTATTCGGGACGTGCGGTGTAGAAAATGTTCGTCAGGTTGGCATTGGCGTCGAAATGCACGCCGTTGCGCACGCCCCAGACGCCGAACTCGTGATAGAGCGGCACCAAAGCCTCGTCCTTGCGCGCCTGGGCGACGGCGGCGCGGAGCAATTCCTCGCGCTTGGCGTCGTCGAGCATCGACTGTGCCTCTTCCAGGAACTTGTCGGTCTCCGGGCCGGAATAGCGGCCGCGATTGGCGCCGCCCCAGCCGCGATCCGGGTTGCGGGTGCCGACGGCATTGATCATCTGGCTGAGGCCTTCGCCGGTATCGGCGGCTGCACCGGCGAGATAGAAACTGTATTCGTAGGCGCTCGCCTTGGTGAAGTAGATGCTGAGAGGGAAGGTCTCGAGCGTCACGTTGAGGCCGACTTGCGACAGCATCGCCGTGACCGCCTGAGCCACCTGCGCGCCGTTGACGTAGCGGTCGCTCGGTGCGTTCAGCGTCAGCGAAAAGCCGTTCGGATAACCGGCTTCGGCGAGCAGGCGCTTCGCCTCTTGCGGATCATATGGGAACGGCTCGATGGTCGGATTGTGGCCGAATATGCCGTCGACGACGATCTGGCTCGCCGGCTGCGCCATGCCGCCCATGATCGTCTCGGCGATCTCGTCGCGGTTGATGGCAAGGTTTAGCGCACGGCGCACGCGCGGATCAAGGAAGGGGTTCTTGCCATCGGTGCCGGAGACTTTCGGGGTCGGCTCCTGGCCTTGGTCGGGCAGCAGGAAGATCAGGAGCGTCGACGGCATGGAGGAAAGATGCAGCTTGTCGGAGGACTGGATGCTGTCGATGCTGTTGATCGGCACGGCATTGATGACGTCCACCGAGCCGCCGAGCAAGGCTGCGATGCGGGCGCTGTTGTCGGGCAGGGATTTGACCAGAACGGAATCATAGGCGGCCGGCGTTCCGTAGTATTGCTCGTTCCGCTCCAGCGTGATTTCGACGTCCGGCGTGAATTTCTTGACCTTGTAGTGACCGATACCCGGTGAGATGCCGCCGTTGTTGAAGCCGGCCGTATCCAGCCAGTTGTCGTTGCCGCAGGTCGTGTCGTCATAGGTCAGCGTGCGGCCGGTCGGGTTTTCGACAATGCCGATATTGCTGAGGCTGCGCAGAAGATTCGGATCGGATTTCTTGGTGCTGATTTCGATCTTGCCGTCGCCCAGATCCTTGATGCCGGAGATCGTGGCGATGAAGCTCGAGAAGAGGCCGGGGCTGTTGGGAACGTTGCGCACCCGGCAGAGCGAATAGATCACATCGTCGGCTCCGAGCGGATTGCCGTCATCGAACTTGGCCTTCGGCTCGAGGGTGATGACCCATTTCGTGTCGCCTTCGATGCGCCAGGATTGCGCCAGACGCGGCTCGACGCTGCCGCTGACGCCGTTGTTATAGACGAGCGCATCCGAGACGTTTTCGCGAAGGTCGAAATTGTAGCCGGCGCGGTGGAAATGTGGATCGACCGAGGTCGCGATCGCGGCCAGCCCGACGCGCAGTTGTTCGGCCGAGGCCGGGACGGCGGCGAGCGTGGTGGCAGTTGCAAGCGCCGAAGCCAGGCTTGCCAGTGACAGACGTTTCATGGTTCTCCTCCCATTTTTTCTGGAGGTGACCGTAGCGCCGCGCCACTTGGCAAAAAATCGATTTTATTTCCTCTGTATTGAGTTTTTCTCAACGAAAAGTTATGGGAAACCGAGGGGAGGCAAAGATGGCACAGAGACCTGGGCGCAGCCTGCCGCCGATGACCTCGCTGCCTGTTTTCGATGCGGTCGGGCGTCATATGAGTATCGTCAAGGCGGCGAACGAACTCTGTCTGACAGCCGGCGCTGTGAGCCGGCAGATCCAGAATCTCGAAGCCTTTCTGGGGTGCGAGCTTTTTGAGCGGGTGCATCGGCGCATCGCGTTTACGCCGGCCGGCGAAGTCTATTGGACGAAGATTCATGCCTCGCTCGATACGATCCGCGGCGTGACGAGCGATCTCGCCGTCGGTATCGAGCGACGGCCGCTGGTCATCGGCAGCCCGCGCGTCTTTTTACAGAAGTGCATCATGCCGGCGCTTGGCACGCTCTATGCCCGCAACCCCGATATTGTCGTGAAATTCGTTACCGGCGCGCAGGACATCGATAGCGTCGACGGCACAATCCACGTCGGCGAGGCAATCGATCGCAAGGGCGTCCTCTGCGAAATTCTCGGCGATGCCGACCTGACGCCGGTCTGCAGCCCCTCTTACCTGCGCCGGGCGCCGAAACTCGAAACCCCCGATGATCTCGAGCATCATACGCTTTTGCGCTCGGCCGAATTCACCCGCAACTGGGAACGCTGGCTCGGCCCCCGCTCGCCAAGGATATTCGCCCATGCGCGCTTCATCGACATGGAGAGTTCCGGTCTCGAGCCGACGGCCGCCGTCGAAGGGCTCGGCATTGCCATCGTCCGCCAAAGGCTGGTGAAACGGGAACTGGCGGAAGGCCAGCTTATCGCTCTGTTCGAGAAAAACATGGTGCATGAGCACTATTTCTTCCTGTTCGCCGAGCCGAAACTTCGATCCCACAGCTTCCGATCCTTCCGTACTTGGCTCAGGGACGCGGTTGCGGAATAGAACGGCCGGTTCGGATCCTTGCTGAAGTGCCCGTCCGGTCCCTGAACGACGGACCTTTACCAGCTTGGCCCGGTTCGCTGCTTTAGACCGATCAAGGCCTCGTTCATCAGCATGTATCGGCCCTCGCGATTTCCTGTAGCAGGTTTGATTCCCGCTTGAGGTGCCGCGACCAATGCGAAATGACAAGTCTCCGTGCCATCAGGCCCCCGCAACCAGATACACAAAAAGCCCGCCACACGGCGGGCTTTGTGCGTTCTGGCGGCCGGAAAACGCGTGGTCTCCCCTGGAAGCGACGAGCCGACCTGGCCCTCGGTCAAACACTCCCCCAAACTCTGCAATGCGGCTAAATCAGGACGTGGTGGCGCGCCGCCTCGCGGCCGTCGATGCGGCTGAGAAGCATCCCCGCAGCAGGGCTTTTAGCGGTGAATCCATCCCATCTGGCGAAGGCACGAAGGCACTTTGGTGGATTTATTGATACTGCTGAATTCGCCGGATGCTTATGAATGAACTCGGGCGTGAACTTCTATGTCTGCTCCCATGTCTGAACATAGAACTTTCCAATTGACTGAAGCTGTCGCCAGTCCTCTGGAAGGTGCGCCGAGGCAAGTCCGGCGGCAATGGTCGGACGAGTTCAAGGCGCAGGCGGTCGCTAAGACGATGCAGCCGGGCCCGAGCGTTTCGGCGATAGCCCGGCGCATCGGCGTTGATCCGTCACAATCATTTACATGGCGACGCAATGCCCGGCTGTGAGCCGCGGCTTTGCCGGCGAATGAAACCGCCGGTCTCTTACCGACACCATCATCCAGCAATTATTCCGGGGTCGACATCATCATCGGTGATGCGGTAATCCGCACAGCTGCCGAGACCGATGAGGCTCATCTTGTTCGGGTGATCCGTGCGGTGCGCTCCGCATGATCCCGGCCGGTTCGAAGGTGTTTCTTGCAAGCCACCCGGTGGACTTCCGCAAAGGTCCCGATAGCCTTCTGTCGCTGGTGCGCGATGCTGGCAACGATCCATTCAGCGGAGCGCTCTATGTCTTTCGCGCCAAGAGAGCAGACAGAATTAAGATCGCTTGGTGGGATGGTTCCGGTGTGTGCCTCTATTCGAAGCGTCTGGAAAAAAATCGGTTCGTTTGGCCAAAGATCGGGCCTGTCCGTGTGCATCTCAATCACGCGCAGCTCCTTGCCCTCGTTGACGGGATGGACTGGAAACGTGTCCGTACCGTTGCAGTGAAACGGCCGGAATTTGCTGGGTCAAAGCCCTGCGGCAGAGAATCAGGCTTCTGAAACTGCGGGAAATTGTCAGCAAAATGTGCTCTATTCGCAGGCATACGGCCTTCATTGAGGGAGCAGGAAACGCCGGATATCGCTGCAGCCAAGCGACGAGGAAGGGGAGGGCCTGTGAGCACCTTTCCGACGCTAGTGGGTTATCTTGTGCACGGTTAAGTGCAGCAACCATCGCGGCGACGTGAGGAGGATCACTGGTTACGGATGTATCCGAGGAAAGCCCGCACGGCTGCGCTCGTATGCCGCCGGCTCGGATAATACAGGTACCAACTCGGCAGCTTCTGTTTCCAGTCGCTGAGCAATTCGATAACTCTGCCTTGTTCGACATCATCACGAACATAATCCTCAAACAGGTGAGCGATGCCCGATCCCGCAAGCGCGGCCTGGCGCTCTTGATGCGCTGAACTCAGTGTCAACCGACCTTTCGGGGTGATTTCCACTTCCTCGCCTTCCCTTTCAAATTTCCACGTCACCATGGTTCCGCCGGGGAAACGGCGACGAATACAGTCGTGCTGCAAGAGATCGCGCGGTGAGCCGGGTCGACCGCGGCTGCGAAGATAATCGGGCGAGGCCACGATCGCATATCGCAGGGCGGGGCCGAGGGGCATGGCGATCATATCCTGGGCAAGTTGATTCCCGAAGCGCACACCAGCATCGAAACCCTGCTCCACGATATCGATAATCGCAGCGTCGCTGACGATCTCGACGTTGACGTCGGGATAGATCTTCATGAACTCAAAGGCCAAAGGGCACAGGATGTGATCGGCGGCCGGACCCGGTGCATTGATGCGCACGGTGCCGGATGGGCGATCGCGAAGCTGGTTGAGATCGTCGATCGCTGTCCTGATGTCGTAAAGGGCGGGCCTTAGACGCTCCAGAAGCTTCTCGCCCGCTTCAGTCGGCGCGACGCTGCGTGTCGTTCGGTTCAGCAGCCGGATGCCCAGCGCTTCCTCAAGGACGCTGATCGATTGACTGATGGCGGACGAAGAAACGCCCCTGCCAAGCGCGGCGGCTCGAAAGCCGCCACAGCGTACGACGTCTTCAAAGATCTCCAAGCTGTCAAGGCGCAGTGGCCGCATTGCAAAGTCCTACTTAATAAGTTGATTCGTTTTGATTAGCTTATCCGAGCGCCCGATCTGTGTCATCCCTAGAGAACATGCCGCGAGGCGGCGCCAACGGTCATCGCGGCCCCGCCAACGCGCGAGCATGTATTTGAACGGGATCAGAACTATGGGTGAAATCACACTGAATCGCAGGAAGATCATGCTGACAGCCGCGTCGGCCGTGGCGGGACTGGCCTTGCCGACCGGCACGGCCTTTGTACAGGCTGCTCCCGTCGCGTCGCCCGGAATTCAGGGCGGAAATGTCGGCCATTACCGCTTTCGCGTCGGCGACATCTCAGCGACCGTGTTGAGCGACGGGCTGATCGGTGGCCCTCCGCGGGTCTACGCCAGCAATGCGCCGGAGGCGGAACTGCAGGATGTTCTGAGACGTGCCTTCCTGCCGACCGAACGTATGACGCTGAATCTCAACACGCTGCTTATCGAGACGAATGGCAGGCGGATCCTCCTCGAGGCCGGAGCCGGCCAGACCATGGGTCCGCAAGGCGGCCGCATATTCGAGAACCTGGCCGGCGTTGGTTTGCGGCCCGAGGACATCGACGTTGTGGTTGTCTCGCACACGCATCCCGACCATGTCGGCAATCTTCGAACCGCGGATGGCGGCAAGGCGTTTCCGCGGGCGAGCGTCTTTGCGCCTCGGGCCGATTGGGACTTCTTCGTCCGTAACAATCCAGACCTTTCCTATATGCCGGTGCCTGAGGACTTCCGCAGCAATTTCGCAGCGGCCATCAAGCGGAGCATCGAACCCGTCATCGACGAGATCGAGTTGTATGAAGCCGGCGCGGAGATCGTCCCCGGGCTGAGCACGCTTCCGGCATTCGGCCACACCCCCGGCATGGCGAACTTCCTTGTTCAATCCGGGAACGACCAGCTCCTGCTGACCGCCGATCTCGCCTACCACCCGATCGTCAATGTCGACCGGCCCTGGGTGCCTGGGCCAGATCGCGACAAAGACACCGCGCTCGCATCCCGCCGCCGCATCTTCGACATGGCGGCGGCAGACCGGCTCCTCGTTCTCGGCTTCCACTACCCGTTCCCGGGCCTTGGCCGAATGCTCAAGACGGACGCCGGCTATGCCTGGGTTCCGGTCAATTGGCAGTTCTAATCCGGTGAAGCATGGAGGCCCTGCAATGACGTCATCAAGGCGCGCACTTCTATCGGGTTTTCTCGCCATGCCGCTCGTGCCGCTGGCCGGAGCCACGGCTTTCGGCCAGGAGGCGCCGCTGCTGCCGCTGACACGCGCCTGCGCCGACGGAGATGAACCGACGCCGGCTCGCGAGGCCGGCCCGTTCTTCAAGCCGAACTCACCGCTGAAGCAGGATCTCTATCTGGAGGCGCCCCGCGGTGAGCGCATCACCGTCGCCGGCTACGTCCTCGATGATCGCTGTCGCCCCATACCGCGTAGCCTTGTCGAGATCTGGCAAGCGGATGAAAACGGCGAGTACGATCGTCAGGGTTTCCGTCTGCGGGGACATCAGTTCGCTGACGAGCAGGGACGCTGGTGGTTCAACAGCGTCGTGCCGGCGCTGTATCCGGGACGCACGCGACACTTCCATTTCAGAGTCCAACGGCCGGGCGGAGATGTGCTTACGACGCAGCTCTTCTTTCCGGGCGAGCCGGGCAACGTGCGCGATCGGATCTTCGATGAGACGCTGCTCATGACGATCAGCCCCGCGGGCGACGGCCAGTTCGCGCGCTTCGACTTCGTGGTCTGAGACATGGGTATTTCAGCGGCAGTGACCTGCCGTGCGCGCCAACGGGGCGTCGCCTGACACCGCCAGCCACGAACAATACCGCCCGGAGGGAGGTGGTTCGATCGCCCAGCCGGCGATGCGCCGAAGTCCGTGCATCGGGCAAACTTACAAAAGAGGAGACTATTGCATGAGCGAACAGCAGGATTCCGGTTTCAGCCGGCGCGGCTTCATCGGTACTCTAGGCACCGGGGCCACAATACTGGCTGCAACACCGTTCATTTCCGGTGGGACCCTGGCCCAAGGCCAAGCGAGCGTGCAAGCCACGACGGCCCCCACCGCATCTGCACGAACGCGAACAATTCCGAGAACGGAGCAGACCCTCACGACACTTGGTCTCGGCACCTTCCTGACCTTCGACGCCCGCCCAGGCGATGATCGCAGCAACCTTGGCGAGGTCTTTCGACGCTACGTCGCGGGTGGTGGTCGGGTCGTCGACACGTCGCCCCTCTACGGGTCGGCGGAAGTCTCCGTTGGCGCGTTCCTTGCGGGTACACCAGAGGCATCCGAGATTTTCGTCGCCAACAAAATCTGGTCGACCGGCGAATATCTCGGCGACGAGAGCCACGCTGTTGCAAGTCTCGAGCAGTCGAGGCTGCGCATCTGGCGCGACACAATCGACCTCATGCAGTGCCACAGCATCGTCAACGCACCTGTCGTCATTCCGTTGATGCAGGCCTGGAAGAAGGAAGGTCGCATTCGGTACGTCGGCGTGACCCACCATGAAACCGGCGCGCAGGATCAGCTCGCCGATCTTGTCGAGCGTGGCGGTGTCGATTTCATTCAGACGAACTATTCGATCTTCAACCGCAGCGCCGAGCGGCGCCTGCTGCCGGCTGCTTCAGACCGCGGGGTTGGCGTCCTCATCAACCTTCCGCTCGAAAAGGCGCGCCTGATGAAAGTGGTCGAAGGTCGCCCGCTGCCGGACTTCGCTCGGGAATTCGACGCCGCGACCTGGGCGCAGTTCTTCCTGAAGTGGGTCATGGCCCATCCAGCCGTCACCACAGTGCTATGTGGTACTTCGAATCCGGAGCATGCCGAGGACAATGTCCAGGCCATGTACGGCCCCTTGCCAGACGAGGCGATGCGCCGGCGCATGGTGCAGCATATGGAAACGATCCCAGGTTTCGCCGATATAGGACAGATGCCCTGGTATCCTGACAAGGATTCCCAGTATCAAGGACTGATCCGGGCGGCTCAAGCATCAGCGCGTGCTCGTATGGGCCAATGAGCCAGGGATTTGCCGGATGAAGGCTTCGAGTTTGGTCGCCTCGGCCAAAATTGTATCTTTTCAGCGAGGCGAATGAAGATGCCGGTATCGCCCAGTTCATACCCTTTCCTCTTCCAGTATTCTTACGGGGCGATCCCATTGGATCAGTACGACGCAGCCCGTCTCGCTCCAGACGGAGTGTTCGGTATCTGGCGCGTTGACGAGATAGCTGCCGCGGCCGTAATCGCCGGTCTCGTCGGATTGTACGCCGTCGAGTACCAGGATGGTTTCAAGCCCCTCATGCCGGTGGCGCGGTACCGAGGCGCCGGCCGCGTACTTCAGGAGGGCCACGCCCGGCTGGTCGCCTTGGAAAGGTCTGATCCAGTGAATGGAGACTCCATCGCGGAAGCGGACGAATTCCAGATCCTTCCAACCCTCCGATGTAAGCAGTTCGCGGGTCGTTTCAGGCATGGGCAATACTTTCCAGGATGTCGTCGACATGGGCAGTCCAGCCGACGATCGCGCCCTGGGCGCGGATCATTGCCATTGCGGCGGCCTTGAATTCGGGAAAATAGCTCTCCGTCGCCTCCTCGGCGAGCAGGCATTCATAGCCACGGTCATTTGCCTCGCGCATAGTCGTCTGGACACAGACTTCGGTCGTGACGCCTGCAAACACGAGCTGCTTGATGCCGCCTTCCTTCAGCACGTCGCCGAGTTCGGTGGCGTAGAAGGCCCCCTTGCCAGGCTTTTCGATCACCACTTCCCCGTCGATGGGTGCCACTTGCGGAAGAATTGAAGTGCCGGGTTCGCCACAGATTAAGATGCGGCCCATCGGGCCTACGTCGCCGATCCTGAGCGAGGGATTGCCGCGGTCGCGTTTGGCCGGCGGCAGGTCTGAGAGATCCGGCCGGTGGCATTCCATCGTATGGATGACCGGCAGGCGGGCCGCGCGAAAACCTTCGAGCAGACGTTTCACGTCCGGCACGATCTTGGTGATGCGGCTGACATCATTGCCGAGGCACGCGCCGAAGCCGCCGGGCTCGGCGAAATCGCGCTGCATGTCGATGACGATCAGCGCCAGCGCGCCCGGCTTGACGGCAAAGGGAAAGGGTTCTGCCTTGATTGCGACCATCAGTGATGCCCCGCCATATGCGCGCCGATGATGCCGATATCGGCCGTACGCGCCGGCGTCTCGTAGACGAACTTGCCCTCCGACAGTACCACGATGCGGTCCGACATCTCGAGGAGCTCGTCGAGATCCTCGGAAAGAAGAAGAACGGCGGCTCCGGCATTGCGGGCCTTCATGATGCGGGCGCGGATTTCGGCGACGGCCGAGAAATCAAGTCCGAAACAGGGATTCGAGACGATGAGCAGATCGACATCGCCGGTCAGTTCGCGGGCCAGCACTGCACGCTGCACGTTGCCGCCCGATAGCGCTGCGATCGGCGAGGAGGAAGAGGCCGTCTTGACTTTGAAGTCGGAGATCAGTGCCGACGCACGCTTCTTCATGCTGCCCCTGTTCAGCCAGATCGCGTCCTTGCCGTCCGGCTTCAGGTCGAAGCTGCGGAAGGCAAGGTTCTCGCTGACGGTCATTTTCGGCGCGCACGCATTCTGCAACGGCTCTTCAGGGATGAAACGCACCTTATTGTCTCGGGTCTCCTCGCGGGTAGCGCCGTATACCTTGCCATTGACCATGACCTGGCCGGTATCGGTCGGGCGCTGGCCAGCAAGAATTTCTGTCAGCTCTTTCTGACCGTTGCCTGAAATGCCGGCAATGCCGACGATCTCGCCGGAGCGGACGATAAGCTCGTCGATTTCGATCGTCTTCAGGCCGGACCGGTCCGGGGCTTTCACCTGGCTTAAGGTCAGCACGGGTCTTGCCGATGCCGCCACCGGCAGACGACTGTCGAGCTCGGCGAGCTTGACGTCGCCGATCATCATCGCCGCCATCTCGGCGGTCGACAGTTCATCCACCTTCCCGGTGCCGACCAGCCTGCCGCGACGCAAGATCGAACAGGCGTCGGCGAATTTCCTCACCTCGTGGAACTTGTGGGAGATCATCAGCACGGTGAGTGCGCCGCTTTCGGTCATGCCGCGCACGATGGCGAGCATCTCGTCGGCTTCAGCGGGGGTCAGCACGGAGGTCGGCTCGTCGAGCACGAGAAAGGAGCGTCCGAGATAGAGCTGCTTGACGATTTCGAGCTTCTGTTTTTCGCCGGCGGCAAGCTCGCTCACCGGCCTGTCGAGCGCAATCTTGAACGGCATGCGTTCCATGAAAATCGCCAGATCCTGGCGTTCCCTCGCCCAGTTGATCACCGCGGGTACCTCGGTACGGCTGATGACCAGGTTTTCTGCGCCAGTCAGAGAGGGAACCAGTGTGAAATGCTGGTAGACCATGCCCAGCCCATAAGTCGCGGCATCCTTGGGTGAGGCGATTGCCACCTCGTGGCCGTCGACCGACAGCGAGCCGGATGTCGCGTGATAGAAGCCCATGATGCATTTGACGAGCGTCGACTTGCCGGCGCCGTTTTCGCCGAGGAGCGCGTGAAAAGAGCCGGCCGGCACGGTGATCGAGACGTTGTCGAGCGCGGTAAACGAGCCGAAGCGCATCGTCATGCCGAGCGTATCGATGCCGACCGCCCTGCCGGCCTTGGGGAGGGGCGTGTCGCGAACGATGCTCATGGCAGCTGACTCGCAAATGTTTGGGAATTGGAGACGGAGCCGAAGACGCCCCCTTGCATCTTCACCATCTTGATGGCGGCGAGGTGGTTTCCGTAGTCGGTCGCACCGCAGCAGTCCTCAAGAAGCAGGCATTCGTAGCCGCGATCGTTGGCCTCGCGCATCGTCGTCGAGACGCAGACATCGGTGGTGATTCCCGTGAGGATGATGTTGTCGATGCGCTTCTGATTGAGGATGAGTTCGAGGTCGGTGGCACAGAACGAGCCTTTTCCAGGCTTGTCGATGATCGTCTCGCCGTCGATCGGGTAGAGTTCGGGGATGATGTCCCAGCCGGGCTCCCCACGCGTCAGGATGCGGCCGCAGGGGCCGGGATCACCGATGCCGGCGCCGATCCGCTGTGAGCGCCAGCGTTTGTTGGGCGGCAGATCGGCGAGGTCGGGACGATGGCCCTCGCGGGTGTGGATGATGTGGTAGCCCTTGGCCCGCATGGCGGCAAGCACGTGTTTGATGGGTTCGATCGGCGCCTGCACCAGCGACAGATCGTATCCCATGTGGTCGACATAGCCACCCTTGCCGCAGAAATCCGTCTGCATGTCGATGATGATGAGGGCCGTGTTGTCGGGCCTCAAGGCGCCGTTGTAGGGCCACGGATACGGATCGGCGTCGATAAAATGCCCTTTGGTTTCGACCATCGCGTCCATCATTATCTCTCCTATTGCGCGGCAGGTTTGAGGGCTTCGCCGTACCGGCGCGTCGGCTCGTCAAAACCACAGGACCGGCCGTCCTTGACCTTTATTTCGTCTTCCCACGGCAGGCGGTATTTTCCAGCGACAAGGTCGTGCATGTAGGTGTAGGGCCCATCCTGCGCGCCACTGGCGACTGCTACATAGCCGCGATGGCCAAACTGGTAGATGTTGTTCTCCACGCCCCAGCCGAGCCGTGCCTCCCGCACCAGGTCAGGACGCACCTCAGCGGTGATGATCTCGTTGGGCCGGCTGGAGGTCCCGTGGGCGATGATCGTGCCGTCGAAATTGCAGATCATGCCTTCGCCCATGGAATCGAACGTGCCGTCAGAGCCGCACATGCACACATTCGCGGTAACCATCAGGTTGCAGAAGGCGTTGGCCTGGTTGGTAAAACGCCAGGCTTCGCGGATCGGCGCCGTGTAACCGGCCGTGCGGATCATGATCTCGGCGCCCTTGTAGGCGCATTCGCGCGCCATCTCCGGGAACATGCCATCATGGCAGATGATGAGCGCGAGCTTGGCACCTTTCGGACCATTGATGACGGGAATGCCCAAATTACCGGGCTCCCAAGGCTCGACCGGCACCCAGGGATGCATCTTGCGGTAATAAAGCTTGAGCTCGCCCTGTTCGTCGATGACGATGCCGGAATTGTAGGGCATCCCACCTGCATTGAGCTCCATGATTGAAAAGCAGCCCCAGATCCGATTGTCGCGGCAGGCCTGCTTGAAGGCCGCGATTTCCGGCCCGTCGAGCGTGCACATGATCTCCGGATTGATGTCCATCGACAGGCCATGCAGGGCGTATTCGGGAAAGACGACCAGATCCATGCCCGGCTGGTTGCGCCGCGCCTTGGCAACCAGTTCGACGATCACCTGAGTCTGGCGTGCAAGGTCGGCTCTGGTGACTGTCACCGGCAACTGAAGTTGTACGAGGCCGATGCCGACGCCGTATTCGGATTTGTTGAGACCGCCAAGCCCGTTCATCGGAAAGCTCCGTTATTTCGTGAGCGACAGCGCACCCGGCGCACCGGCGAGCGAGCGGGTGGGCGAGGACGTGGCGATCAGGATGATGAGGGTGAGCACGTAAGGCGCGGCGTAGAAGAGGTAGTAGCCTTGTGTGACGCCGACCGATTGCAGCGCCGGGCCGAGCGCCCCGGCACCGCCGAAAAGAAGCGCGGCCAGGAAGCAGCCGATCGGGTTCCAGCGCGCGAATATGACCAGTGCGACCGCCATCAGGCCCTGGCCCGACGATATGCCTTCGTTCCACGAGCCGGGGTAGTAGAGCGAAAGATACGCGCCGCCGATCGCCGCCAGAGCGCCGCCCGCGGCCGTCGCCAGCAAGCGAACCCGGTCCGGGTCGATGCCCATGGCCCGGGCCGCGTCGGTGCTGTCGCCGACGACGCGCAGGATCAGGCCGATACGGGTGTTCTTGAACCCCCAGAACAGGAAGAGTGCCAGCGCTGCGCCAAGGAAAAACAGCACATTGATGTTGAGTGCGGCCTGGATCTGCGGAGAGTTTGCCCAGCCGCCGAGCGAAATCGAGGGAAGTTTCGGCGCCACCGGCTGTATGAAGGACTTGCCGAGGAAGAAGGCGAGCCCGAGACCGAACTGCATCATGGCGATGCCGATGGCGATGTCGTTGACCTTCGGGAACTTGCAGATCCAGCCATGGATCAGCCCGAAGATCGCGCCCGCCACTATGGCGGCGAGCACGCCGAGGGTCGGCGAACCGGTGATCACTGCCACCGCATAAGCCGTCATCGCGCCGAAGACGAGGGTCCCCTCGAGCCCCAAGTTGATACGCCCCGAGCGTTCGGTGATCGTCTCTCCGAGGCTCACGAAGATGAATGGGGTCGAGACACGTATGGCGCCGGCGAAGATCGCCAGTGGAACGCCCCAGATACCGATCGCTGCTTCCTCCATCACCGGCTCCTCTTCCAAAGATCGGGATTGAAGATCTTGAACCGTCCGTAGAAGGTCTCGCAAAAAAGAATGACGATGAAGAGGGTTCCCTGGAGCACCAGCACCGTCGCATCCGGCAACCCCATACGGCGCTGGATCAATCCGCCGGATGCATCGATGCCGCCGAGCAGGATGGCGACGGGGATGATCGCCAGCGGGTTGTGGCGGGCGAGGAAGGCGACAAGGATGCCGGTATAACCGTAGCCGGCCGCCAGCGAAGCGTTGGCACTTCCCTGTACCGCCGCCACTTCGATCATGCCCGCCAGACCGGCGAAACTGCCGGCAAGCGCGGTAAATCCGACGATCAGCTTGCCGACGGCCAAGCCCTGGATCTGCGCGGCGCGCACGTTGCCGCCGGCGATGCGGGCCGCAAATCCGTAGCTGGTCGCTTCGATCAGCACCCAGGAAATGATGCAGGCGAGAGCGCCGACGACCAGACCCCAGTGCACATCCATGCCGGGAATATTGCCGAGCATGTATTCGGCCGGCAGCGGCTTGGTCGACGGCTTGTTGAGGCTTGCGGGATCGCGCAGCGGCCCTTCGACAAATTGGTTCATCAGCGCAATAGCGATATAGGAGAGCAAGAGCGACGAGATGGTTTCGTTGACGCCACGGTAGTGGCGCAGGAAACCGGCAAGGCCGATCCAGATACCGCCGGCCACCATGGCAGCGATTGCCATCAGAACAAGACTGAGGAAAACCGGAGCTGTTCCGGCGAGCGGCAGAGCCATGGCTGCGGCAGCAACGCCGCCCAGCACGACCGCTCCTTCCCCGCCGATGATGACGAGGCCGAGACGGGCGGGCAGGGCGACGCAGAGCGCCGTCAGGAGAAGGGGTGCGGCGCGGCTGAGGCTGTTCTGAACCGAGAACCAGCTGCCGAAGCCGCCGGTATACATCAGTTGGAAGAGGGTGGCCGGCGACTTGCCGACCGCCAGGATGAAGAGGGAGAAGATTGCAAGACCGATCAGGATGGCTGCGAGGCCGATGACCATCGGCTCGGCGCGCCGAGCGATCCATTCGAGTCCGGGACGCAGGGAAGCCGGTTTTTCGGTAGCGATGGCCATTGCGGGATCGTTGGCCTCGATGGTCATGGCGCTTCTCCCTTTGCGGTTTACGCTGTGGACCCGACGACGCCCTCGACCAGATAATTCATGCTTTCGAGCTCGATGGCGTCTTCGGCGTAGCTCTTGTCGGCAGCCACGACGATATCGCCCTTGTTATCCTTCAACGGTCCCTTGAAGACCGAGAAGCCACCCTTCATCATGTTCGCCTGCGTGGCCTCGAAGGCCTTTCGGCCTGCCTCGGACACGCCCGGACCGAGCGCGCTCATTTTCACGAAGCCGTCCTTCAGACCGCCACGCACGAAGTTGCCAAGCTTTTCGCCGGCCTGCGCCCTCTTGACGAAGTCGCTGTAAACATTGCCCCAGGCCCATTCCGCGCCGGTGAGGTATTTTTCGGGGGCGAGCGGGCCTTGATTGGCGTGATAACCGCAGATGAAGGCACCTCGGCCGGAGCCGGTCTCTACGACCACCTTTGGGCTGTCGACGTGGCAGGTGATGACATCGGCGCCCTGGTCGACCAGCGCGTTGGTGGCTTCGGCTTCCTTGACGGCGAGCGACCATTCGCCAGTGAAGATCACTTGGCAGGTGATGGTGGGATCGACTGTGCGCGCCCCTAGCAGGAAGGCGTTGATATTCTGCAGGACCTGCGGGATCGGCTTTGCGGCGATGAAGCCGATCTTCTTGCTTTTTGTCGCATGACCAGCGGCGATGCCGTTCAGATACTGGCCTTGGAAGATATAGCCGAAATAGGAGCCGGTATTGGCCGGGTGCTTGCCGTCCTGCCAAAGCCCGCCGCAGTGACGGAACTGGATGTCGGGGTATTTGGCCGCCATGGCCAGCATGTGGGGATCGAAGTAGCCGAAGGAGGTCGGGAAAAGCACGGTCGCGCCGTCGAGGTTAATCATGGATTCCATCGTCTTCTGGACGTCGACGGTCTCGGGCACATTCTCTTCTTCGACCAGTGTCACGCCCGGCATTGCCTTGATGACGGCGGCGCCTTCCGCGTGGGCCTGGTTGTAGCCGTAGTCGTCCTTGGGGCCGACATAGATGAAGCCGACGGTAAGAGCGGCTTGGGCTGCGGCGGAGGAGCTCATCAGGCCTGGCATGGCACCGGCGAGCACGCCGGCAGCGGAAGCCTGAAGGAAATTGCGGCGGTTCAGGGAAAGGAGTTTGGTCATCAGGATGCTCCTTGCGGCGTTGGGCCGGTTGCGAACGAGTACAAGAAAGTGCATGCAATGCGTATGCCAGAACGCAAAGCATTGATTTAAAACATGTATCGTCATAACAGATAATCGATCCTTGAAAAGTGCATACAGATTGATCGCACCGAAGCATAAAAAATAATCAGTAAGTTAATGCTGCTCAATATTCTTGCGAATTGGTGCCGTATGCCGGTGACAGCCCCAGGGCTTCTTCATCTGAAAGTGAAAACTTAACAATATTTTCGCCACAGAATTTGACTTATGGGGCCCCGATCTGCATCTGTATGCAAAGTGTTCAAGTAAGTAGATTCGCATGGTGAAGCAGGCTAGGCGTAGAGAAGTGATCCGCACCGGAACCACTGTCGAGCAGATGGTGCGGGCGATTTCCGACATGATCGTCACAGGGGAAATCCTGCCGGGTGCGAAGTTGGACGAGGTCTCGCTCGCTGCTCGTTTCGATGTGTCGCGCACGCCGGTGCGCGAGGCGTTGCGTGAGCTGGGCGCCATGGGTTTGGTCGTGCGCGAGCCAAACCGCAGTGCTGTCGTTACCAATGTCACAGAGGCTTATCTGCACTCGATGTTCGAGGCGATGGCGGAACTCGAAGCGATTTGCGCAAGGCTTTCGGCCGACCGTATGACGGTCGACGAGCGGCGCGCGCTTGAGTTGATGCATCGAGGATCGATGAGGCTGGTGCATGCCGGCGCGGAAGAAGAATATTCGGCCCACAACACCGAATTTCACACCCGGCTATATCGCGGCGCGCATAACGATCATGTCTTCGAAATGGTGACCCAGACGCGGGCGCGCCTCGCGCCTTTTCGGCGGGCGCAGTTCCGTCTGCCCGGGCGTCTGGCGAAATCCTATGAGGAGCACGGCCGGATCGTTGCCGCGATCATGCGAGCGGACGCCGCGGCCGCGGGGCAGGCGGCATATTCCCATGTGGAAATTGTCAGCGACGCCAGCGCGGTATTTGCAACGGCCGGAGAACGGAGAGAGCGAGAGGCTTAGAACCAGGTGCCGTCGACAGCCGCCACCATGTCTTCGGTTCGATGTCGGCCAGGCGGGCGGTCATAATGGCGTGATCGTGGCGGTGGCGCAGTCTGCGCCTCGGTCGGAGCGCGAAAGCAATCGTTCTGGAGACGTGGACGAGCGGCGACCATTCGCCGAGAACGTCACAGGACGAAGCGGCAGCCCCGAAGTTTGCCCGGGCGAATGAAGCGTTCAAGCCACCAGGCCATGCAAAATGAGATCGACATGCGCTTCGAAGTAAGTCGTCTTATCCAGAACTCTTCGATCATTGAAGATAAGCGTGAAAATCAGCATGGCGATGGCAGGGGCCACTACCGCGTCGGCGAATGCCGCTGGCGCCGACCGGAACTCCCCGTGTTTTACACCTTCATCGATAAGAGATTGCAGATAAGCGTTGAGTGGGTCGATGAACTCTTCGTGGTGCCGATCGACGACTTGCGGAAACCGTGATCCCTCCGAAATGACAAACCTCATCAGCTCCCGCAATCTGCGGTTCTCGACGATATGATCGTAGAGCAGCGCTATCAGGCTCTCAAGCCGCTCCGAACATGTTCCGCTTAGCTTATGCGCGCTCGCCAGGAGATCTTCGAACGGCACGGAGATGTGCCTGATCATTGCTTCAAAAAGCTGCTCTTTGGTTTCGAAATAGACGTAAATCGTGCCCTTCGTCACTCCGACTCTGTCAGCGATGTCTTCAACGCGTGTGGCCACGTAGCCACGTTCCACGAACTCCTCAAAGGCCGCATCGAGAATCTGTGCAGGGCGGCGAGCTTTCTGCTCTGCACGCGTCAGTTTCTTCATATCAGGCATATCTCACCTATGAGCGCTGCTCGTCGTTCCGGGGCGCGGCAACAGGCAGTCACGGCGCCGGAAGATTTCTATTGACTAATTAGTCAGTCAATTATAACGATCGCGCGAACCGATGCAAGAGGTCAATTCATGAGAGCTATCCTTGTCGCCGCCTTCCTGGCCACAGGCGCAGTTGCGCTTTCGTCATGCGAGAAGCAGGCCACGAATGAGGTGAAGCCCAAGAGGGTGCAGATTGTCGTCGTGAAGGCTGCGCCGACTGGCGACATCAATTTCATCACCGGCGAGGTCAGCGCCCGTGTGCAGAGCGACCTGTCCTTCAGGGTCAGCGGGCGGATCGTCGAGCGCCATGTCGATGTCGGCGCATTCGTAAAGGCAGGGCAGGTGCTTGCCCGCATCGACGCTGAGGAACAGAAGGCCGATCTGGATGTCGCCACAGCCAACCTGCAGTCAGCTCAAGCCCAGCAGACGCAAGCCCAGTTGGCTTTCGATCGGCAGCAGAATCTCTTCAAGGCTCAGGTCACGACCCGTGCAGCGCTCGATCAGGCCCAGGAGGCGCTGCTGAGGGCCGAAGGAAGCGTGAAATCGGCGCAAGCCCAGCTCGACACGGCACGCGACGCTTTCTCTTACACGGAGCTGCGCGCCGATGCCGATGGCGTGATCACGGCGCGGAACGCCGAAATCGGCCAGGTCGCGCAGGCCGCGCAACGGATATTCACGCTTGCCCATGAAGGACCGCGCGACGCAGTCTTCAACGTCTTTGAATCCCTCTACCTCGGACGAAAGCTTGAGGACAAGGTTACGGTTGGCCTGCTTTCTACTCCATCCCGGAAAGTCGATGCGGCCGTACGCGAGATCTCGCCAACCATCGACCCATCGACCGGAACGATCAGGGTGAAGGTGGGTCTCGAAGGGGCGCCGGACATGCCGCTTGGCGCTCCGGTCGTCGGCACCTTCCGTTCCATCCCTCAGGATGCAATCGAGCTGCCCTGGTCGGCAATGGCCTCGAAGGGCGGCCAGCCTGCCGTTTGGGTCGTGGACCCGTCGTCGTTCAGCGTGTCCATACGGCCGGTTGAAGTTTCCGGCTACGGTACCGGCCGGTTTGCCGTACGCGCGGGCGTGTCTCCAGGTGAAATCGTCGTATCCGATGGCACCAAATTTCTACGGCCCAACGAGATCGTCTCATATGACAAGGAAGCCGCGAAATGAGTATCCGTGCAACACCCGGGCTGCTGCTCCTCGGCGCATTGCTGCTGTCGTCTTGTCAGAGGCAGGATGAAGCGCCTGAGCAACCGCCCCGCCCCGTTCTTTCCGTTGTCGCCAAATCAACAGCCGCTTCGTCCTTGAGCCTGCCAGGCACAGTCGAGGCCAGGATCGAGACCGAACTTGGATTTCGCGTCCTCGGACGGGTTATAGCCCGCAAGGTCAGCGTCGGCGATATCGTCAAGAAGGGTGACGTCGTTGCCGCCATTGATCCGCTGGCTCTGGAGCTTGCGCTCAGAAGCGCGCAGTCCGAGCTTTCCAATGCGCAGGCACAGCTGACAAATGCGGTTTCCACGGAAGAGCGGCAAAGGAGCCTGACCGAAACGAGGTCTGGAAGCGAGGCCGCTTTCGAAGAGGCTCAACTGGGGCGGCGCAGCGCCGTTGCTGCCGTTGCAAAGGCCCAGGCCAATCTGGACAAGGCTGAAGAACAATTGAGCTATGCACAACTGCGCGCAGAATTCGATGGCGTTGTGACGGCCACCTCTGCGGAAGTGGGCCAGGTGGTCGCCGCCGGCCAGAGCATCGCCTCCATTGCCCGTCCCGATCATCGGGATGCGGTCATTGACATACCGGATGCGAGCTTCGACGGCCTCAAGGTGGGATCACCCTTCGAGATCTCCCTTCAGCTGGACCCAACCATTCGCGCTAGCGGTGTCGTGAGAGAAATCGCACCCGAAGCCGAGACGACGACCCGTACACGCCGAACGAAGATAACGCTCGTCAATCCGCCGGCGGCTTTTCGCCTGGGCTCGGTCGTGACGGCAACTGCGACCATTGCCGCTAAGCCACTGATCCTGCTCCCGTCGTCCGCGGTGCTGGTGAAGGATGGGAAACCCAATGTATGGGTCGTCGATACGACGGCCGGCAAGGTCTCCATGCGAGCGATCAAGATGGACGCCGACGTTGCCGAAGGAGGCAACATTCGCGTCGCTGAAGGCGTCAATCCGGGCGAACGCGTCGTCGTTGCCGGTGTACACAAGCTTACCGACGGCCAGGCTGTCAGGGTGGATCAAGGGGAGAACCCGTGAAGCAGTTCAATCTTTCTGACTGGGCGCTCGAGCACCGTTCGCTCGTCTGGTATTTCATGATCGTTTTCATTCTTGCGGGCGCGTTTTCCTACATCGGTCTCGGCCGTGAAGAAGACCCTGCGTTTACCATCAAGACGATGCTCATCCAGGCGCAATGGCCAGGTGCATCCGCCGAGGAAGTGACCAAGCAGGTTACCGACCGTATCGAGAAGAAGCTCGAAGAGCTGGAATCGCTTGACTACACCCGCAGCGAGACGGTTGCCGGACGGACAACGATTTTCGTGGAACTGTTGCCGACCACTAAGGCCAGGGATGTCAATCCGACCTGGATGCGCGTGCGCAACATGATCGACGACATAAAAGGCGATTTTCCGAGCGGCGTCGTCGGGCCATTTTTCAACGACCGCTTCGGCGACGTTTTCGGCAATATCTACGCGTTCACCAGCGACGGACTCACGCAGCGCCAGCTTCGCGACCTTGTCGAATCCGCCCGCGCAAAGGTTTTGACCGTTCCCAATGTGGGAAAGGTGGACATTATCGGCGCGCAAGACGAAGCGATCTACCTTGAATTCTCGACCCGAAAGATTGCGGCCCTTGGTATCGACCAGCAATCGGTGATCGATACGCTGCAGGCGCAGAACGCCGTCACTCAGTCGGGCTTCGTCGACGCCGGCCCCGAGCGTATCGCCTTGCGTGTGGGCGGTCAGTTTACGTCTGAGGAAAGCCTGAGGTCGATCAATCTGCGTGTTAACGACCGATTCTTTCCGCTGACCGATGTTGCCACGATCAAGCGCGGCTATGTCGATCCTCCGTCATCACTGTTCAGATACAATGGCCAGCCCGCGATCGGTCTCGCCATCGGCATGAAGACCGGGGCAAATCTGCTCGAATTCGGCAAGGCACTCGACCTGCAGATGGAGCGAGTCGTGACCGATTTGCCGATCGGCGTTGATGTTCAACGCGTTTCCGATCAGCCCGAGGTGGTGGACGAGGCAGTCTCGGGCTTCACGCGCGCCCTGTTCGAGGCGGTTGTCATCGTTCTTGCGATCAGTTTCATCAGCCTTGGCGTTCGCGCGGGTCTGGTCGTTGCAATCTCGATCCCTCTCGTGTTGGCGATCACGTTCCTCGTAATGGCCTATTCGGGCATTTCGCTGCAGCGTATCTCGCTCGGCGCGTTGATTATTGCACTTGGCCTTCTTGTCGACGATGCGATGATTGCCGTCGAGATGATGGTTGCCCGGCTGGAGGCAGGAGACGATCTGAAAAAGGCAGCAACACACGTCTACACGTCTACGGCCTTCCCGATGCTCACGGGCACGCTCGTAACGGTCGCCGGCTTCATTCCCATCGGCTTGAACAACAGTGCCGCGGGCGAATTTACCTTCACGCTTTTCGTCGTGATTGCCGTCTCGCTCCTGGTCTCATGGATCGTCGCCGTTTTGTTCACGCCACTTTTAGGGGTGAGCATCCTTCCGAAGACGATGAAGTCGCATCATGATCGGAAAGGCCGGCTGGCGAGAGCTTTTTCCTGGCTTTTGAACCTTTCGATGCGGTGGCGTTGGATGACGATCGGCGCGACAGTCGTTGCTTTCGCGCTCTCCATCGGTGGAATGGGTCTTGTGCAGCAGCAGTTCTTCCCTTCCTCGGACAGACCTGAACTGATCGTCGACTGGAACTTGCCGCACAACAGTTCGATCTCCGAGACGAACAGGCAGATGGCCAAGTTCGAGCAGGAGATGCTCGCGAACAACAAGGATATAGAGCACTGGACGAGCTATGTCGGACAAGGTGCTCCCCGCTTCATCCTGTCCTTCGATGTCCAGACGCCCGACGTGTCGTTCGGGCAGACGATCATCGTGACCAAGGGGCTTGATGTTCGCGACAAGGTCAAGAGCGAACTGCAGGACTATCTGACGAAAACCTTCCCCGGAACCGATGCCTTCGTAAAGCTCCTCGACATCGGGCCTCCGGTCGGCAAGCCTGTGCAATATCGCATCAGCGGGCCGGATATCCAGAAGGTTCGCGATATCGCCCAGCAATTTGCCGGCATCGTCGGCCAGCATCCACTGCTCTCCAACATGACCTTTGACTGGAATGAACCGTCGCGTGTGGTGAAGGTCGATGTTCTGCAGGACAAGGCGCGGCAACTTGGCGTATCGTCGCAAGACATTGCAACGACCCTTAACGGGATCGTGGAGGGATCGTCGGCCACGCAGATCAGGGACAACATCTATCTCATCGACGTGATCGGCAGGGCCCAAACCTCGGAGCGTGGTTCCATCGAGACGCTGCAGAACCTTCAGCTGCCTGGCTCAAACGGAAAATCGGTACCGCTCTCGGCAGTTGCCAATTTCCGCTACGAGCTGGAGCAGCCGACCATCTGGCGTCGCACGCGCACCCCGACAATCACCCTCAAGGCTGCCGTCGTCGGGCCGACACAGCCAGCGACGATCGTCACCGAACTGCAGCCCAAGGTCGATGCGTTCCGCAAGAGCCTTCCAGCCGGCTACAGCATCGCCAATGGCGGTTCCGTCGAGGAAAGCGCGAAGGCGCAAGGGCCGATCGCTGCGGTTGCGCCGCTGATGTTGTTTGCCATGGCGACGATCCTCATGATCCAGTTGCAAAGCTTCAGCAGGTTGTTCCTGGTGTTCGCAGTGGCTCCGACGGCACTCATCGGTGTGGTGATAGCACTGCTTGCCAGTAACGCGCCCATGGGATTCGTCGCAATTCTTGGCGTGCTTGCGCTGATTGGGATCCTCATCCGCAACTCTGTCATACTTGTCGTGCAGATCGAACAGCTTCGCAGCGAAGGCGTGCCTCCATGGCGCGCCGTCATCGAGGCGACGGAGCACCGCATGCGTCCGATCATGCTGACGGCGGCGGCCGCGACCCTCGCGCTCATTCCGATCTCCCGCGAAGTCTTCTGGGGTCCCATGGCCTACGCCATGATGGGGGGCATTGTCGTCGGTACTGCACTGACGCTTCTTTTCCTTCCAGCACTCTACGTGGCATGGTTCCGGATCCCGACAGAGAGGCTGGAGCAGGGCAAACCCGCACATCCCTAGCATTCGGGGGCGCCCGCTTATCGGTCGCCCTTAGTCTCGGCGCGCCCAGCCGATCGGCGGATCCGGAAGTTGGAAAATCAGTTCGGCTTGCGCCCGCACCCGCCGCCTCGTCGAAAAGCCCGCAACGCTCAACCGACCCCTGGAAGTTGGAAATCAACCTTCAGGGGTCGGTTAACGAGGTCGGGGCCTTCCGGGAGGAGACTTCGATTCAGCTTCTGATCGTTGCCTTGCCTTGTTCCACCAAGCGAGCGGCGGCATCGGCGGGCGTCGTTCGTTCGAACGCGAGCTCGTCGGCGAGGGGCCGAAGAACGCGCTGGTCGAATTCCGTCGCGCCAAGCGGGGCAGGTGCCGGGTAATCGCCGACCTGATCCTTAAGAAGATTGACGTACTTGACGGTGTCCTGCTCCGTCGGGTTAAGGTTCGGCAGGATCGCCTCGCGGACGGTCGCCGACATTGGTACGCCACGCTCCACACCGAGGATCTTGCCGGCGTCGATGTCGTTGACGAAGAAGTCGATGAACTTGGCGGCCGCTTCGCCGTTCTTCGTCGTCGCACCAATGCTCCAGATAAGCGCGGGACGGTAGTAATGGCCGGAGGGGCCACCCTTGCTTTCTCGCGGCAGCATGGTGATCGCCAGTTTGTTCTTCGAGATCAGCTGATAGCCGACGAGCTGGTTTGAATAGGCCATGCCGATTGCCGATTTGCCAAGCGCCAGGCAATTGGTGTCGATGGTATTCTGGTCGAGCGTCTGGATATCGGCCGCGACCGTGCCACCTTTCTTGCGCAGGTCCTCCCAGAAGCTGTACCACTCCTTGGCATCTTCGACGTCGAAGCCCAGAGTGCCATTGGCGTAAAGGCTCTTGCCGCGCTGGCGCAGCCAGGCATCGAAGACGTAGGCATAGCGTGCCCCGTAAGGACCGCCCCAGTAATTGTCCTTGCCAGCTGCTTTTGTAAGCTCGACGGCCAGTTTGGCATATTCGTCCCAGGTGAGGTCCGGCGTCGGCACGGGAAGCCCAGCCTTTTCAAAGATGGTCTGATCGAAAAAGAGCGCAAAGGAGTTCAGGCCGAGGCCGATGCCGTAGAGCTTGTTGTCGACGGTCGTCAGCTTCAGCATATCCTTGCCGAAGCTGTCGACCTTGAGGGCCGAGGGAACGAATTCGTCGAGCGGCATGCATGCGCCACGCTTGGAGTAATCGGAGATTGTGCTGGGCTCGAGCTGGAACACATCAGCGATCGCGCGGCCAGCCATTTGCGTCGCGAGCTTCGTCCAGTAGCCGTCGCCGCTGAGCGACTCGCCCACGATCGTGACGCCCGGGTTCTTGGTCTGATAGAGCTTTGCGACCTCCAGTGTACGCTTGGCGCGGTCGTTAGAACCCCACCACATGGCACGCAGTTGCGCGTCTTCCGCAAAGGCCGGGATGGCACTGGCCGCGCCGAAGGCAAGGCCCGTAGCCACACCGGCCGAGCCCATCAGAAATGAACGTCGATTGATCTGCATGATGATCCTCCTTTGTCGCCTGCCCGTGCCGTCCTCCAACGGTTCTCGAGCATGTCACGGGCTAGATTACGCAAATAATTTCCGTTTGCAACAAATTATGTTGATATTGCAAATTTGCACGATTTGCATATATTTGAGTTATGAACGAAATCAAACCAAAACGGCCGCGCCAGGCCGACATCGCCGCCTTGGCAGGTGTCTCCGTTTCAACGGTCTCGCGGGTGCTTGCCAACGAGCCAGGCATAAGCGAGAGCGTGCGCGAGCATATTCTGAAGGTGGCGGCCGAGCACGGATACCAGGTGAGGTCTGCTGCCGAAGCGGTTCCGGGCGGACTTGCGATGATAGCCAGCGATGGCGTCACGGGCGGACTGAGCGTTTTCTACGAGTCCATCGTCGACGGTCTGCGTTCGGCAGCAGCCGAGCACGGCATGTCTTTCGAGGTTCGCCTCATCCGTGAAGACCGCGCAACACCCGAGGTCATCCGGGACCATTTGAAGTCGGCGCGTGCCGAGGGCCTCTTTCTCGTCGGCATCGATCCGAGTGCGGCGTTGCGCAGCTGGATCGACGAAGAGAAGGTTCCGGTCGTCCTCGTCAACGGGACGGATCCTCAGCTCCGCCTCGACGGCGTCTCGCCTTCGAATTTCTTTGGAGCCTTCCAGGCCGCCCAGCGGCTGCTGAAGGCTGGCCACCGCCGCATCCTCCATCTGACCGGCTCCCACCGCCATACGATCCGCGAGCGTGTTCGCGGTTTCGACGCGGCGATAACCTCGGTTCCGGATGCCGAAGGCCGACTTGTGCCGATGACCTTTCACGGCAGCGCCAGTCGCGAGGCGCATGAGCTGACGGCGGCGATCCTTGCGGAGAACGCCGGTTTCACTGCCGCCTTCTGCATGAACGATTTTATCGCAGTCGGTGTCTTGGAAGCCGTCACGGAAGCGGGCTTTCGGGTGCCGGAAGACTTCGCGATCGTCGGGTTTGACGATTTGCCCTGCGCATTGATGACCAATCCGCCGCTTTCCACCATGCGCGTCGACCGCGCGGCCCTTGGCCGGGAGGCGATCGGCCTGATGATATCCCGTTTTCGCGACCGGGCGGCTCCCGCCCGTCATGTATGCCACGGGGTGGTCCCGGTTGCCGGGGGCACCGTATCTGATGTTGCAACCTCATGAGTGATTATTCCGATGACCTATGATCCGGCCAGCGCCAATCCGCTTGCATGCAATCCACTCGAAACCCGCAAGGACATGGAGCGGGCGCTTCGCGATCTTTTCGATCCACTGCTGCCCTTTTTTTCGAAGGGCAATGCCCGCGTTCGGCTTGACGGCGCCGGCGCGCATTTCGATCGTGCCGCGGCCGATCTTGAAGGCTTCGCCCGGCCTCTGTGGGGCCTTGCTCCATTGGGTGCGGGAAATGGCCGGTTCGAGCATTGGAACCGTTTCGCCGAAGGCCTCGCCACTGGAACGGATCCGGAGCATCCGGAATATTGGGGCACGGTCCACGGCCGCGACCAGCGCATGGTGGAGCTTGCCGCGCTCGGTTTTGCGCTGGCGCTTGTTGCAGAAAAGATCTGGGAGCCACTTGATGCGCGTGCCCGCAACAATGTCATCGCCTATTTCAAACACGCGCGCCAGTTCGATTACGCCGACAACAACTGGAAGTTCTTCCGCATCTTCGTCGATATCGCGCTTGACCGATTGGGCGCGGATTTCGATCGCAGCCTTACTCGACAATATCTGGAAGAGCTTGAGGGCTTCTATATCGGCGATGGCTGGTATCGCGACGGCAATGTTCGTCGTGTCGACCACTACATTCCCTTCGCGATGCACTTTTACGGCCTGATTTATTCGAAGCTGGTCGATGATGATTATGCCAAGCGCTACCGCGAACGGGCAGCGCTCTTTGCCAAGGATTTCAGGGCTTGGTTTGCAGCCGATGGTGCCGCGGTCCCCTTCGGCCGCAGCCTGACATACCGCTTCGCCTGCGCAGGTTTCTGGTCGGCACTTGCCTTTGCCGACCTCGAAGCCTTGCCCTGGGGCGAAGTGAAGCATCTTTGCCTTCAGCATCTGCGCTGGTGGAGGGACAAGCCGATGACGAACCGGGACGGTATCCTGTCAATCGGTTTCGGCTATCCCAATCTGCTGATGTCGGAGAGCTATAATTCTGCAGGTTCGCCTTATTGGGCTTTCAAGGCCTTCTTGCCGCTTGCAATTCCAGCAGATCATCCGTTCTGGACGGCAAAGGAAAAGGTGCCGGAAGCAATCGCAGTCTCTCCGCAGCGCCACCCGGGCATGGTCTTGATGCGGGCGGACGGCGATGTCGTGGCGCTTTCTTCCGGCCAGGAAAATTTGCAGATGCGTTTTGGATCGGAGAAATACGCAAAATTCGCATATTCAGCCCGCTACGGATTCAGTGTTGAAGCCGACGAGCGCAATTTCGCCGGCGGCGCTTTTGATTCGGCTCTGGCTTTCAGTGACGACGGATTGCATTACCGGGTTCGTGAAACGAATGCGGAAGCCAGGATTGCCGGCAATGTGCTCTATTCGAAGTGGTCGCCATTCCAGGATGTCTCGGTCGAAACATGGCTCGTGCCGGCAGCGCCTTGGCATGTCCGCGTTCACAGGATCCATTCGCCGCGGGCGCTGCAGACCTCCGAAGGCGGCTTCGCGATCGCCAAACGGGATTTCGATCTCGATACGCTTTCGGCCGAAACAGGCGCCGCGCATGTGATCGGCGAGAGTGATTTTTCCGGCATTGCCGATCTTGGCTCGACCGTGACGCGCGCCGGCCTTGCGCAGAAAGCCCTGCCGAATACGAACGTCATTGTTGCAAAGACCTTGGTGCCGCAGTTGCGCGGCGAAATCCCTGCAGGGGAGACCGTGCTGGTAACGGCCGTGCTCGCGGTCAATGATCCGCAAGCTGTTTCCGGAATTTGGATGAAGCGTCCTGTCGTTCCGGATATTGGAGATTTGGAAAAGCAGGTGAAGGAATACGGCGTGACGGTCAGCGCCATTGTCGCGCCGGGACAGATGCCATGAGGCGTCCTGGCATAGCGCTTGCCATGGATCCGGGGCGCACCGAATATGTCATCTCGGATGCGGTGCTTCAACGCCTGGACGTCATCGGCAGCTTGCTTGACCGCGAGCCGCTGCAGAATTTTTCTGACGAGCGCGCCCGGCGCGTGCTGCCGGAGACTGAAATCCTCATCACCGGCTGGGGGGCGCCGCTGGTGGGCGGCGAGGTGCTTGCCACAGCGAGGCGTTTGAAGATCGTTGCCCATGCGGCCGGCACCGTCAAAGGCATTATCGGTGAAGAGATTTTCAGGGCCGGAATTGCGGTCAGCCATGCCGCGGAAGCCAATGCCACACCGGTCGCGGAGTTTACGCTCGCAGCCATTCTCTTTGCCGGCAAACAGATTTTCCGCTTTCGCGACCGTTACGTGGCCGACCGCAATCGTGACCGCACCTATCCGATGCAGCGTCTGGCGATCGGCAACTACCGGCGTGTAGTCGGCATCATTGGGGCGTCGCGGATCGGCCGTCGCGTCATCGAGTTGCTGGAGCCTTTCGACTACCAGCTTGTCCTTTTCGATCCGACGATCGGCATGGCCCAAGCCCAAGGGCTTGGAGCAGAGAAGGTCGATCTCGATACCCTCATGAGGATTTCCGACATCGTTTCGCTTCACGCGCCGTCCCTGCCTTCCACGCGACATATGATCGATGCGCGCAGGCTGGCTTTGATGAAGGACGGCGCAACGCTCATCAACACGGCTAGGGGCGCAATCATCGACGAAACTGCGCTTTTGGCGACGCTTGCAACCGGCCGCATCGATGCCATTATCGACGTGACGGACCCGGAAATCCCCGAACCGTCGTCGGCCTTTTACGATCTGCCGAATCTGTTTCTGACGCCTCATATCGCAGGTGCCGTCGGACTGGAGCGGATGCGCCTCGGTGAAATGGCGGTGGACGAGATCGAACGTTTCTTAAAGGGCGAGACGCTTCGTTACGGCGTCACCCTTGCAGATCTCGAAAAGATGGCCTGAGCTTATTCAGCCCTGCGGGAATTCGGTGAGCCGTCATTGGCAAGTTCAGGCATCAGATCGGCGAGATTGACGACCTTGCCGGTGCGGGAACTTTGAAGCGCTGCAATGCCGCAGAGCACCGACATGGCCCCGGCACGCGTTCCCGCACGCTGATGAAGCTTGTCTTGCATGTCGGGCTTGAAGATCATATTGCGCATCCGGTCGTCCCCGCCGTAATGGCCGCCGGCGGAATGCGGCACGATGATACGCTCGACCGCCTCCTTGCCATTGGGGAAGTTCCGGATCAGCAGGATCTCATCCTCTTTCTTCACCTCCCAGGGCTGGGCCTCGTACTGGCGGATTTCGATCCGGCCCTTGGTGCCGTTGAATGCCAGATGGTGGCCTTCGATCGGCTGGAAGGTGTTCAGGGAATAGGAGACATGCACGTTGTTTCGATAGCGGATGCTGACGACCATCGTGTCCGGAATGTCGATATCTTCGCGGAAGACGCAGCCGTCGCGATAATATCCGTCAATCTTCGAAGGTTCCTCGTAGAGTGTGTCTAGGAAGGGATCTGCCTCCAGATCGAGAAAGTAGTCGCATTCATGGGTGTGCGGACAGAGCTTGCAGCGTGGGCCGCGGAAGGGGCCTTTGCGGCCGTAGTTCTGTAGGTCGGCGAAGGAAGTAACGGCTTCGGGATCGCTGTCGAGATACCAGTTCAGTAGATCGAAATGGTGCGTCGCCTTGTGAACGAACAGGCTGCCGGAATTTTCGGTATAGGCGTGCCAGCGGCGGAAATAGTCGGCGCCGTGTTTCGTGTTCAAGTACCAGTGGAAATCGACCGAACTGACCCGGCCGATCTCGCCGGAATCGAGCAATTCCTTGATTCTGGCTGCGGTCGGCGCATAGCGGTAGTTGAATGACACGTCGACGCGCCTGCCGGTACGTTTCTCGGCATCGATGATCTGGCGGATCTTGTCGACTGCGGTTGTCATCGGTTTCTCGGTGATGACGTCGATCCCGGCCTCCAATGCTCGCACGACGATCGCATCATGCGTGTGATCCGGTGTGCAGACGATGACGAGGTCCGGTTTGACCTCGGCCAGCATCGCATCGATATCCTCGTAAATCGGCGCATTGCTGCCGATCATCGTGCGGGCGCGCTCGCCGCGAAGACAGTTCTTTTCGACGATCGCGACGAGATCGACATGTTCGCGCCAACCGGCCAGCAGTTCCTTGCCCCACATGGTGGTTCCGCGATTTCCTGTCCCGATCAGTGCAAAACGGCGCTTCTCCATCGAATGATCCTCCTCATGCCTGCTGAAACTTATAAAATCATGCTTGGCAGCAGCTATGGTAGCGCTCGACGCAGGTCGCGATGACCTCGTCCGCTGGTCGTTTCCACCAATTCTCTGCCGAGAAGATTTCGACCTCCTGCGCGCCGACGAAGCCTGCCGCCTCGATCATGCGCCGGATGCCTTTGAGATCTATCACGCCATCGCCCATCATGCCGCGGTCGGTTAGCATGTCCTTGGTCGGCGTCAGCCAGTCGCAGATATGATGGGCGAAGATGCGATTCATCTTTCCGGCGCGCACGATCTGCTTGGCGAGATCCGGATCCCACCAGACATGGTAGACGTCGATTGCAACGCCGACGTTTTCGCCCAGCTGCTCACATATATCGAGCGCGTGAGCGAGTGTGTTCACGCAGGCCCGGTCCGCCGCATACATCGGATGCAGGGGTTCGATTGCCAACGGTATGCCGGCGGCTTCTGCATGCGGCGATACCGCAGCGATACCGTCGGACACCATCTGGCGCGCTTGGCCAATGTCCTTGGAACTGCCCGGCAGCCCGCCGACGACGAGCACGAGGCAATCGGCGCCGAGTGCGGCAGCCTCATCGATTGCGCGCCGATTGTCGTCGAGGTTCCCCTGCCATCCCGCATGGGTTGCCGCCGGAAAGAAACCGCCGCGGCAAAGGCCGGTCAGCTTCAACCCGTTCGATTTGACGATGCGAACGGCCTCGGCGAGCCCGATTTTCGCGACCTGCTCCCGCCAGGGTGCGATCCTGGTGATGCCGTGCTTCAGGCAGACATCAACGGCTTCGGCAAAGCCGCATTGTTCGCGGATCGTCGCAAGATTGATCGAAAGTCCTTCGATCTGCATATGAATTCCTCCCGCTGCCGATCGGCGTCAGTAAAGGCCATGGACGGCGAGCACCCGCTTCATTCGGTTGACCGCCATATCGGGATCGGCAAGAACGCGCGCCTTGTCCGCCAGCCGGAAAAGCTCCGCGAGATGCGTCAGAGAACGCGTGCTCTGCTGCCCGCCGATCATCGTGAAGTGATCCTGCAGGCCGTTGAGATAGGCAAGGAAGACGACGCCGGTCTTGTAGAAGCGCGTCGGCGCCTTGAAGATGTGACGTGAAAGCGGAACGGTCGGCTCGAGCAAGTCGAAGAACTCGCGGTTGCTCTTGCGGCCCAGTGCTTCCATAGCGGCGGAGGCGGCCGGAGCAATCGCATCGAAGATGCCGAGCAGGGCGTCGGAGTGTCCCTGTTCGTCGCCGGCTATCAGTTCCGCATAATTGAAGTCGTCACCGGTATACATGCGCACGCCCTTCGGCAGTTGCCGGCGCATTGCAATTTCCTTTTCCTTGGAAAGCAGGGACACCTTGATGCCGTCGACCTTTGCGGAATTGGCTTCGATCACTTGCAGGCAGGTGGACATGGCCTTGATGTGATCGCGATCGCCCCAATACCCTTCCAGCGCCGGGTCGAACATCTCGCCCAGCCAGTGAATGACGACCGGTTCTTTCACCTGCCGCAGGATGCGGTCATAGACGCGGATATAATCGTCCGGCCCGTTCGCAGCAGCCGCAAGCGCCCGGCTTGCCATCAGGATGATGCGCCCGCCTTCTGCTTCGACGGCTTCGATCTGTTCTTCGTAGGCCTTGATGATCGTGTCGATCGTCACGTCGGGACCGGGAGCCAGATGATCGGTACCGGCGCCGCAGGAAATCAGCGCATCCTTGCGCGTTCGCGCTTCGGAAAGCGCCCGGCGAATGAGATCGCGAGCTTCCGGCCAGCCAAGTCCCATACCGCGCTGTGCCGTATCCATCGCTTCGGCCACCCCGAGACCGAGGTCCCAAAGGCGGTGGCGGAAGGCGAGCGTCCGTTCCCAGTCGATGGCGGGCGTCAACCATGGATCGTTGTCCGCCAGCGGGTCGGCGACGACATGGGCAGCGGCAAAGACCACGCGCGGAAAGTCTTTCGCGTCGCGCTTCTCGATCTCGATCGGCGTTCCGGTCAGCGTATAGGGGGCGATCCTGCCGTCGAGGGGAAGATTGACCGTCTGCATATCAGAATTCCAATGCCGGAACGTCGAGCCAGCGGCGCTCGGCCCAAGATTTCAGGCCGAGTTCGGCAAGCTGGACGCCCTTGGCGCCTGCCTCCAGGCCGTAGGGCCATGGGGCGTCTTCGGCGACGTGGCGCAGGAACATTTCCCACTGCACCTTAAAGCCGTTGTCGAATGACTGTGTGTCCGGCACTTCGTCCCAGGTCTGATAGAAGTCGATCGTTTGCGGCTGGTCCGGATTCCAGACCGGCTTCGGCGTATTGACGCGATGCTGCGTCCAGCATTTCGTAAGACCGGCGACGGCAGAACCGTGCGTGCCGTCCACCTGGAAGGTCACGAGATCGTCGCGGCGCACGCGCACGGCCCAGGACGAATTGATCTGCGCGATCACGCCGCCTTCAAGCTCGAAGGTCGCATAAGCCGCATCATCCGTATCGCAGTCGTAGGTCTTGCCCTGCTCGTCGACGCGGCTCCCGATATGCGTTGCGCCGAGGCAGGAAACGGCCTTCACCTCGCCGAAAAGATTGTCGAGCACGTAGCGCCAGTGGCAGAGCATGTCGAGGATAATGCCGCCACCATCGCCCTTGCGGTAGTTCCAGGATGGCCGCTGCGCCGGAACGCCCCAATCGCCTTCGAAGACCCAATAGCCGAACTCACCGCGCACCGAGAGAATCTTGCCGAAGAAACCGGAATCGCGCAGCAGCGCCAGCTTGCGCAGACCCGGCAGGAAGAGTTTGTCCTGCACGACGCCGTGTTTGAGCCCGGAGGCTCGTGCTTTCCTCGCAAGGTCGACGGCCACTTGCAGGTCGTCGGAGATCGGCTTTTCGCAATAGACGTGCTTGCCCGCATCGAGTGCCTTGGAAAGCAGCTCGGCGCGCATCAAGGTCGTTCCGGCATCGAAGAAAATCTGGTCGTCGGGGTTGGCGAGCGCTCCGTCCAGATCTGTCGACCAGCGCTTGATGTTGTGCTTCTTCGCCAGCTCTTCCATCTTGTCGCGGTTGCGGCCGACGATAATGGGGTCGATCTCCAGCCGCTCGCCGGATTTCAGGAACAATCCGCCCTGGTCGCGGATGGCCAGGATCGATCGCACCAGGTGCTGATTGTAGCCCATGCGGCCTGTGACGCCGTGCAAAATGATCCCCAGACGAGCCATCTTATTTCTCCCTGCCAAATTATCGAACGGCGGGAGTGGGGGTTGCCCGGCCCTCCCAAGCCAGTAACTAAACGGTTACTTGATGGCAGATCGCAAGCGGGGCTGTCAATAGTCAAATCCAATTTTGAGTTTTTCAGCGCCTGATCGAGGCGAGTGTCACGTGGACGATATGCTTTTCCCAGCTGTCGAGATTTGAGGGCTCAATCAGTTCGCGCCCGAAGATCGTCGAGAGCGTATGCTGGTTCGAAAGGTAGAAATATCCGAGAGATGCGATCGTCAGATAGACGTGAAGGGGATCGGCGTTTTCGATGAAGACGCCCTCCTTCTTGCCGCGCTCGAGAACCCGCGCAAGCTCACCGATCAGGTGAGAATGCAGTTCCTTGAGCCGGACGGACTGGCGAAGCCAGCGGGCTCGGTGCAGGTTCTCCGTGCCGAGAAGGCTGAGAAACTCCGGATGCTTGAGGAAGTAGCGCCAGGTGAAGAGAGCCAGCTCGCCGATTCCTTCTTCGGGGCTGCGGTCGCCGATATGCAGGGCACGCTCCGCTGTACGGATGTCGACATAAGCCTCCTCCAGCACACGCAGGTAGAGCTGCTCCTTGTCGCCAAAATAGTGATAGAGCATGCGCTTATTGGTGCCGGCTCGCTCTGCAATCGCGTCGACGCGCGCCCCGCCCATGCCGTTTTCGGCGAACTCGCGGGTCGCGGCTTCCAGGATCGCGGCCTTGGTTCTTTCGGGGTCGCGCTGCAATACGCGTCCACCGGCCACCCGCCTGGCTTTCTTCTTTTCACCGGTCTCGCCGCTATTATCCATCCGCTCATCTCCCCAGACGCTCTGTTGCGCTCATAAGGCTTCGGTGCGAGATTGTAAAAGCGACAATCCCGGAGGAGAACCTCGCGAAATTATCACCGCTTGACAGGCCCGATGCTTGTCCATAGCTTGTAACCAATTAGTTATTTGTTGCAAGAGAAACCAGCAAGGAGCGTGTGGAGGCGCTCCCCAAGGGAGGAGAAAAACAGATGACACTACGCGTAAGCAGACGTAACTTCATGGCGGGCGGGGCAACGCTTCTTTCGCTTTCGGCATTTGGTTCAGGCGCCTTTGCGCAGGATAAACGCCTGCGCCTGCTGTGGTGGGGATCCCAGCCACGTGCAGACCGCACCAACAAGGTGTCGGAGCTCTACAAGGCGAAGAATCCAGGTACATCGATTACCGGCGAATTTCTCGGCTGGGGTGATTACTGGCCTCGACTTGCAACGCAGGTCGCTGGCAAGAATGCCCCCGATGTTATCCAGATGGATTACCGTTACATCGTCGAGTATGCACACCGCGGCGCACTTGCGCCTCTCGATTCCTACATGCCCTCGAAGCTTAATCTCAGTGACTTCGACAAGGCGCAGATCGAGGGCGGCAGCGTCGATGGACATCTCTATGGCGTGAGCCTGGGTGCGAATTCGGCGGCGACCATGCTGAACACGACCGCGTTCGAGGAAGCGGGCATCGACCTACCGTCGAAGACAACGACCTGGGAGGAGTTCGGCAGGATGGCAGCCGAACTGACCAAGGCCGGCAAGCGTAAGGGCCTGTTCGGAATGGCCGATGGCAGTGGTGGGGAGCCGCTTTTTGAAAACTATCTCCGCCAACGCGGAAAGGCGCTTTATACTGCTGATGCAAAGGTTGGCTTTGGCGTCGAAGAAGCTTCCGAATGGTTTGATATGTGGAACAAGTTCCGTGAAAGCGGCGCATGCGTTCCCCCTGACATTCAGGCATTGGACAAGAACGACATCGAGACGAATACGCTGACCCTTGGCAAGTCTGCCGCTGGTTTCGCGCACTCGAACCAGTTCGTGGCATATCAGCAGATGAACAAGGACAAGCTCACCCTGGCAAACCACATGCGAGTGACCAAGGACTCGAAAGGCGGCCACTACCGCAAACCTTCGATGTTCTTTTCGGTTTCATCTCAGTCGAAAGTCGTCGATCAGGCAGTCGATTACGTGAACTTCTTCGTCACCAATCCTGAGGCTGCGCTGGCGCTGGGTGTTGAACGCGGCATTCCGGAATCGGCAGCGATGCGTGAGGTCGTGGCAGCCAAGCTCGACGCTGTCGGGAAGGTGCCGTTGGAATACGTCTCTGGCCTCGGCGATCTCGCCGGAAAGTTGCCGCCACCGCCGCCTGCGGGTGCCGGTGAAGGTGAGCTCACGCTTCGAAACATCTCCGAGCAGGTCGGTTTCGGTCAGTTGACAGCGGCAGACGGCGCCAAGCAGCTCGTGGACGAACTTACGCGCATTCTCGCGCGGGGCTGATCCATATGAATAATGCGATGCGCACGATGTCTGCAGAGGCGGCGACGGTAGAACGGTATCGGGGGGCGGTGGCCGACAGCCGGTTCAAGCGGCTGTGGAATGCCAATGCACCAGGCTATCTCTTCCTGCTGCCCTGGCTTCTGGGCTTCTTCGGGTTGACGCTCGGACCTGCCCTGATGTCGCTCTACCTGTCCTTCACCGACTTCGACATGTTGAGGTCGCCGGGCTGGGTGGGCGCGGCAAACTACGTGCGCATCGCCACTGCCGATCCGAAATTCGCCTCGGCGATGTCGGTCACGCTGACCTACGTAATGTTGGCCGTGCCCTTCAAGCTTGCCTTTGCGCTGATGGTTGCGCTGGCGTTGAACCGGGGCATCCAAGGCCTACCGATCTATCGCGCTATCTTTTATCTGCCTTCGCTGCTCGGCGCGAGCGTGGCGATCGCCGTCCTCTGGCGCCAGCTTTTTGCCGGTGACGGCCTGGTCAATGCAGCACTTGCACAATTTGGCATTCAGGGGCCGAGCTGGATTTCGCATCCGAACTATTCAATCTATACGCTGGTTGCGCTCAGCGTCTGGCAGTTCGGCTCGCCGATGATCATCTTCCTTGCCGGCCTGCGTCAGATCCCGCAGGACATGTACGAGGCCGCCAGTCTCGACGGCGCCTCGAAATTTAGACAGTTCTACAAGATCACGCTGCCGCTTCTGACGCCGGTCATCTTCTTCAATGCTGTCGTGCAGACGATCGACGCTTTCAAGGCTTTCACGCCCGCCTTCATCATCTCCGGCGGCACCGGCGGCCCGATCAACTCGACGCTGTTCTATACGCTCTATCTCTACCAGGAAGCCTTCGGGAACTTCCGCATGGGCTATGCCTCGGCGCTTGCCTGGATCCTAGTGATCATTATCGCGATCTTCACCGCCTTCTCGTTCCTGTCCTCGCGTTACTGGGTGCACTACGATGACTGAGATGACTGGCATTGTCACCGCCCCGCAGCCGCCCTCTGACGTCAACAAGCGCAGCCTGCCTGGCTCGGTCCTGGTGCATGCCCTGCTGATCGGCGGCTCGCTCCTGATGCTCTATCCGTTGCTTTGGATGGTTTCGGCTTCGGTGCGACCGGAAAACGAGATCTTCACGTCGACCTCGATTTTTCCGTCGTCCATCGATTTCTCATCCTATCTTCGTGGGTGGGTCGGCCTCGACGTCAGCTTTGGTCGCTTCTTCTGGAACTCGCTGGTGATCTCGGTGCTGACGGTGGTGGGCAACGTCATTGCCTGCTCTCTCGCTGCCTTCGCCTTTGCACGCCTGCGCTTTGCTGGCCGGAACTTCTGGTTCGCGATCATGCTCGGCACGCTGATGATTCCCTATCACGTGACGCTGATCCCGCAATACGTGCTCTTCCTGAACCTCGGCTGGGTCAATACCATCCTGCCGCTGGTGGTGCCAAAGTTCCTGGCAAGCGACGCCTTTTTCATCTTCCTCATGGTGCAGTTTTTCCGGGGCATTCCGCGCGAACTGGACGAGGCCGCGATGATGGACGGCTGCAGCGCTTGGCGCATCTATTGGAAGATCATGCTGCCGTTATCGCTGCCAGTATTGGCGACGGCCGCAATATTCTCGTTCATCTGGACCTGGGACGATTTCTTCGGTCCGCTGATCTACCTGAATGACATGAACACTTACACGATCCAACTCGGTCTACGAACCTTCGTCGACTCGACCAGTGCGTCGGATTGGGGTGGCCTATTCGCCATGTCGACGCTCTCGCTCGTGCCCGTCTTCTTCTTCTTCCTCTTCTTCCAGCGCCTGCTGATCGAAGGCATCGCCACGACCGGCATGAAGCGCTGATGCGGATGGAAAGCGATATGAGCATCAAGACTGTTGCCATCGTCGGCTGCGGTATCGGCCGTTCTCACATCGTCGAGGGCTATCTCCCGCATCCGGACAAGTTCAGGATCGCAGCCATCTGCGATCTCAATGAGGAGCGCCTGAAAGCCGTCGGCGACGAGTTTGGGATCGTGAAGCGCACGACCTCCTTTACGGAGCTTCTGGCCGACGAGGAGATCGACATCATCGATATCTGCACGCCGCCCGGCATTCATCGCGAACAGGTCGTGGCAGCTCTTGCGGCGGGCAAGCATGTCGTCTGCGAAAAACCGCTCACCGGCTCCCTTGCCGCCGTCGATGAGATCGTGGAGGCCGAAAGACGTGCCAAGGGCACCCTGATGCCGATTTTTCAATATCGCTATGGCGACGGAATCCAGAAGGCGAAATATATCATCGACGCAGGCATAGCCGGCAAGTTCTACATGGGGGCCGTCGAGACCTTCTGGCTGCGCAAGCCCGAATATTACGCGGTTCCCTGGCGCGGCAAATGGGCGACAGAACTCGGCGGCGTACTCGTAACCCATGCGCTGCACCTGCACGATATGCTCTTCCACCTCGCCGGCCCGGCCGCCCGCGTCTTTGGCAGGGTTGCCACCCGGGTCAATGACATCGAGGTGGAAGATTGCGCCTCCGTCAGCCTTCTGATGCAGAACGGCGCCTTCGTTTCACTGTCCTGCACGCTGGGATCGCAACAGCAGATCAGCCGGCTGCGGCTGCATTTCGAGAACGTCACTTTCGAAAGCAACCACGATCCGTACGCGCCGGGCAAGGGGCCGTGGCAGATCATCGCCGCCAATGACGAAGTGCAGGCAAGGATCGACGCTGCGGTTGGCGACTGGCGACCGGTTGCGCCGCGGTTCAACACGCAAATGGCCCGATTTCATGATTACCTCAGCGGGAAAGGCCCGCTGCCGGTCACCAGCGCCGATGCGCGGCGGGCGCTGGAATTGGTAACAGCAATCTATCAATCGTCCGATAGCGGCGCAGACATAGCGCTGCCCATTGGTCGCGACAGCCCGAAATACGCCGACTGGCGTGCAAAAACGAGATAACGGACCAGGAGAGGGTTAGAAGATGGCAACAAGTGTCGTTCTTCAGAAGGTCGAAAAGCGCTACGGGTCGCTGGATGTCATTCATGGCATCGACCTCACGATCGATCCCGGCGAGTTCGTGGTCTTCGTCGGCCCGTCGGGCTGCGGCAAGTCCACGCTGTTGCGCATGATCGCCGGCCTCGAGGAGATTTCAGGCGGCGGCCTGCTGCTCGACAACGAGCGCATGAACGAAGTTGCACCTGCCAAGCGCGGCATCGCCATGGTCTTCCAGTCCTATGCGCTCTATCCGCATATGTCGGTCTACAAGAACCTCGCCTTTGGTCTGGAGACAGCCGGCTACAAGAAGGCTGAGATCGAGCCGAAGGTGCGCCGTGCCGCTGAAATCCTGCAGATCGAGAAGCTCCTGGAGCGCAAGCCGAAGGCCTTGTCCGGCGGTCAGCGCCAGCGCGTCGCGATCGGCCGGGCCATCGTGCGCGAGCCACGAATCTTTCTCTTCGACGAGCCGCTGTCGAACCTCGATGCAGAACTGCGCGTTCAGATGCGCGTCGAAATTTCCCGCCTGCACCGCAATCTCGGCAACACGATGATCTATGTGACCCACGATCAGGTCGAAGCCATGACCATGGCGGACAAGATCGTGGTACTGAATTCGGGTCGCATCGAGCAGGTCGGCGCTCCGCTCGACCTTTACAACAATCCGGCAAATCGCTTCGTCGCAGGCTTCATCGGAAGTCCGAAGATGAACTTCCTGAAGGCGAAGATCGAGCGGGTCAATGACGGTGACACGACGATCAATGTCTGCGGCAGCTCAATCCGCCTGCCACGCCGCTTGAAAGGTTCTCCCGGTCAGGAGGTAACGTTCGGCATTCGTCCCGAACACTTGTCGGTGGTCGATGGTGGCATCGCACTTGCAACCGTCGACGTCGACCTGGTCGAAAACCTTGGCGGCGCCACCATGCTCTATACGGCGACGCCGGACGGCCAGCACCTGACGGTGGCCCTGGACGGCCAGCAGAAGGTGGCGGGCGGCACGAATGTGACGGCGTCCTTCGACCCTGCGCGCTGTCATGTTTTCGATGCTTCGGGCGCCACGATATAAAGCCTGCTCTGCTTGACAGCCAAGCCTGCTCTGGCCCATCCTTTGCAGGTGGGTTGCGAGGGGGTAAGCGTGACGCCTGAAGATCGGATTCATGCACTTGGCATCTGGCAAGGCCCGATCGAAATCGCACCGATTGCCGGCGGCATTACCAACCGAAATTATCTCGTAACCGACCGCATGTCGCGCCGCGTCGTGCGCCTCGGCGCCGATATACCGGTTCATCATATCAGCCGTCAGAACGAGCTTGCGGCCAGCCAGGCAGCCCACGCCGCCGGACTGTCGCCTGCGGTCATCCACCATGAGCCCGGCGTGCTCGTCCTCGATTTCATCGACGCGCGGCCTCTGACGGCGCAAGACATCCAGGATGCGCAAATGCTCGCACGCATCGTGCCACTGGTTCGCGCCTGCCATCATGACGTCGCCCTTCATTTCCGTGGCCAGGCGATGATCTTCTGGGTCTTCCATGTCATCCGCGATTATGCGGCCACGCTGGTTGCAGCGGAAAGCGGCTATACACCGATGCTTCCCGCGCTGCTCGAGAAGGCCGAAATCCTCGAGCAGACGGCCGGACCTTTCGATATCGCCTTCTGCCATAACGACCTTCTCGCCGCAAACTTCCTTGATGACGGCAAGCGTCTCTGGCTGATCGATTGGGACTATGCTGGTTTCAACACGCCGCTCTTTGATCTCGGCGGCCTCGCCTCGAACAACGAGTTTGAGGAAGGTGCCGAGCGGCAAATGCTGGAAACCTATTTCGGCCGGCCGCTGACGCGGGACCTCTTTCAGCGCTATAGCGCCATGAAATGTGCATCTTTGCTGCGCGAAACGCTTTGGAGCATGGTTTCCGAGATCCATTCGACCATCGATTTCAATTATGCGGCCTACACAGCCGAAAACATCGCGCGTTTCGAGCGTGCTCACAGGGCATTTGAACAGGACCGGTGATATGGCGAAGGAATTACCGAAGACGGCGAAAGCCGTGATCATCGGCGGCGGCATAATCGGTTGCTCGACCGCCTATCATCTGGGCAAGCTCGGCTGGACTGATACGGTGCTGCTCGAGCGAAAGAAGCTTACCTCCGGAACGACCTTCCATGCGGCGGGCCTCGTCGGCCAGCTGCGCACCAGCGCCAACATCACCCAGCTGCTTGGCTATTCCGTCGATCTTTACAAGAGACTTGAAGCCGAAACCGGTCTTGGCACCGGCTGGAAGATGAACGGCGGATTGCGGCTTGCCTGCAATGAAGAGCGCTGGACGGAAGTGAAGCGCCAGGCAACGACTGCGCAATCTTTCGGTCTCGACATGCGATTGCTCACTCCGCAGGAAGCCTTCGAACTCTGGCCGCTGATGACGATCGACGATCTTGTCGGCGCAGCCTATCTGCCGACCGACGGCCAGGCCAATCCTTCCGACATCACGCAGGCGCTGGCGAAAGGCGCCCGGATGTCGGGCGTGTCGATTTACGAGGATACGGAAGCCCTCGATCTCGAAATCGACCAAGGAAAGATTCGCGCCGTCATCACCGAAAGGGGCCGCATCGAATGCGAACGCGCCATCGTCTGCGCCGGCCAGTGGACCCGGGCTTTCGCTGCTCGTTTCGGCGTCAACGTGCCGCTTGTCTCCGTCGAGCATCAGTACATCATCACCGAATCCTTCGGCGTGCCTTCCAATCTGCCGACCCTGCGCGATCCGGATCGCTTGACCTACTACAAGGAAGAAGTTGGCGGGCTCGTCATGGGCGGCTATGAACCCAATCCGGTTCCATGGGCGGTGAACGGCATTCCGGAAGGTTTCCACTACACGCTGCTCGACAGCAATTTCGATCACTTCGAGCAGATCATGGAGCAGGCCCTCGAACGGGTTCCAGGCTTGCAGAAAGCGGGTGTCAAGCAGCTCCTCAACGGACCTGAGAGTTTCACGCCCGATGGCAATTTCATTCTTGGCGAAGCGCCGGAGCTGAGGAATTTCTTCGTCGGCGCCGGCTTCAACGCTTTCGGCATTGCCTCCGGCGGTGGTGCCGGCATGGCGCTTGCCGAGTGGGTCGCAAAAGGTGAGCCGCCTTACGATCTCTGGCCGGTCGACATCCGCCGCTTCGGCCGCCCCCACTTCGACACCGACTGGGTGCGTACTCGCACGCTGGAGGCCTACGGCAAGCATTATGCGATGGCTTGGCCCTTTGAAGAGCATTCGAGCGGCCGCCCGTGCCGCAAGTCGCCGCTTTACGACCGCCTCAAGGCTCAGGGCGCCTGCTTCGGCGAAAAGCTAGGCTGGGAGCGTCCGAACTGGTTTGCCGACCTCTTTGCCGACGAGGAGCCAAAGGACGTCTACACCTACGGGCGACAGAACTGGTTCGATGCCGTTGGCCGCGAGCACAATGCCGTGCGAGAGGCGGCTGTGATCTTCGATCAGACATCTTTCGCAAAGTTTGTTCTGAAGGGGAGGGATGCGGAGGCTGCTCTTTCGTGGATCGCCTCGAATGATGTCGCCAAACCTCCAGGAACGCTCACCTACACGCAGATGCTGAATGACAAGGGCGGCATCGAATGCGATGTCACCGTTGCCCGCATTGCCGAAAACGAATTCTACATCGTTACCGGGACCGGCTTTGCCACTCACGATTTCGACTGGATCGCCCGCAATATTCCGGAAGATATGCGGGCCGAGCTTGTCGATGTGACGTCGGCATACTCGGTGCTTTCCCTGATGGGGCCAAATTCCCGCGCTATCCTTGAGAAAGTCACGACCACTGATGTGTCCAATGCCGCCTTCCCGTTCAGCCGGGTAAGGACCATCGGCATCGTCGGCTGCCCCGTCAGGGCGTTGCGGATCACCTATGTGGGCGAACTGGGCTACGAACTCCATGTCCCTGTCGAATATGCAACGACAGTCTATGATGCCCTGATGGCGGCTGGCAGCGGTTTCGGTCTCGTCAATGCCGGCTACCGTGCCATCGAAAGCTGCCGCCTGGAAAAGGGCTATCGTGCTTGGGGTTCGGACATTGGCCCGGATCATACACCGATCGAGGCGGGGCTCGCCTGGGCAGTCAAAACGAAGAAGAACGTCGACTTCCGCGGCCGCAAGGCGATCGAGCGCCAGCTTTCAGGGGGTGTGAAGAAGATGCTCGCCTGCGTCGTGCCGGACGATCCGCAGACAGTCCTTCTTGGCCGTGAAACCATTTATCGGAACGGCAAACGTGTCGGCTGGCTTTCCAGCGGCGGCTTCGGCTACACGATCGGCAAACCGATCGGCTACGGCTACATCCGCGATCCTGACGGCGTAACCGGGGATTTCATTTCGTCGGGAACCTATGAACTGGACGTAGCGAGGGAGCGTGTTGCCTGCACTGTGTCGCTGAAGCCGCTCTATGATCCGGAGATGAAGCGCATCAAGGCCTGATAGGGGTTTCATACGCGGCTGTACTGCGAGATTTTGCCAAGCCACTCTTGTTCTGCTGGCAGGAGGCCAGCCAGGAAGCCTTCGATAGCCAAAGACCTGGCACTGTGGCGGCGGACCAACACGGCGTGCTCCACTCAGATCAGCGGCAGCCTGTTGTCCTGGATCAGAATCTCCAGCTTGTTCGCCACGTCCTCGGTCCAGGCGGCGTTTTTGGCCAGTCCCGCAGGGAAGAGCCCAGGCAGGCTGAAAAGCGCCGTCGCTACCGCAGCGCCGTTTCGCGGGACATCTCTAAGGATATCTGCGATTTCACCAGCTCTCGGATCCCGTAACTCGTAAGTCTTGCCATTCCGGTCTATCCCCAGCGCATAGCGCATCCAGGCGGCAACTGCGATTGCGTAAGTCTCCGCCTTGCTTCCATGAGCGAGCGCTTCGGTTGCCGGCTCCAGGAGACGTTGCGGCAGTTTCTGCGTCCCGTCCATGGCGATCTGATAGGTGCGGTGCGCGATCGCCTTATTTTGAAAGCGTGCTATGAGTTCTTCGGCATAGTGCTCGAGATTGATTCCTGGAACGGGATCGAGGGTTGCAGCCGCCGCGCTCATGTGCCGGCGCGCAAGCGCTGACAAGCCGGCGTCATCCATGACATCGCGGATGTATTCATAGCCACCTATATATCCAAGATAGGCGAGCAGCGAATGAGCCCCGTTCAGCATGCGAAGCTTCATCTTCTCGTAGGCCGAGACTTCCTCGACCATCAACACGCCAGCCTTCTCCCAGGCTGGGCGGCCATTGGCGAAATGGTCTTCGATCACCCATTGCGTGAATGGCTCGGTCTCGATCGCCGCAAGATCCTGCTGCCCCGTCAGGCGCTCGGCATCGGCATAGGTAACATCGGTACTGGCGGGGGTGATGCGATCGACCATCGTTGAGGGAAAGGGCACGGTCTGTTCGATCCAGTCGTGCAGCGAAGGGTCGACCCGGCTCGCAAATTCAAGAACCAGACGCTTGAGGACTGCGCCGTTGCCCGGCAGGTTATCGCAACTCAGCGGCGTGAAGAGCGCGATGCCCTTTTTACGCCGGCGAGACAAGCCTTCGACAAGATAGCCGACGACGCCGCGCGGCGTATGCGGATGGATAAGATCGGCGGCGATGTCTGGATGGTTGAGATCGAGGCCGCCGGTAAGGGTATCCAGGCCATAGGCCTTCTCCGTCACCGTCAGGCTGACGATGCGAATTCCCGGATCTTCCAGGCGAGCAAGCAACACTGCCGGTTGGCGCGTTGCGACATGGGCCTTCAGGATCGGGCCGATCACTTGCGCTGTCGTTGCCGACGTATCGCGGATCAGCATCGTATACAGGCCGTTCTGCTCGTTCAGGTGATCGGCGACATCGGCGGTGCGCAGGCTTGCGACTTCAATGCCCCAGTCGCCGTAGGCGGCCGCAAGTGCGGCATCGGTAAAAGGTGCAAAATGCGCGCGGAAGAAGGCCCCCGGGCCGAGATGCAGGATGCCGCTTTTCAGCTTGCTTCGGTCATAGGCAGGAAGCTTTGCCGTCGGCGCGAGGCCCGTCAGGTTTTGCAGTCGCTTGGTCACAGCTTGTATGCCTTCTTCGCATTGTCGTAGGAAAGCGCGCGCGCGACGATCTCGGCATCCTTCTTTGAAATCCGGTGCTCGGCTGCGAGCTGCGCGAGGAAGCGGCAGACCTCGCGACGCCAGACGTCGTGGCGGGCGGGGATTGAAAGCAGTGCGCGCGTATCGTCGTTGAAGCCGGCGAGATTGGCAAAGCCGGCCGTTTCAACGACCTGGTCAAGATAGCGGCGAATGCCGTTCGGGCTGTCATGGAACCACCAGGGTGGACCGATCATCAGGCACTCCCAGTGCCCGGCCATCGGTGCCAGTTCGCGGGCATAGGTCGTCTCGTCGAGCGTGAAGAGCAAAACCCTCAGACCGGGCGCATGGCCGTATTTTGACAGCATGGCGTTCAGACCGCCGACCCAGTCTGTGCGTGTGGGAATGTCGGCGCCCATGTTCGGGCCGCGCGTCTGGAATAGTCCGCTGTCGGTGTTTCGGCGGGAGCCGGCATGAATCTGCATCACCATGCCGTCTTCGGCCGAGAGGCCTGCCATCTCCGTCATCATCAGGCCACGGAAAAGCTCGGCATCTGACCCAGAAAGAGGTCCGCTCAGGGCTTTGTCGAGCAGCGCCTGCTTGTCGGCAAGCGGCAGATCTGCCGTAAAGGCCGTCGGCACCCCGTGGTCCGTGGCTGTTGCGCCGAACTGCCGGAAATAGGCGCGGCGCTTCCGGTGCGCATCGACCATTCCATCCCATCGGGTAGTGTCGGTGCCGGTGATCTCGCCAAATTGAAGGAGATTGGCACGGAAACCGACGGCATCCGGATCGGTGACACTGTCTGGCCGGTATGTGGTGCGCACACGGCCGATCCAGCCCTCCGCCGCCATCTTCTGGTGATGGGTCAGCGGGTCGAGCGCGCCTTCTGTCGTCGCAATCGTCTCGATACCGAAACGCTTGTGAAGCGCGCGCGGGCGGAATTCGGGCAGCGCCAATTGTGCGTTGATGTGGTCGTAAAGCCTGTCGGCGGTATCGGGGGTCAGCGGCTCGCTACAGCCAAGTACGGCCGACATCGCATGATCGACCCAGAGGCTGGAAGGCGTACCGCGGAAAAGGTGATACTGTGCAGAAAAGGCCCGCCAGATGGCCCGGCCTTCTGCGACCGGCCTGCCGTCGAGCCGCGGCACGCCGAGATCGTCGAGCTTGACGCCTGCACTGTGCAGCATGCGGAAAAGATAGTGATCGGGAATGACAAGCAGTGAAGCCGCGTCCTCGAAAGGCTTGTCCTCGGCAAACCATGAAGGGTCGGTGTGCCCGTGCGGGCTGACAATCGGCAGATTGCGGACCGCCTCGTAAAGGTCGCGCGCGACGGTTCGCGTTGCCGGATCGGCCGGAAAGAGCCGGTCCGGATGAAGAAAGCCGTTTCCTACATCCATCAGATTTCCTCCCTGAATAAACAGGGCCTATCCCACCTGAGCATGGACGGCAAGCCCTATTAGTAACTAAACGGTTCACTTTCGGGATCGATTTTTGCAAGCCTCGAAAGCATTGACGCAAGGATCTTTTTCCGCTTTGGAAAGGCAGGAATTGCCGGGAGAAAACCGATGTCCGACGAGACAGGTCGAATCACCAAACTTGAGGAAATGGTCGCCCATCAGGCACAGACGATCGAGGAGCTTTCCGATCAACTCGCGGAGCAATGGAAGGCAGTCGAGCAGATGCGCGCCAAGCTCGACCGGCTGACGGAACGCTTTCTGTCCCTTGAGGAGCAAGCTCTCGAAGCCCCGGCGATTACGCGCCCGCCGCATTATTGACTGGCAGTAAAAAGGGCGCCTCCACGGCGCCCTTTTCGGGCTCAGAGATTGCCGATGCAGAGATATTTCATTTCGAGATAATCGTCGACGCCATGGCGCGAACCTTCGCGGCCGTGCCCGGACTGCTTGACACCACCGAAAGGCGCCGTTTCCGTCGACATCAGGCCGGTATTGATACCGACCATGCCATATTCCAGCGCTTCGGCAACCTTCCAGACCTTCTTAAGATCACCGGCGAAGAAATAAGCGGCAAGGCCGAATTCGGTGTCGTTCGCCTGTTGAATCACCTCTTCAACAGTATCGAAGCGGAAGAGTGGAGCAACAGGACCGAAAGTCTCTTCACGCGCTACCTTCATGCCGCGGGCAACATCAGTCAATACGGTCGGCGTAAAGAAGGTGCCGGCGCCTGCGATGCGCTTGCCGCCGGTCAGCACCCTGGCGCCCTTGGAAAGCGCGTCGCTGACGTGATCTTCGACCTTCGCAAGGCCTTGCGCGTCGATCAGCGGTCCGATCGTGACGCCTGCATCGAAGCCGTTGCCGACGGACATGGCTTCGACCTTTGCTGCCAGCTTGGCCGCAAAAGCGTCGTAGACGCCTGACTGGACGTAGAGTCGATTGGCGCAAACGCAAGTCTGGCCGGCATTGCGATATTTCGAGGCGATCGCACCTTCGACGGCGGCATCGAGATCGGCATCGTCAAAGACGATGAAAGGTGCGTTACCGCCGAGCTCGAGGCTGACCTTCTTGATCTGGTCGGCGCACTGGCGCATCAGGATGCGGCCGACTTCCGTCGAACCGGTAAAGCTGATCTTGCGCACTTTGTCGTTGCTGCAAAGCTCCTTGCCGATCGCCGGACCGTCTTGGCCGACAATGACGTTGAAGACACCAGCCGGGACGCCGGCCTGTTCGGCAAGAACTGCGAGCGCGATCGCTGAGAGCGGGGTCTGCTCGGCGGGTTTCGACACGACCGTGCAGCCGACAGCTAGCGCCGGAGCGATCTTGCGGGTGATCATCGCCGCCGGGAAGTTCCAGGGCGTGATGGTGCCGACGACTCCGACCGGCTGCTTGATGACGATCATGCGCTTGTCGTTGGAAGGAGCGGGAATCGTTTCGCCGTAGATGCGCTTGGCTTCCTCTGCATACCATTCGATATAAGCGGCGGCATAAAGGATCTCGCCGCGTGCTTCAGGAAAGGGCTTACCCATTTCCGCCGTCAGGATCGCCGCCAGCTCATCGGCGTTGGCGACCATCAGGTCGAACCACTTGCGCAGGATGGCGCTACGCTCCCTTGCAGGACGTGCTGCCCATGCAGGTTGCGCCGCATGGGCCGCCTCGATCGCCTTGCGGGTGTCGGCAGCACCCATGTCCGGCAGCGAGGCGAGCACTTCGCCTGTTGCCGGGTTCAAGACGTCGAAGGTTTTCGTCGCTTCGCCCCTCGTCCATTCGCCCTTGACGTATCCGCAGTCGCGAAGGAACGGCGAGGAAAAGGGCACATGCTTGGTCAGTGCAGTCGTGAATGACATGTCATTAACTCCGAAGGGCGGTTTAGTTGCCCGCACTTGCTTGAAGGATCGAGGTTTCGAGGATATCGAGCGCTTCGACGAAGATATTGTCCTGGATGGTGATCGGGGCAAGGAAGCGAATGACGTTTGCGTGCACGCCGCAGGTCAAAAGAATGAGACCCTTCTCCAGCGCGATCAGGCGGACCTTGTTGGCGAAATCCGCGCTCGGCAGGTTTGTCACCTTGTCATTGAACTCGATGGCGTTCATGAAGCCCGGGCCGCGGATGTCGGCGATTTCCGGCACCTTGTCGCGCAGAGATTCCAGCCGTTGCTTCAGGCGGCTGCCGAGCTGGTTGGCCCGGTTGCAGAGGTCCTCGTCCTTGATGACGTCGAGCACGGCGTGCGCTGCGGCGATGCCGAGAGGGTTGCCGCCATAGGTGCCGCCGAGACCGCCCGGGCCCGGTGCATCCATGACTTCCGCGCGGCCGGTGACGGCAGCCAGGGGAAAGCCGCCGGCAAGGCTTTTTGCTATCGTCATCAGGTCGGGCGCGACCTCATGGTGGTTCATGGCAAACATCTTGCCCGTGCGCGCAAAGCCCGTCTGCACCTCGTCGGCAATCAACAGAATGCCGTGCTGGTCGCAAAGTTCGCGTAGCGCCTTCATGAATGCGACCGGTGCAGGATAGAACCCGCCTTCGCCCTGAACCGGCTCGATGATGATGGCGGCGACGCGCTGCGGATCGACATCGGCGGCGAAAAGCCTCTTCAGGGCGGCAAGCGACTGTTCAGTTGACACGCCATGCATCTCGACGGGGAAAGGCACGTGGAAAACATCGCCCGGCATCGCGCCAAAGCCAACCTTGTAGGGCACGACCTTGCCGGTCAGCGCCATGCCCATAAAGGTGCGGCCATGGAAGCCGCCGCCAAAGGCGATGACGGCGGAGCGGCCGGTGGCGGCACGCGCTATCTTCACGGCGTTCTCGACAGCCTCGGCGCCCGTCGTCACGAAGATCGTCTTCTTGGCAAAGCTTCCGGGCGCCAGCGCGTTCAGACGTTCGGCGAGATGCACGTAGCTTTCATAAGGCACGACTTGATGGCAGGTATGGGTGAAGTGGTCGAGTTGATCTTTTACCGCGGCGATCACCCGCGGATGGCGGTGGCCCGTGTTGAGCACTGCGATGCCGGCTGCGAAGTCGATGTAGCGGCGTCCCTCCTTGTCCCAGATCTCGGCATTCTCCGCCCGGTCGGCATAGATCTGCGTGGTCATGCCAACGCCGCGCGATATAGCGGCATTCTTCCGGTTCGTAAGGGTGATCGTGTTCATCGTGGGCTCGCGCTCCTGCGCTGGAAGGGAGGAATTATCTTGCATAATTTCTGCAAGGAAGTTACAAATACCTACATTTTTCCTGCAGGAAATCAAGCGGCATTTTTTGCTTCAAACATCACGCTTTTTGATGGATGCCCGCGCCGGAAGAGTGTGCCCGCACAGCGCCAAAGACAAAAATGGAACCAGGGATTTATCGCTTGATGAACAACAACGGTCCGGTACGCTACAAGGTGGCCGAAGCGGCAAGACTGGCAGGCATTTCCGCCTCAACGGCCCGCCTGTGGGAAAGCCAGGGCCTGGTCGTTCCCGACCGCTCCCAAACCGGCCATCGCCAATACAGTGCCGAGGATGTCGCCCGTCTGAAGCGGATTTCGTGGTATCGCGTCGAGCGCGGGCTAAACCCGGCGGCGATCCGCGAGGCACTGGAAAGCGAGGAACCGTCGACCGAAAACGCCGAGAGCAGCAGCACGTCCGACATCGGCCGCCGGCTGCGCAGTCTTCGTCATGCGGCAGAAAAGACGCTCGAGCAGGTGGCGAGCGAGATGGGCATCACCTCTTCGACCCTGTCGACACTGGAACGCACGTCGCAGGGCGTCAGTTTCAAGACGCTGCACGATCTCGCCGAATATTACGGCACCACAGTCTCGCGCCTCTCCGGCGAGGAGAGCCAGGACGTTCCCGCAATCGTCCGTTCGGGCGAATGGCGCACCTGGCCGCAGACGACGCCCGGCGTTTCGGTACAGCTGCTGGCCGAAGGCCGACGTATGATGGATTGCCATCGTTTCGTGCTGGCACCGGGGGCTGCCAGCGAAGGCGCCTACCGGCATGAAGGCGAGGAATTCATGCATGTGCTTTCCGGCCGCCTTGAGCTCGTTCTCGATTCCGACCAGTTCTTCGATCTCGGCCCCGGCGACTCGCTCTACTTCGAAAGCCGCCGCTATCATTCCTGGCGCAATCGCCACGATGGCGAGACTGTTCTCCTGTGGATCAACACGCCACCGACATTCTAACGCTCGAAGAGCTTCAAAGCGGTATCGCTGCGGCTGCCTTTGCGCTATAGCGCGACGTGAGACATTGAAACGATAAGAGACAGCCATGGCCGCCACCATCCGTTACCACGAAGGCGATATTTCAGAGCAGGACGCCGCCCGTTATACGGGCGCGATCGCGATCGATACGGAAACGCTCGGCCTCGTGCCACGCCGCGACCGGCTCTGTGTCGTACAGCTTTCGCCGGGTGACGGCACCGCCGATGTCATCCGCATTGCCGCCGGACAGAAGGAAGCGCCGAATCTGGTCGCGATGTTCGCCGATCCTGCTCGCCTAAAGATCTTCCATTATGGACGCTTCGATATCGCCGTGCTGTTCCACACCTTCGCCGTCACCACGGCGCCTGTCTTCTGCACCAAGATCGCATCGCGCCTATGTCGCACCTATACGGATCGCCACGGCCTGAAGGACAATCTCAAGGAAATGCTCGACGTCGACATCTCCAAGGTCCAGCAGTCGTCGGATTGGGCAGCGGCGACCCTATCGCCGGCTCAGCTCGAATATGCCGCCTCCGATGTGCTCTACCTGCATGCGTTGCGCGACAAGCTGACTGAGCGGCTGATCCGCGACGGTCGTATCGACCACGCGACCGCCTGCTTCGAATTTCTGCCGACCCGCGCCAAACTCGATCTGCTCGGCTGGGAAGAGGCCGATATCTTCGCCCATAGTTGAAGTCTTCAAATGCTGTCGCGGCCGGGCGAGACTTGATCGCGTCCGGCTGTTAGCGTTTCGTTAAAGAGATTTCGGTAAGATTATCATCAATTTTTATGCATTCGTCGGTGCGATGACGCGCCATGCGGACAGGAGGATCTGCGGGAGAATGCGAGGGGCCGGATGAGCGCGGTCCTCTTGTGATCTGCTTCCATCGTCACTTTGCGACAAAAGGAGCATGCCATGTTGACTCCGGTTCGTGCAGCGTCAAATGCAAGCCTTTCCTCCCACGGCCAAACCGAGGTGATCGTTGCCAGCGGGCTGGGTCGTTCCGCCGTTGCGCCGACGCCGGCCCAGGCAGTCGAAGCCACAGACCTCAATTCAGCGATTGCCGGCAAGCTCAATATCCTTCTGGCAGCCGCTCGCGAGCGCATGTTCGATGCGCTGCTCGATGCCATCAATGCCGCCTCGCGCGCGCTGCCGCTGCCGCGCAGGGAATCGGAAAGCAACCTCGCTTTTGCATCGCGCCTCGCAGAAGCCATCCAAAAGCTTCCGGCTGCCCGGATCAACGAGATCGAGACCAAGCTCGTGGGAGCGGGTCATACTCTGCCGCTGCGGTTGATTGCCGAGGCGCTGAAGAATCCGGCCGGTCCGCAGGCAGCCCGTGTGATCGCCTATCTTGAAACGATCCGTTATAAGGATCGTGATCTGGCGGCCCGCGCCGTCGTTCGCTCCTATCGCCAGAACGATGCTTCGCCTCTGCGCCCGGAAGCACGGCCAAACATCCTGATCCAGGAAGAGAAACTGCTGTCAATCGCAAAGGCTCAGCAATCGCCTGTAGGGGAGGCTCAGGCACCGCTTTCAACCGGAAGAGCAGTGCTGCTTGCGCCAGCCGTGCTCGTTGCCGAATTGGCGGAGCAGCCGGTCAAACCGGCCGAGGCGGCCTATGAAGAGCCTGCGCGCGCAGAAGGCAATCGGCTCGAACTCCCTGACGCGATCGACGTGCAGGCCATGGATCCGGTCTCGACGGAAACGCTGACGCTGGTCGACGAGCCGACGGGCGTTGAAGCTCAGATCCCGGCGGTGCGCCCTGATCATTCGGAGCCGGCTATTCCGAAGGTCTGGACCGGTGTTCTTGCCTCGATGACCGAAGAAGCTTCCGAGCTCATCGTCGCAATCATCGGCGAGCAGGAAACAGCCATGCTCCTGGATGATCTGGCAGCGGTGCCGGCGACAACCGAAACGACAACCGCGGATACGGTGGCCGAGAAAGTGCCGGCGCCGGCTGACCTTTCGGAAGCTGCGACCCCTTTGAAGCTGCAGCAGGCAGTGGTGAGTGCGCGGTTGCCGGTTGCCGAACCCGCACAGATTATCCACCAGCAGAAAGACATCGTGGCGCAGCCGCAGCTTCTCCCTGCCGATATTGCCGAGGTCATGGAGAAATCAGGTTTGCTGAAGCCGATTGATGGGATGCCATACACCCAGCATCCTTACCAGTTCGCCAAGGACGGTGCCCAACGCCGCGACGGCGAAATGCATCGTCGCGACTACGAAGGCAGTGGCTGCGAGGGCGAGCAGCAGGCCGACAGGGGCAGCGATCATCGGGAGGAAGAGGCTGAAGGCCAGCAACGCGCCGAAGGCGTCGCGCCTCAGGATCTGCCCGAGGTCGACGCTGGCACAAGCGGCAATGCCGTCGCCGATCCGGTTTACGCACTCTATCAGCGGATGGTCGGCTGGGAATAGCCGTCCAAGCAATAAAAAACCCGCCGGAATCGCTCCAGCGGGTTCATTATTTCAAAGCTTAACGATTACTCGCCGCGGTTCTTCAGAGCCGCGCCAAGGATGTCGCCGAGCGAAGCGCCGCTATCGGACGAACCGAACTGAGCGACAGCTTCCTTCTCTTCTGCGATTTCCAGAGCCTTGATGGACAGCATGATCTTGCGGTCCTTCTTGGAGAAGTTGGTGACGCGGGCGTCAACAACCTGACCAACCGAGAAGCGTTCGGGACGCTGCTCGTCGCGGTCGCGCGACAGGTCGGCGCGGCGGATGAACGAAGTGATGTCTTCGTGGTCGACGAGCTTCACTTCGATGCCGCCGTCGTTGACTGCGATCACTTCGCAGGAAACGACAGCATTTTTGCGCAGGTCGCCCGAAGCAGCTGCTTCGCCAACCGCATCCTTGCCGAGCTGCTTGATGCCGAGCGAGATGCGTTCCTTCTCGACGTCGACGTCGAGAACGACTGCCTTGACGACGTCGCCCTTGTTGAACTCTTCGATGACCTGTTCGCCCGGACGGTTCCAGTCGAGATCGGAGAGATGCACCATGCCGTCGACGTCGCCGTCGAGACCGATGAACAGGCCGAATTCGGTCTTGTTCTTGACTTCGCCTTCGACTTCAGTGCCGGCCGGATGATTGCGGGCGAAAGCTGCCCACGGATTTTCCAGCGTCTGCTTGAGGCCGAGCGAAATACGGCGCTTGGACGGATCGACTTCGAGGACGACCACTTCGACTTCCTGGCTCGTGGACAGGATCTTGCCGGGGTGTACGTTCTTCTTGGTCCAGGACATTTCGGAGATGTGGATCAGGCCCTCGATGCCCGGCTCCAGCTCGACGAAAGCACCGTAGTCGGTGATGTTCGTGACCGTACCGGAAATCTTCTTGCCTTCAGGATACTTTGCCTGGATGCCATCCCACGGATCGCTCTCGAGCTGCTTCATGCCAAGCGAGATTCGGTGGGTTTCCTGGTTGATGCGGATGATCTGAACCTTGACCTGCTGGCCGATGTTCAGGATTTCCGACGGGTGGTTCACACGGCGCCATGCCATGTCGGTGACGTGCAGAAGGCCGTCGATGCCGCCGAGGTCAACGAACGCACCGTAATCGGTGATGTTCTTGACGACGCCGTCAACAACCTGGCCTTCTTCGAGGTTCTGAACGATTTCAGAACGCTGCTCGGCACGGGACTCTTCCAGAACCGTACGGCGCGAAACCACGATGTTGCCGCGGCGCTTGTCCATCTTGAGGATTTCGAAGGGCTGCGGGTTGTGCATCAGCGGAGACACGTCGCGGATCGGACGGATGTCGACCTGAGAACGCGGCAGGAAGGCGATCGCACCGTCGAGGTCGACAGTGAAGCCGCCCTTGACCTGGTTGAAGATCACGCCTTCGACGCGCTCGCCGGCTTCGAACTTTGCTTCAAGCTTGATCCAGCTTTCTTCGCGGCGAGCCTTCTCGCGCGACAGAACCGCCTCGCCAAGCGCGTTTTCGATACGCTCGACATAAACTTCGACTTCGTCGCCGACCTTCAGCGAACCATCCTTGGCTTTCGCGCCGAATTCCTTGAGCGCGATGCGGCCTTCGACCTTCAGGCCGACGTCGACAACGGCGACATCCTTTTCGATGCCGGTGACGATGCCCTTGGTGACATAGCCTTCAGCCAGATCGTTCTTGGCAAAGGACTCTTCGAGAAGGGCCGCGAAATCCTCGCGAGAGGGAGTAGCTACTGACATAAAATCTCCTGCGTGACCTTTGATACTGACAAGGCCCACGTATGCGCCGGTTGGTTCGTGTTGAACGGGCCTGAACCCAGTCCGCCTCCTTGCAAGGAAGCAATCCGGCGCTTGGACGGAATTTCAGGCTTTTAATAAAGCGCTTCCCGGCAAAAGCACGGAACGATCGCTCGAATTCAGCTGTTTCGCCTCAATGCTGCGTCGATGATCGATTTCGCAGCTTGAAACGCGGCCTCTATACTCATTTCCGACGTATCAAGCAAGTGTGCTTCTTCCGCTGGTTTCAAGGGGCTGTCGGCCCGTCCCATATCGCGTTCGTCGCGCCGCTTCACGTCCTCGAAGATCGCATCGAAATCTGCCGTTGCCCCCTTGCCGATGATCTCCTGGTAGCGGCGCCTGGCGCGCACCTCCGGGGAAGCAGTCACATAAAGCTTAACCGGAGCATCCGGGCAGACGACGGTGCCGATATCACGTCCGTCGAGCACTGTTCCGGGAGCCTTCTGCGAAAACCGCCGCTGCGCGTCCACCAGCGCCCGGCGCACGGCGGGCATGACGGCAATCCTTGAGGCGGCTTCGCCGATCTCATGCCTTGAAAGTATATCGCGCTCGAGGCCGCCCAGTTCAACTTCGCGAGCTATTTTTTCGGCGACCTGCTCGTTATCGAGCGGCAGGCCGGCATCGAGCAACGCCTTCGCAGCCGCTCGATAAGTCAGGCCAGTATCGAGATGATGAAAGCCGTACTCATCGGCGATCTGCCGCGAAAGCGTGCCCTTGCCCGCGGCTGCGGGTCCATCGATGGCGATTATAAATGTCTTGCTCAATGGTTTCCTTCCAGCCTGCGGTCGCGCTTCACAAGATCCAGCATCTCGGCCTCACCAGTCGTCCCGCCGATGCTTACCGCCACGCCTTCGCGATGGGCGACCGGCCGGTTTTGGCTGACCTTCCACCTTGGCTTGGATCGTCGTGATCTCGGTTCGGCGCCGGTGACGGCTTTCGGTTGCGTTCGGATGAAATGCGCAGGAGCATCACGCACGACCCATGGATGGGGGCGGATCAACTGCTGCTGGGTCGCCAGATCATTTTCCCTGAAACGGGGCGATTGATACATCTGTGTCTCGCTGGTTTATCGTTTCGGGCGCTACCTAACACAATGTTATTTGCCGGTCATCTGACGATCATTCGTCCATACTGATTGCAGCGCGAAGTTTCGCTTTGACATCGTTGGCCGCAACGATTATGGGGACCGGCTTATAAATTCCGATGAAACGCCGGTTTGAACGGCATTTGCCGAATTTAGCATTCGGCCATTCTCACGAGGCTTATAGTGGCGAAAGCGGAACTTGGAACCAAGCGCACCGATCCGGAAACCGGCAAGAAATTCTACGATCTGAACCGGGATCCGATCGTTTCTCCTTATACCGGAAAGTCCTACCCATTGTCCTTCTTCCAGGAAACATCGGCAGCAGCAGCCGAGATCGCCGAAGAAGACGAGGTTCAGGAAGTCGATACCGAAAACACCGAAGTCGAACTCGTGTCGCTGGAAGACGCCGATGAAGGCGCATCCGGCGATGATATCCCGGATATCGGCGACGACGACGTCGAAATCGAAGGCGATGACGACGATACGTTCCTCGAAGCCGACGAAGACGATGAAGATGATGACATGAGCGATATCATCGGCGTCACCGGCGACGACGACGAAGTCTGATCGTAAGCACGGCCCGGACGACAAAAAATCTCCGGGCCGGTTTTTTTGGCTTGCCATCTGCGAAAACCGCAAGTAAGAAGCCGCCACTCCGCCGGGCATATGCCACGGAGTATCCCAGGACCGGATACAATACCCGGACCACCCTGATGGGGCTATAGCTCAGCTGGGAGAGCGCTTGCATGGCATGCAAGAGGTCAGCGGTTCGATCCCGCTTAGCTCCACCAAATCTCCCCAAGCCAGTTCAATTGTAAGTTTTCTTCCGTTCAACCGTTCTGTCGTTCGATGGGAAAGTACCGGGGAAGTACGATCGATTTCCAGTCGCTTTGCGCCGTGGATGGCTCTTTCGCTGGAACCCAAGGCCTCATAAAAAAGTTTACAGACTGCGGATATTGCCTCGTCTAACGTAGTCACGCGCGACGTCTGTGAGGACGATCGAGAAGACAATCTCTCCGGTGGCGCCGTTTCCATGTCTGCTCTCCTGGCAAACTCAACCGGTGTTTGCCTGTCAGATCCGGCGCGGCGTCTAAGAGCACAGAACATTTTGTTGTCTCAGAATTTTGCGGTGGCCTAAAGTGATTTCTGCCGAAATCGCGGAGTTGATCGGGGCTTCTTTCTTTGCCAGAGGAATATCCGTGGAAACACCTGGGAAATACGAAAACGGAAACGAGAGCCGCCCCCCACAGCTATTAAAGCGGCTTGTCTCGTAGCCGACCCTTGCCATGAACTTCCGTTCGGCATAGCTCTGCCCCAATGCCCCGAATCCGGATGTGCGATGCCCCACAAGGTTTCCCTTTCCCGCCTGAAGCTCACCGACTTCCGCAACTACGCGGCGGCTTCGCTGACGCTCGATGGGCGCCATGTCGTGCTGACGGGGGACAACGGTGCCGGCAAGACCAATCTGATGGAGGCGGTTTCCTTCCTCTCGCCTGGCCGTGGTCTTCGCCGCGCCACCTATGCAGATGTCACGCGGGTCGGGGCCCCCGCGGGCTTTTCGATCTTTGCCGAGCTCGACGGCATGGAAGGTGAGGTCGAAATCGGGACTGGCATCGATTCTGGCGATGACAATACCGGCCGCAAGCTGCGCATCAACGGCACGCCGGCAAAGACGGCCGACGAGTTGACGGATCATCTGCGCGTGCTCTGGTTGACGCCTGCCATGGATGGCCTTTTCGCCGGCGGATCTTCAGACCGCCGCCGCTTTCTTGATCGCCTCGTGCTATCGCTCGATCCTGCACACGGCCGCCGCGCCACCGATTTCGAGCGCGCCATGCGCAGCCGCAACAAACTCTTGGACGACGGCCGTTTCGACCCCTCCTGGCTGTCGGGTATCGAAGAGCAGATGGCAAGCCTGGGCATCGCCATGGCGCTTGCGCGCGAAGAAATGCTCGGCCTGCTTTCCCGCCTGATAGAGGAAACGCGCGAAACTTCGCCTTTCCCCTCCGCCACACTCGAACTTTCCGGTTTCATGGATGGTCAGTTGGCGCGCCCTTCCGTAGACCTGGAAGATGAATATGCCGCGATGCTCGCTCAAAACCGCTATCGTGATGCCGGGGCCGGCCGCACGCTTGAAGGCCCGCACCGAGCCGATCTGCTGGTCCGGCACCGCGAAAAGCAGATGGAGGCGGAGCGTTGTTCGACGGGCGAACAGAAGGCGCTGCTTGTCGGACTGGTCCTCGCCCATGCCAAGCTTGTCGCCAATCTCACTGGCCATGCGCCGGTTCTGCTTCTTGATGAAATCGCCGCCCATCTCGACGAGGCCCGCCGCGGCGCGCTCTTCGATCTCATCGATGCGCTTGGCGGCCAGGCCTTCATGACCGGCACCGATCGCTCGATGTTTTCTCTCCTCGGCGACCGCGCTCAATTCTTCACTGTTGCCGATGGCCGGGTATTCGAATGACGGATGCCGCTTTCCCCGCGCCTTCAGGCCATGATAGCATTGCGTCCATGGAACCCTTGAGCCCGGAAGAAATCGCAAGATATCAGCGTCATATTCTGCTGCCTGAGATCGGTGGAGCGGGTCAGCAAAGACTGAAGGCAGCGCGTGTGCTGGTAATCGGCGCGGGCGGGCTCGGCGCACCGGTTCTGCAATACCTCGCAGCTGCCGGGATCGGCACACTCGGCATTGCCGATGACGATCGCGTTTCGCTCTCCAATCTGCAGCGCCAGGTCATCCATGATTCCGGCACGATTGGCGATCTGAAGACGCAAAGCGCCGCCTTTGCAATCGCCCGGCTAAATCCGCATGTGAACGTCATCCGCTTCGAAGAGCGCTTTTCGTCCGAGTCCGCTCGCCGCCATCTTTCTGGCTTCGACTTGCTGATCGATGCGTCGGACAATTTCGAGACGCGATACGCTGCAGCCGATGCCGCTGAACTGGCGGAAATTCCGCTCGTGAGCGGTGCTGTCGGCCGTTTTGACGGATCTTTGACCGTCCTGAAGCCTTACGAACGAGCCGAAGACGGCGCGCTCAACCCCGCCTATCGCGATCTATTTCCGGAAATCCCGCCGGAGGGCCTCATTCCCGCCTGCGCCGAAACCGGCATCATCGGGGCATTGACCGGTGTCATCGGCACGCTGATGGCGATGGAGGCGATCAAGGTCATTACCGGCGCCGGGGAACCGCTTATCGGCCGGTTGCTGCTCTACGATGCGCTTGCTGTCCGTTTCGACAGCGTCCGTTACAAGCGCCGCCGCGCTCAAGGGCCGAGCGGTTCATGAAGATCGTCCGGATCGATGGGAATTTCCACCGCTGGAGCGAGCTGCTGCAACTAATCCTCTCGTCCTTCGCCCATATGAATGGCCGCATCAATCCGCCGTCTTCGGCCCTGAGCCTGACATCGCAATCACTTGCCGAAAAAACCGTAAGAGAAATCGGTTACGTCGCGCTTGAAGACGAGGATTTGCTTGGCTGCATGTTCTTGAGGCCTGAGCCTGGATGTCTTTATCTCGGCAAACTCGCGGTCGCGCCGGAGGCGCAGGGCAGGGGTGTTGGAAAGTTCTTGCTGCAGGTAGCCGAGGTGGCTGCGAAAGAGCGCCTGCTATCGGCGCTGCGGCTCGAAACGCGAATCGAATTGACCGAGAACCATTCGGTCTTTGCCGCCTGGGGTTTTGCGAAGACGGCCGAAAAATCTCATCCGGGTTTCGATCGGATCACCTATATCGAAATGCGCAAGGTTCTCGCCCTCTAGCGGCCGGGCAGCACGCGATTGGGCGGCCGGTGGCCGTCGATGAAGGTGCGGATGTTGATAATCACCTTGTCGCCCATATCGATGCGACCTTCGATCGTTGCCGAACTCATGTGCGGCAGCAGCACCACCTTGCCCTCGTTTGCAAGTTTGACAAGCTTCGGGTTGACGGCAGGTTCGTTCTCGAAAACGTCGAGGCCGGCGCCGGCGATCTTTCCCTCCCTCAGGCATTTGATCAAGGCGCTCTCATCCACGACGTCACCGCGCGCGGTGTTGACGATATAGGCGGTCGGCTGCAGCAGCGCGAGGCGGCGAGCGGAAATCAAGTGGAAGGTTGCTGGCGTCGAAGGGCAATTGATGGAAACGATGTCGACCCGTGCCAGCATCTGGTCGAGGCTTTCCCAATAAGTTGCCTCGAGTTCGTCCTCGGTCGCCGGGCTCACCCGCTTGCGGTTGTGATAGTGGATCGACAGGCCGAAGGCCTTGGCGCGGCGGGCAACGGCTGTGCCTATCCGGCCCATGCCGACGATGCCGATGCGCTTGCCGTGAATTCGCCGGCCGAGCATCCAGGTCGGCGACCATCCGGCCCATTCGCCGGGCTTGTCGGTAAGCACCCGTGCACCTTCGCCGAGGCGCCGGGGCACGGCCAGGATCAGCGCCATTGTCATGTCGGCCGTGTCCTCGGTCAGAACATTCGGCGTGTTGGTAACGGTAATTCCCTTGCGGGCTGCCGCCTCGACATCGATGTGGTCGGTGCCGTTCGAAAAGCTCGCGATCAGCTTCATTTGCGGACCAGACTGCGAGATAAGATCGGCATCAATGCGGTCCGTCACCGTCGGCACCAGGACGTCGGCCGTCTTTACGGCCTCGATGAGTTCAGAGGCAGAGCGTGGCGAATCATCGATATTGAGCTCGGCGTCGAAAAGTTCTCGCATGCGGGTTTCCACCGCATCCGGCAGTTTCCGGGTGATGTAGACCTTCGGTTTTTTCTTTGATGTCATCGCGGCCGGCCATGCCCTGTTCAGAGGTCTTTAACCAAGACGGGGGATAATTTTCCCGTCTCGGGCATTTTCTACCAGACCCACACGCGAAGACAAACAAAACTCGCGGGTACGTTAGGTGAATGTCAAAGCCCGGCGGCAAGCAGGCTGGATCTGCTGGCGAACTTGAGCGAACGGAAATCTCCATGCGTGGAAAATATCTTAAGGTCTGCCTCGTCTTTGCGGTTGGTCTGGTGTTTGCGGCCCACGCCGCCGAACCCGCTTATGCGCAAGTGGCAAAGGGCCCGAGCGGCCTACCGCTTCCGCGCTTCGTCACGCTGAAGTCGAAGCGCGTCAATCTGCGCATCGGCCCGGGCACGGATTATGCCGCATCGTGGATGTATCTCAAGGCCGGCCTGCCGGTCGAAATCATCCAGGAGTACGACAACTGGCGCCGTATCCGCGATGCGGATGGCACGGAAGGCTGGGTAAACCAATCGCTCCTGTCGGGGCAGCGCGCGGCGATTGCCGCACCGTGGATGAAGGGCAAGGGCAAGTTTGTCTATGTCAATATGCGCCGAGAGCCGCAGTCGTCAGCGACCGTTGTCGCCAAGCTGGAGCCGGGTGTGATGATCCATATCGCCGAATGCAACGGCGATTGGTGTCATGCCGAAGCCGACAGCGCCGAAGGTTGGGTGGCGCAGTCGGAAATCTGGGGCGCTTACCCGGGCGAAGCCTTCAAATAAGCTGCGCGTCGCGGGCGGCTTCGGAAAGCGATTTCATCGGCCGCGGCCCGATCTGCTGAATGACGATGCCAGCTGCTAGGCAGCCAAGCTTGCCGCAATCTTCCAGCGTCCGTCCATGGGTGTAGCCATAGAGGAAACCTGAGGCGAAGAGGTCGCCGGCGCCGGTCGTATCGACCACTTCCTTGATGCGAATCGCGTCGACATACCAGCGTTCCTTGCCTTTCAGCATAACGGCGCCGTTTTCGCTCATCGTCACAGCCGCGATCTTGCAATCCTTGGCGATCTTGTCGAGCGCCTCCTCGAAATCGTCCGTTTCGTAAAGAGCGAGTACTTCCTGCCGGTTGGCAAACACGATGTCGACAGTGCCGGAGCGCATGAGGTCGAGGAACTCCGCGCGGTAGCGATCGACGCAGAAACTGTCCGAGAGCGTCATCGATACTTCGCGGCCATTCTCGTGGGCGATGCGGGCGCATTCGCGAATCGCTTCCTTGGCGCGCGGCGGATCCCAGAGATAGCCTTCGAAGTAGGTCACCTTGGCTTGTGCCACGATCTCGGGCTCGACATCCTCCGGGCCGAGTTCGACGCAGGCGCCGAGATAGGTATTCATCGAGCGTTCGCCGTCATCCGTGACGAAGATCATCGAGCGCGCGGTCGGTGGGAACGTGCCGTTTGGCTTCGTCTGGTAATGTACGCCCTGAGCCCGGATGTCGTGGGCGAAGATCTCGCCGAGCTGATCCTCCGCGACCTTGCCGAAATATGCGGCCCTGCCGCCGAGGCTTGCAACGCCCGCTGCCGTATTGCCAGCGCTTCCGCCTGAAGCTTCGAGTGCCGGTCCCATTCGAGAGTAAAGGAGTTCGGCGCGGGCGGCGTCGATAAGGTTCATCGCCGCCTTGGTGATATCATTGTCAATGAGGAACTGGTCGTCGCAGCGCGCGATGATATCGACGATGGCGTTGCCGACAGTCAGAACATCGAATTTTGTCATGAAAGGGGAGGTTCCCGATTAGATGATAGCCGGGATCCGGTCTTACCGGAATTTCCTGGCTTTGGAAGAAAAAACGCCGCCGCTGGCCCATTTCTTCGCAAGTGCCGTCGGTCCGTCATGTCTTTGTTACGTTGAGACTTTAGACACACTTGCAAGCAGGCCGGCACGAGCAGCCTTTGAGTTGTGGCCGGATGAGAAGGCGAAATGCCCTTCGACTGTACCGGAGCAGGCGCTGACCACGGATGAACTGGCAGCACCGGAACCGGGTGTCCGGCCCGTCCGGATGCGAAAAAGCGGGCAGTGCCCGCTTTTTTTGTTTCTGCCGTGCCCGCGCGCCTTTGCCAATCCATTTGTCAACGAAGAAGTTTTGCTGCTAGAGCAGGATATCCCCGCGCAAGGCATCCCTCCACATGATAGCCATCATCTTCGACGTTCTTCCCATCTTCATCATGATTCTGATCGGCTGGCTGATCGTCAAAACGGGACTGATGAAGGCAGATGTCGGCGACGCTTTGAGCGATTTCGTTTTCAAGATTGCCGTCCCACTGCTTCTTTTCCGCACGATCGCCGAAGCGGATTTCCACGGTGCTTCGCCGTTTCGTCTCTGGATCGCTTATTTCTCCGGGGTTGCGGTGACCTGGACGGCAGGTCACGTTGCGGCGACCCGGTTTTTTGGCCGTGATGATCGCATCGGCGTGCTTGCCGGCGTTTCGTCGGCATTTGCAAATACCATCTTCGTCGGTCTGCCGCTTGTTCAACGCACGGTCGGCAATGAGGGTCTTGTGCCGCTTTCAATCCTGATCGCCGTGCATCTGCCCGTCATGATGGTCATCGGCACGATCATGATGGAGCGGGCGGAGCGGAAGATTGCGGGCAAAGGCGAGCGCAGCATGCTGAAACTGCTTCGACAGATCGGTCTCAATCTTGTCCGTAATCCGCTCGTCATCGGCCTTGTCGCCGGTGCAGCGGTTCACCTTGCAGGTCTTCCAATGCCGCAGCCGGTGGCGTCGATTGTCGACCAGCTGGCAGGCGTTGCTGGACCTGTGGCCCTTGTATCCCTGGGCATGGCTCTCGAGAGGTATGGCGTCTCCGGCAATGTCGGCATCGCCAGCGTCACATCTGCCTTCAAACTGGTGTTGCTTCCATGCTGCGTCTGGGCCGCAAGCCATCTGGTTGGACTGACTGCCAGCTGGACCGCGGCGCTGGTGTTGATCGCCGCTGTTCCCACCGGCGTCAACGCCTGGCTGATCGCCAATCGTTTCGGCGTCGGCCACAGCCTCGCGGCCTCCACGATCACGGTAACGACGGCACTCGGCGCCATATCGGTTTCGCTCTGGGCTTATCTGCTCGGCGCCTGACCGCAAAAAGCCCGGCGTCGGCCGGGCTCTCGATTTCGTCGGGAAAGCTCTGCTGCAGGATTACTGCGTAACGGTATCGGGCGCGTTCGGATCCGGCAACGGAACCGGTGCGTCTGCCAGCGTGTGCAAGTAAAGGATTACGTTCGCGCGATCCTGTTCCTTCGGCAGGCCGGCAAAGCCCATGGCCGTGCCCGGAATCTGTTTTTTCGGTGCCAGCAGGAAATGGTTCAGGTGATCGAAGGTCCACTTTTCGCTGCCGCCCTTGGAGAAATCCTTCATGGCGGAGGAATAGGCGAAGCCCTCATGCGAAGCGATCGGACGATCGACGAGACCATAGAGGTTCGGACCGACTTTATTTGGCCCTCCCTTGGTCACGTCATGACAGGACTGACACTTCTTGAATACCGTTTCGCCAGCCTTGGCATCGGCGCTGGCAAGAAGCTTGGCGATCGGAACCACAGCTGCTGCAGGTGCAGCTTCGCCACCGCCGGCAGCGGGCGCCTCTTCAGCAACGATAGCGAAACCTTCCTTCTCCGGCGCTTCGGAATGGAAGATCCCTTCGGACGCGATCGACACTGACATCAGGACGAAAATTGTTCCGAGAAGCGCCCCAACGCCCATATTGACATAAGAATTCATCTGCAATGCTCCCCGTGCAGTCGGCAGACCCTGAATAGGCACCATCTTGAAATCGCGCGGAACCTATGTCTTTTGGCAGTTCGTTGCAACTGTCTAAATGGTCTTGTACGTGAGACTTTTTGACACTTTCCTGCCTGGAATAGAAGGTCCGAACGATGACTGCTTCAAATTTAGATGACGTGCTGGTTCTGATCCCCGCCCGCATGGCGTCCACCCGCCTTCCCGGCAAGCCGCTGGCCGATATTTGCGGATTGCCGATGATCGTCCAGGTCGCTTTGCGGGCGAAGGAAGCGCAGATCGGCCGTGTTGTCATCGCGGTCGACGACGAGGAGGTATTCGAGGCAGTTTCGAAAGCCGGCTTCGAAGTCGTTATGACCCGCAAGGACCACCAATCCGGCTCCGATCGCATTTTCGAAGCCCTGCACAAGGTCGATCCGGACGCCAGGGCCAGGATCATTGTCAACGTCCAAGGCGACCTGCCGACCATTGATCCAGAAACGATCCGAGCTGCATTGCGCCCGTTGGAAGGGGAGACCGTCGATATTGCGACGCTCACCGTCGAGATCACCGACGAGGAAGAGAGGATCAATCCGAACGTCGTCAAGGTCGTGGGGTCTCCGCTCTCCGAAACCCGTCTTCATGCGCTCTATTTCACCCGCGCCACAGCACCTTATGGCCAAGGGCCGCTCTATCACCATATCGGTCTTTATGCATATCGCCGGGCTGCGCTCGAGAAATTCGTCTCGCTCGGCCCGTCGGCCCTTGAGAAGCGCGAATCCCTGGAGCAGCTTCGCGCGCTCGAAGCCGGCATGCGCATCGACGTGGAGATCGTCAAAACCGTTCCACTTGGGGTCGATACGCCGGTCGATCTGGAGAAGGCCCGCCGCATTCTTTCGGCAAGGAAGGCATGAAGGACATCGTCATGAACATCAAGACCAATCGAATCTCGTTTCAAGGCGAATTCGGCGCTAACTCCGACATGGCCTGCCGTGACATGTTCCCGACAATGGAGCCGTTGCCTTGCCAGACGTTTGAAGACGCCTTCACGGCGGTCGACAATGGCGATGCCGATATTGCGATGATCCCGATTGAAAACACGATCGCGGGCCGTGTCGCCGATATCCATCACCTCCTGCCGGAGTCGCGGCTGCACATCATCGCCGAATACTTCATGCCGATCCGTTTCCAGCTGATGGTGCTGCCCGGCGTCTCGAAGGACGAAATTCGCACCGTGCACAGCCACATCCACGCGCTGGGTCAATGCCGGAAGATCGTGCGCGCAAATGGCTGGAAGCCGGTGATTGCCGGAGATACGGCAGGTGCTGCAAAGCTCGTCAAGGAAACCGGCGACCGAACGATGGCGGCGCTCGCGCCGCGTCTTGCCGCCGAGCTCTATAGCCTCGACGTCGTTGCCGAAAATGTCGAGGACACCGAGAGCAATGTTACACGCTTCGTCGTGCTCTCGCGCGACGAGGAATGGGCAAACCGCGGCTCCGAGGAAGAAAAGATCGTCACGACCTTCGTCTTCAACGTCCGCAACATTCCGGCCGCGCTCTACAAGGCCCTCGGTGGTTTTGCGACGAACAACATCAACATGACGAAGCTCGAAAGCTATCAGTTGGGTGGCAAGTTCGTGGCGACGCAGTTTTACGCCGATATCGAAGGACATCCGAACGATCCCCATGTGCGCCGGGCTTTGGAAGAGTTGCGGTTCTTTTCAGAAAATGTCCGCATTCTCGGGGTCTACAGGGGCCATCCGATGCGGGGCCAGCTGCACAAGTGAGGAGGGGCGCCGGTGGCGCCCTTCCTGCTCTCTCACTTGTCGGGTTCGCACACGCGCAGCCGGTGGCCGTCCGGATCGAGCGCGACAAAGGTCGGGCCGAAATCGAGATCGGTCAGCTTCTGAGCAATCGGCAGACCGCGTTTTCGCCAATCCTCGTAGTGTTTGGCAACGGCATTTTCGCCAGCCACCATGAAGGCGACCTCTCCGCGATTGCCGATCGCGGAAGGTTGCGGCTCGACCGTGCTGCGCCGCCACAGGCCGAGCGTGAAACCGCCGTCGAGTGGGAAAGCGACGAAATTCGGCGCGGCAACCCCAGGCTCGCGGCCGAGCAGGTCTTTGTAGAAGATCGCACTTTCGGCGGGATCCTTGACGTAAAGAATGATGAGGTTGGGGCTGGTCATATCGGATGTCCCTCGGTTCTGGAATGGGTTGCACAGGTTCAGCGCTTGCCGGCGATCAACGGCGGCAAGCGCCAAAGCCGCCGCTGATTGGGCGGCGCTGGCCACTGGGCGGTGGGGCGAATTCAGTTGCTCTCGTGGTGTGGTTGGATCCAGTCCATGAACCCGATATCGCGCTTCATATAGTCGGACATCGCATCGAGATCGAGCTGAGGATAGCGGCTCCGCACCAGGTTGCGCGATGCGTTCAACATCATTCGCAGCATCAGAGATTGCGGGAATTTCGCTTGGGTAGATGTGTCCTCGGCAACGTCATTTCGGCATGTCGATCGAGTGGGGTTCAAGCTCGTCATCATCGGTCCTCCAGTTTGGGATTGTCCCGATAATAGCGCTGACCACTGTCAGTTTATGGCAGTAGTGTCGAGGCTAAGACGAAATTTCCTGCTGATCCCGCCACTCCTTGAGAAGCACGGCGCGGCGGCGCGGATACCGTACGTCTTGGGGTCTCATTTCGACGATCCGGTCGGTGCGGAAATGACGGTAATCCTGCCGCAGTTCGCACCAGGCCACCACGACGCGGACCTGCTCGAAGTAGCTGAGTGCAAAGGGCCAGATATTGCGGACGGAGACGGTCCCGCTCTCATCGGAATAGGTCAGTTTGAGAATCCGTTCGCTGCGGATCGCCTTGCGAATGGCGTCAAGATCGGCCTTGTCGGCAACGGGCGGACGCAGGTGAACGAGAAGCGTCGAGGTCTCGATTTCGTCGCGCATTTCATGTGGAAGGACATCGGCAATCTTCGCCAGCGCATCGGCGCCGGCAGCAGCAAGTCGCGGATCTGCCGCGCGGGCGACCCAGCGCGAACCGAGGACCAGCGCCTCGATCTCCTCCTGCGAAAACATCATCGGCGGCAGCATGAAACCGGGTTTCAAGACGTAGCCGACGCCGGGTTCTCCTTCGATCAGAGCGCCCTGGCCCTGGAGGCTGGCGATATCGCGATAGAGCGTGCGGATGCTGACGCCTGTTTCCGCTGCCAGGACGGCACCGCTTACCGGACGGCGGAAGCGCCGCAACGTCTGAAGCAGGGTCAGAAGGCGTTCCGAGCGCGCCATCGCATTGCCCTATTGCTTTTTCCACTCCACCCAATCGCGCATCAGGCGGTGGGCGATAGCGCCTTTGGGCGGCGAAGCCTGGCCGTTGGCGCCTGGGCGTTCGAGCATTTCAATTGTTTCCTCGCGGGTGAACCAGCGGCAATCCTCCAGTTCCGATTCGTCGCGATGGACCTCTGTCGATTTCGCCTCGGCATAGCAGCCGATCATCAGCGTATGCGGCATCGGCCACGGCTGCGACGCGTGGTAGCGAATCCGGCCGGTCTTGATGCCGGACTCCTCCAGCGTCTCGCGGCGCACGGCGTTTTCGATCGTTTCGCCGGGCTCGACGAAACCGGCGAGGCAGGAATACATGCCCGGCGTAAAATGGTGGCTGCGGCCGAGCAGGCAAAGGTCGCGCTGTTCATCGACCGCCAGCATGATAACCACAGGGTCGGTGCGCGGGAAGATCATGTTTTCGCAGGCCATGCAAATCCGCTTGTAGCCGCCGATGCGCATCTCCATCGTGCCACCGCAGCGGCCGCAGAAGCGGTTGTCGCCGTTCCAGCGGATGAGGCTTGCGGCCTGGGCGTATTCGCCGAGCAGAACGTCATCGACGAGCTGGTCGCGGTAGAGCGTGCGCGCGTCGGCGGGCTTGTAATGGCTTTCAAGATCGTCGGCCGGAATGCCGACGGGAACGGCAAGCCGCGGTTCGCCCGTTTTGCGGTATCCGAGCAGGATCGTCTCGTCCCAATGTGGCTGCAGTTCCTGCAGTTCGTAGCGGGCAAACAGCGGATCCAGCACCTGCCCATCATGCTTCAGGACAAGCTTGTCCTTGGCGAAGGCGAAGATGTGGGTGCCGTCCTTCGCCAGTGCCTTCTCGACGGACTCCTCGTCGCGATGTTCGGAATCACGGTTGAGGTCGTTTGCGGCAAAGGCAGTGAGATTGCTGGGTTCCGGATGTGGAACATCCGAATCGAAAAGCGAACGGTTCATGATGAAAGGGCTTCCCGCAACTTCGCTATGAATTCGTCTCTCTTGCCCGCTTCGTAGGGCTCGGCCTTACCGAAGCCCCAGACAGGGCCTGGCCAGTTGGCATCGCCTTCGAAGCGGGCAATGACATGAACATGAAGCTGGCGGACGATATTGCCAAGGGCCCCGATGTTGATTTTTGTGGCGCCGGTGATCTTCTTCAGCGCAGCCGCAGTCATTTCGGTTTCGAAGGCGAGAAGCACCTGATCGAGCGGCGTGAGTTCGAAGATCTCCGTGATGCCGGCCCTGCGTGGCACCAGGATCAGCCAGGGCCAGCGGGCGTCCTTCGATAAACGGAGATCACACAGACCCGTCTGCATGACTCTGTCGCTGTCGCTCTCCAGCCGACGGTCGAGAATGAAATCGTCCAACAGGCATTCCTCCATATTTTTCCTATGATTAGCAGTTTTTTTTGAGCTTGGCTTGCTTTTGATGGCGATATTGCCGATATGTGCATCCGGGAGGTTGGTGGTGGACGAGCCACTCGCCAACCGGGTCAGGTCCGGAAGGAAGCAGCCCTAACGAGCCCGGCACGGGTCATCGTGCCAGCCTCCCACCCTTCTTTCTTCCAAATGCCCGGCGTTCCGGGCGATAAGCAGGGCGATGAGCGACACCGAGCGACAGTCACAAGATGCCGCCTCGACGGGCACCGGGTACCGGGTGCTGGCACGCAAATACCGCCCCAAGGATTTCACGGACCTGATGGTCGGCCAGGAGCCGATGGTCCGCACGCTGACCAACGCCTTTGAGACCGGCCGCATTGCGCAGGCCTACATGCTGACGGGCGTCCGCGGCGTCGGCAAGACGACGACAGCCCGTATTCTGGCGCGCGCGCTGAATTACAAAACGCCCGAGATCGACAAGCCGACGATCGACCTGCGCGTACCGGGCGAGCATTGCCAGGCGATCATGGAAGGCCGCCATGTCGACGTGATCGAGATGGACGCTGCCTCCCATACCGGTATCGACGATATTCGTGAGATCATCGAGCAGGTACGCTATCGGCCGGTGTCTGCGCGCTACAAGGTTTATATCATCGACGAAGTCCACATGCTTTCGACACAGGCCTTCAACGGCTTGCTGAAGACGCTCGAAGAGCCGCCGGAGCACGTGAAGTTCATTTTCGCGACCACGGAAATCCGCAAGGTTCCGATTACCGTTCTTTCGCGCTGTCAGCGCTTCGATCTCCGCCGCATCAGCGCGGCCGATCTCGTCGGCTTGTTTACGACCATCGCAGCGAAGGAAGGCATCGATGCGGAGCCGGATGCGCTGGCGATGATCGCACGCGCCGCCGAAGGCTCGGCACGCGACGGCCTTTCGCTGCTTGACCAGGCGATCGCCCATGGCAGCGGTGTCGTCCAGGCGGAGGCGGTACGCGGCATGCTGGGCCTTGCCGATCGTGCTCGCATCGTCGACCTCTTCGAGCATGTTGCCAGAGGCGATGTCGCCGCAGCGCTCGCCGAATTTCAGGCGCAGTACGAGGCCGGCGCAAATCCCGTCGTCGTGTTGACCGACCTTGCCGATTTCACCCATCTCGTTACCCGGCTAAAATATGTTCCGGACGCTGCCAATGACCCGTCGCTCAGCGAAGTCGAGCGAACCAGGGCCTGCGAGTTCGCTCAAGGGATTGCGGTAACGGCGCTGTCGCGGATCTGGCAGATGTTGTTGAAGGGCATTGCGGAAACGGAAAGCTCTTCGCGCACGGCCGGTGCGGCGGAAATGGTGCTGATCCGGCTGGCACATGCGGCGCACCTGCCCTCGCCCGAAGATGCCGCGCGTCGCCTTGCCGAGCTCTCCGAAAACGGCAGCAGTTCGCGTCCTTCGCCTACGCCGTCGGGTAACGGCAGCAGCAATGGCGCCCGTGTACCCTATCAATCGGCGGTGGCCGTGCGCGCGACGGAGAGCACGCCGAGGCCGCAGCCTTCAGGGGGACCGGCCATGTTGCGTGCCGTACCCGATCCCGATCCGCAGCCGATGCAGGCGCCAGGCCGCATCGAGACGAAGCCAGCGCAAGCGCCCAAGCCGCTCGTTTCTGTCAATGCGATCGCCGATATCGTCAACCTCGCTACGGAAAAGCGCGACCCGAAGCTGAAAGCACTCGTGCGCAATTTCGTGCGGCCCGTGAAAATTGAATCGGGCCGTCTCGACGTGAACCTCACCGACGGGGCGCCGGCGACATTGCTCAACGAGCTTGCCGTCAAGTTGAAGGAATGGACCGGCATACACTGGATCGTCAGCCTCAGCCGCGAGGCCGGCGACCCGACGATGGTCGAGGCAGAGGCCAAGGCCAAGGAGCAGCAGGTGAGCGACGCCCGGCAGGATCCGGATGTGGCCGCGATCCTGGCGCATTTCCCCGGTGCAAGGATCATCGACGTGCGGGTAAGGGCACCCGAACCGGAGGAAGAGGGCGAGGCGAAACCGCCTGCAGTCGCCGAATCCGAAGAGGGTGACATTCTGCCCGGCGACGACCTAGATTTCTGAAGGTAAAGAAGGAACCAGACGATGCGCGACCTCATGGGCATGATGGGCAAAGTCAAGGAAATGCAGGCCAAGATGGAGCAGATGCAGGCGGAAATAGCCGAGCTCCAGGCTGAAGGAAAGGCGGGCGGCGGTCTCGTCACCGTTGTCATGAGTGGCAAGGGCGAACTCAAGAGCCTGAAGATTGACCCTTCGCTGTTCAAGGAAGACGACGTCGAGATCCTCGAGGATCTGATCATTGCCGCCCACAAGGATGCCAAGGACAAGGCGGAAGCCGCTGCAGCCGAAAAGACGAAGGCGCTGACTGCCGGGCTGCCGATCCCGCCCGGCTTCAAGATGCCGTTTTGAGATTTGCAGCCATCTACGCCGGGGAGAGCGCCGATGACGCTGACCAGTCTCATTGTTTTTGCCGGCTCTCTCTTCTTGGCCGCCGGTTCACCGGGGCCAAGCGTTGCGGCGCTTGTCGCCCGTGTATTGTCCAAGGGCACCCGTGACGTTCTGCCATTCCTCGCCGCCATGTGGATCGGCGAAGCGATCTGGCTGACCTGCGCGGTGGCTGGCCTTGCTGCGGTTGCCGGAACCTTCCATTTGGCCTTTGTCGCCATCAAGTGGCTCGGGGTCTGCTATCTGCTCTATCTTGCCTGGAAGATGTGGTTCGCCTCTCATGATGCGAGCGAGGAAAAGCTGCCTGAAGCCCGCTCCACCGCAAAGCTGTTCCTTGCGGGGATGACGGTGACGCTCGGCAATCCGAAGATCATGATGTTCTACGTCGCCCTGCTGCCTTCGATCATCGATATTCATTCTGTGACGATTGTTGGCTGGACAGAACTCGTCGCGACCATGTTTGTTGTACTGATTGTGATCGACCTCAGCTGGGCACTCCTTGCCGCAAAAGCCCGCGGCTTCCTGAAGAGCCGCCGTGCGATCAGGATCGCAAATCGGGCCAGTGCCGGAACCATGGCCGGCGCCGCCGTCGCAATCGCGATGCGCTGAGCGACGTCTGTGGGAAATTTGGAACATTGCCTTCCTTAGAAGCCGCGGACGGTTAAATCGGGTCAGGAGTGTATGCGGTCAGTCGCAACAGATCGCGACCGATCTCGTTGGCGTCGGCGCGCGACACGAGCCAAGCGTGACCGCGCCTTGGCGCAGATGCTCTCAACAATGGTTTCAGTTGTCGACATATGCGCGCGCGGCCGCAGCCGGATGACCTTAATCATTGTCAAGCCGGAGCGCGGCGGTGTCGATGCGTGCCCGGCCGGCTCCAGCAATAGGCCTTGGGCTTTCCCAGCACGCCTGCGCTAGTGTGACAGCTGCGCTTCCAGAAGGTTGCGCAGTTTGAAGTGGATGGGCGCGGCGAGATACCGCGCACGGTCCTCGGGCGAGAGCAACTTGCCGAATGTCGCAAGCATCTCGGGCATGGTGACCTTCTGACCTGCGTACGGCACGTATTCGACGGGCAATCCGGCCTTTGCCACCCCACCGGTGATCACCCGGCAATAGATGCCGGGGCGGCTGGCCTTGGTATAGCGTCGCACGAATTTCGGATCGGCCATCCTTGCGGCGAAGGTCGCGCAGGGAATGCGCGCCGACGTCGCCTCGAGAACGAGGTCGCCCGCTACCAAGCGGTCTCCAACTGAAACTGTGCGGTTGTCTAGGCCATCGATGACAAGATTTTCGCCGAACGTGCCTGGTTCGATGGGGCGCCCGAGCTCTCCGGTCCACCAATCGAGTGTCAGCGATCCTTCGACATAGACGGCCTGATCGACACCGCCGTGATGCTCGCGGTTGCCGATGGCGTCGCCGACGAGGCCTTCGCAGTCGATGATCACGGCGCCGTTGACGGCATGCTTATGGATACCCGTCCTGTATTTCTTGCCGGGCAGCCGCTCGAAATTGCCGATGCAGACGGCACGTATTTTCATCATATGGTCTACTCTTTCCGTGATTCCGTTTCGGCAACATATGGGCTAAGAACGGCACATGACAAAGCGAGTCACCGGCCCCGAAATCGAAAAACTCATCCAGCTTCTGGCGAAGGTGCCGGGTCTCGGGCCTCGCTCGGCGCGGCGCGCGGCACTGCACCTGATCAAGAAGAAGGATCAGCTGCTCGGACCGTTGTCGACCGCGATGGGCGAAGCCTATGACAAGGTGAAGGTCTGCTCGCGCTGCGGAAATGTCGATACCGTCGATCCCTGCACCGTCTGCCTGGACGAGCGCCGCGACCACTCCGTCATCATCGTCGTTGAGGATGTTTCAGACCTCTGGGCATTGGAACGCGCCGGAGCAATGAACGCAACATATCATGTCCTGGGCGGCACGCTTTCGCCGCTTGATGGCGTCGGACCGGATGACCTCAACATTCGCGGACTGATCGATCGCATCGGCCAAGGCGGAATTCGCGAACTGATCATTGCCGTCAACGCCACCGTCGAGGGCCAAACCACAGCACACTATATAACGGACCAGCTGACGGGATTGGACGTGAAGATCACTCGGCTGGCGCATGGCGTGCCGGTCGGCGGCGAACTCGACTACCTCGACGAAGGGACACTGGCTGCTGCCTTGAGGGCAAGGACTGCGATCTGAGGAGGAAAAATGCGAAACGACACCCCCCTCTATCATTTGGTGTCATCCTTCCAACAAGGGGGGAGATCACACGGCGCTCGGCGAGGGCGCTGCCTGCCGATCTGCCCGCTTGAGAGAGAGATACTCGGCAGGGCAGAGTGGAGCAGCATTGGCCGCTTGGCCATGGCCTTGGCATGTCTTCTCGCTCTCCTCCCTCTGCCTGCACTTGCCCAAAGCAAGCCAGCGGTGGAAAGACAATTCCAGCAATGGATCATCAGCGATCTTGGCCCTGAAGCGAAGAAGGCCGGCATTTCGGAAAAGACGCTGCAGGCCGCATTCAGGGGAATCGCGCTCAACTGGAATCTTCCCGATCTTGCGCCTCCCGGGTTTCCGCCTGCGAAAGAACGAAAGCAGACGCAGGCCGAGTTTTCGTCGCCGGGTCCGTATTTCAACGAGGACCGGTTGAAGAAGCTGGCGACAACCGGACGCGGTTTAGCCTCGCAATATTCCTCGACGCTGAAACGTATCGAAAAGACCTATGGGGTGCCGGGTTCGATCGTCTTGGCGATCTGGGGCCGCGAGACCGGCTTCGGCGCGGCGAAGATCCCGAATTCGGCGATCGAGGTGCTGGCGACGAAGGCCTTCATGTCGACTCGCAGGGAAATGTTCCGGATCGAGCTGATTGCGGCGCTTCACATTCTCGAAGGCGGTGACGTAACGCCGGCTGGCTTCAGGAGCTCTTGGGCGGGAGCGCTCGGCCAGCCGCAATTCATGCCGACCAGCTATCTGAAATACGCGGTCGACTTCGATGGTGACGGCCACCGCAATATCTGGACGTCCGTGCCGGATACACTGGCATCTATAGCCAACTATCTTGTTAAGAAAGGCTGGCAGCGAAATCGTGACTGGGGCTTCGAGGTGACGATTCCGGCGGCGGTTTCCTGCGCACAGGAAGGTCCCGACATCGCACAGCCGCTTGCCCACTGGGCTTCGCTTGGCATCAATCGCAAGTCCGGCAAGGGCTTTCCATCCGGTGAAATGATGGCTGCGGGCATGATGCTTGTGCCAGCCGGGCGCGATGGGCCTGAATTCATCGTCACGCCGAACTTCTATATCATCAAGGAATACAACAACTCGGATCTCTACGCGCTCTATATCGGCAACCTCGCCGACCGGATCGCATATGGCTCCGGCGCCTTTCAAGGTGCTTGGGGCGATGTCGGTAAGATGCTGCGATCCGATGTGGCGGCAATGCAGAAGGCGCTGGAGCGCCAAGGCTACGATGTGGGCGGATCGGACGGCTTGCCGGGCTACAAGACCCGCCGGTCCATCGGACGGTGGCAGGAAAAGAACGGTATGCGACCGACCTGTTTTCCCGATGCCTCGATGAAGGGCAGACTGAAGTGAGCGTGCCTATAGGCTAAGCTTCAGCCCCTCATGGCTCGCAGCAAAGCCGAGCTTTTCATAGAAGCGGATTGAGCCGGCCCGGGATTTGTCCGAGGTGAGCTGCACGATCTTGCAGCCGCGCGCACGGCATGTCTCTATCGCCCACTCGATGAATTCGGTCCCCAGCCCGCTGCCGCGTGCTTGCCTTGCAATCCTTACACTCTCGATCTGCCCGCGCCACGTGCCGGTGCGCGACAATCCGGGAATGAAGGAGACCTGCAGACAGCCTACGACGTGATGCTTTTGATCCATGGCAACCGCAAGCAGTTGGTTCTTGTCCGCGTCGATTGCGTCAAAGGCCGTCTGATAGCGTCGATCGACGGGATCGGCGACGACCTCTCTGCCTTGGCCGATATCGTCGTCGGCAAGCAGCCGGATGATGTCGACAAGATCGGTTTGGCAGGCTTTTCGAAATGCGTGGTTCATCGCGGGCCTCAGTGGTGAAGATCGATCGGCGCCTTGTGAAACACGTCGTCGGATGGGGGGATGGTCTGTCGCTCGATCATGCGGTGAACATGCGGCGCTGCCGTGCCGCCGTGGAGGGCGCGCAGGCGATCGGCGTTTTCCGCATCGGCCTGTGTGCGGCGCTGATTGTGGCGGATGTACTCGACCCAGGTCGGCGTGTGGTAGGTTTCGGTCCAGGTACCGGGATTTTCGAGGTCGCGCATCAGCGCCCAGTTGCGTGCGCCGTCGCGGATGCGGATGCGCCGCCGTTCCCCCATCAGCGTCAGGAATTCGGGAAGGTCGCTGTCGCCGATCTGATAATCGACCTGAATGACGATCGGCCCGCTGCGGGGCGTGATATCGAGCCCGAGTGCGGGCTCGATGAAGCGGTTGAGCGGGTCGAGATTGAGCGAGGCAAAGGCCGGCATCGAGAGGCGAAAACCGACAACGATGCCAACCAGCATCACCGCGGCTGAGCCATAAAGCGCATTCGAAACGCCGAAGCGATCGGCGGCCACACCCCAGAGCCAGCTGCCACCGGCAATGCCGCCGAAGGTGACCGTCTGATAAAGCGACAGCGCCCGGCCGACGACCCAGCGCGGCGTCGAAAGCTGCACGATCGTGTTGAACAATGAAAGCGCAAGTACCCAGCACGCGCCCGAAACGAGCAGCCCCGCCGAGGTGAGCACGGCAAACGGGCTCGACGCGGCGATCACCATGCTGATGGCAAAACCGCCAAAGGCGTAGCGGATGATGGTCTCGCTGCTGAACATCTCGCGCAGCCGCGCGTTGAGCGCCCCGCCGCCGATCGCGCCGATGCCGAAGGAGCCGAGCATGAAGCCGTAGGTCAGCGGCCCGCCGGCGACGAGATCGATTGCGACGATCGGCAGAAGAGCGAGCACCGAGCTTGCGCCCACGCCGAAGATCAGGCCGCGGATGAGCACCTTTTCAAGGTTGGGCGACATCGAGACATATCGAAGGCCGGCGGAGATCGCGCTCCCGAGGCTTTCGCGCGGCAGGCTGGAAGCGGGCAGCGATGGCTTCCAGCGCGTGAGTGCGTAGATGAGCGCAAAATAACTGACCGTATTCACCATAAAGGCAGCAGCAGCACCCGCCGTCGCGACAATGACGCCGCCGATGGCGGGTCCAACGCTCCGGGTCATGTTGAACCCCATGCTGTTCAGCGTCACCGCATTCGGCAGGTCTGCCCGCGGCACCATATCGCCGACGGAGGCCTGCCAGGAGGGGTTGTTGAGGGCGGTGCCGCAGCCGATCAGGAAGGTGAAGAACAGGAGCAGCCAGGGCGTGATCCAGCCGAGCAGGGCGCAGGCGGTGAGGATCGTCGAGACGGCAAGCATGAGGAATTGCGCCGTCAGCATCACCTGCCGCCGGTCGAAATTGTCGGCGAGCGCGCCTGAGATGAGCGAAAACAGCATTATGGGAAGCGCTGTCGAGGTCTGGACCAGCGCCACCATGTCCTCGGAAGCGGTAAGTGTCGTCATCATCCACGCGGCCCCTACCGCCTGGATCAACCCGCCGAAATTCGAGGCCAGGCTTGCAAACCAGATTGTGCGGTAGGTTTCATGCTTCAGCGGCGCCAGCGTTGACGAATTGGATGGCACGATTCCTCCGCTTGCTAAATTCTTCCTCGGCTCCAATATATGAGGAAGCTCGACCGTGGCTAGGCGCGATTGGCCTGCGGCGGCGCATTTGAGCCGAGAGCTTGCAATTTCGTAAAAACCGGCCTATATGCCACTCAAATTCTTGATCGTGCGATGAAGAGTGGGCCGCAAGGACCCGCTCTTTTTTATTAGCGCGATCGCCTGGATGCATGAAAATTGCAAGGAGCGCATCGCTTGTCGGATCCGACGAACGCAGACAATGAACTTGAGCCGCGGCTGATTACCGAAACTGGGCTTGACCAGCGCCTTGCCGACATCATCGAACCCGTGCTCGTCGGCATGGGCTTCCGCCTGACCCGCGTGCGCATGCTCAACCAGAACGGCGCTACGCTGCAGATCATGGCAGAGCGTAACGATGGTGCGATGAGCGTCGAAGACTGCGAAGAGGTCTCGATGGCCATTTCTCCGGTTCTTGATGTGGAAGATCCGATCGATCGGGAGTATCATCTGGAAGTGTCCTCGCCCGGTATCGACCGGCCTTTGGTTCGGAAATCCGATTTCAGCCGTTGGCAAGGGCACCTTGTGAAGTGCGAAACGTCGATCATGATCGGCAACCGCAAGCGCTTTCGCGGAAAGATCATCGAAGCGGACGCGGATGGTTTCACCCTCGAACGTGACCAGGTTGCCGATGGCGAAGAGCAGAAGGTCACCATTCCCTTCACGGCGCTCAGCGATGCGAAGCTCATTCTGACCGACGATCTGATTCGCGATGCGCTGCGCGCCGATAAGGCCGCGAAAGCGCAGGCAGCGAACCAGAACGAGGCGGAAGACGAAGAATAACCGATCAACTACGGCTCCAGGGAAGGGAACCCTAAGGGCCAGGACGGAGAGATAAGACAATGGCAGTTAGTGCGAACCGGCTCGAACTTCTGCAGATCGCAGATGCAGTGGCGCGCGAAAAGGTCATCGACCGCGAAATCGTGCTCGCCGCGATGGCGGATGCGATTCAGAAGGCGGCGCGCTCCCGTTATGGCACGGAATCGAACATCCGCGCCGATATCAATCCGAAGACCGGCGAAATTCGCCTGCAGCGCCTGCTTGAAGTCGTCGACAAGGCTGAAGACTACTCCACGCAGATCCCGTTGGAGCTGGCCCGCGACCGCAACCCGGACGCAGCGCTTGGCGACTTCATCGCTGATCCGCTGCCGCCGATGGATTTCGGCCGTATTGCCGCCCAGTCGGCCAAGCAGGTCATCGTCCAGAAGGTTCGCGAAGCCGAGCGTGACCGGCAGTTCGACGAGTTCAAGGATCGCGTCGGCGAAATTGTCAACGGTACCGTCAAGCGCGTCGAATACGGCAACGTCATCGTCGATCTCGGCCGTGGCGAAGGAATCATCCGCCGTGACGAAATGATCCCGCGCGAAAACGTCCGCTACGGCGACCGCGTTCGCGCATATGTCTATGACGTGCGCCGCGAACAGCGCGGTCCGCAGATTTTCCTGTCGCGCACGCATCCTCAGTTCATGGTCAAGCTCTTCACCATGGAAGTGCCGGAGATCTACGACGGCATCATCCAGGTCCGCTCGGTCGCCCGCGATCCGGGTTCGCGTGCCAAGATCGCTGTCATCTCGAACGATAGCTCGATCGATCCGGTCGGTGCCTGCGTCGGCATGCGCGGTTCGCGCGTCCAGGCCGTCGTTGGTGAGCTTCAGGGCGAAAAGATCGACATCATTCCCTGGTCGCAGGATCCGGCGACCTTCGTCGTCAACGCGTTGCAGCCGGCTGAAGTCGCCAAGGTCGTTCTCGACGAAGATGCAGAACGCATTGAAGTCGTGGTTCCCGACGAGCAGCTTTCGCTGGCCATCGGCCGTCGCGGTCAGAACGTGCGCCTCGCCTCGCAGCTGACCGGCTGGGACATCGACATCATGACGGAAGCCGAAGAATCCGAGCGCCGTCAGAAGGAATTCAACGAACGCACCAACCTCTTCATGGATGCGCTCGACGTTGACGAAATGGTCGGCCAGGTTCTGGCTTCCGAAGGCTTTGCCGCCGTTGAAGAACTCGCCTATGTCGACCTCGACGAAATTTCCTCGATCGACGGCTTCGATGAAGAGACGGCGCAGGAAATCCAGCAGCGTGCTCGCGAATATCTCGAGAAGCTCGAAGCGGAGATGGACGAGAAGCGCAAGGCGCTCGGGGTTTCCGACGAACTGCGTCAGATCGACGGTATGACCGCCCAGATGATGGTTGCGCTTGGCGAGGACGGCATCAAGACGCTGGAAGATTTCGCAGGCTGCGCGGCGGACGATCTCGTCGGCTGGTCAGAACGCAAGAACGGCGAAACCAAGAAGTTCGAGGGCCTCTTCTCGAAGTTCGACGTTTCGCGTGTCGAGGCCGAGCAGATGGTCGTCCAGGCACGCCTTGCCGCCGGCTGGATTACCGAGGAGGATCTTGCCAAGGACGCTGAAGTTGTCGAAGCCAACGCTGCCGAGCAGGAAGCATAATGATCGCGGAGCTGCACGCTTCTCCTGAGGACGATGATCTTGCAGGTTATGACGTGAACAGCCGCATGTGCATCGTGACGCGTGAAAGCGGATCGCCGGATGAGTTGATCCGCTTCGTGGCAGCGCCTGACGGGACGGTGATCGCCGACCTGAAGCGTCAGCTTCCGGGGCGCGGCTGCTGGGTCAAGCTCGATCGCGCATCGGTCGACAAGGCTGTGGCGAAGAAGTCTTTCGCCCGCGCATTGAAGACCGATGTGAAGGCGGCAGCCGATCTCGGTGAAACCGTCGACCGGCTGCTTGCACAGCAGCTGATGCAGATGATGAACATGGCGCGTAAGGCGGGTCAGTTCGTCAGCGGCTCCTCGAAAGTGGATGCCGCAGTCAGAAGCGGAGCAGCAATCGCCGTGTTTCATTCGACGGATGCGGCGGACGATGGTGTTAGAAAAATCGACCAGGCTCGCAAGGCCTGGCACCTCGGAATGGAAACCGAGGAGAAAATACCTTCTTTTCGTCTCTTCTCGGAGAGCGAAATGGAAGGCGTGATGGGCCAGAATGCTTTTATCCATGCCGCAGTGCTTGCAGGGCAGGCAGGTGAGGGTGTAGTGAAGCGCGCAAAGATGCTCGAAAGGTACCGCAGCGGCGGTCAATCCCGGGCACTAGGCGGCGCTGGCCAGCAAAAACAATGATGCGGCGACCGGCACCGGCCGGCCCATCATTGATCGAAAAATATTTGAACGATAGGGTTTGATGACGTCATCGCTCCCTGTCCGAAGGAACGGGAACGAATGACAGATAGCAATGACGACAAGACGCTTGGAGCAAAGAAGACGCTTACCCTGAAGCCATCGGGGATAAGCCAGGGCACCGTGCGCCAGGATATGGGCCGTGGTCGCACCAAGGCGGTCGTTGTCGAGACCCGCAAGCGGCGCCCGATGCGCCCCGAAGACGATCGCCCGACCACGCCGGCTCCAGTAACCCGCGCGCCAGAATCCGCTCCGGTCGCAACGCAGGCGCCTGCGCCTCGCATCCAACCGCCTGGCGGCGGCCAGCCGCCGCGCCCTCAGCAGCAGGCTTCGCAGGCTCCTCGCCAGCAGGATCGCCCGCGTCCGGTTGTCCTCAACCATCTTTCGCCTGAGGAAATGGACGCCCGACGGCGCGCGCTAGCGCTGGCCCAGGTCCGTGATGCAGAAGATGCAGTCCGCCGGGCTGAAGAAGAAAAGCGCCGTGCAGCCGAAGAAGCCGCCCGCCGTGAAGCGGAAGCAGCCGAAGCGGCCCGGCGTGCAGCCGAAGAGGCCGCCCGTCCTTCTGCGCCGGTCGAGGAGGCTCCTGCGCCCGAAGCAGTCGAGGTTGAGGCGGAAGCTCCGCGCCCGGCGCCGGCCGTGCGCCGTCCCGAGACTTCGGCGCCGACGTCTCCACGTCCGGCTCCAGCTGGGGTTGCCGCCGTGGTCCGCGGCCGTCGTCCGGAAGGTGAGGAGGAAGAACGCGGATCTCCTCGTGGGGCTCCTGCCCGTGGCAGGGTCGTTCGTCCGGAACCGGCAAAGCCGGTGACGACGCGACCGAAGACCGAAGAGGAGCGTCGCCGCGGCAAGCTGACGATCACGACGGCAAATGTCGATGACGACGGCAATGCGCGCGGCCGTTCGCTTTCCGCCATGCGTCGCCGCCAGGAGAAGTTCCGCCGCAGCCAGATGCAGGAAACGCGCGAGAAGATTTCCCGCGAAGTCATTCTGCCGGAAACCATCACCATCCAGGAACTGTCGCAGCGCATGTCGGAACGCGCCGTCGACGTCATCAAGTTCCTGATGAAGGAAGGCCAGATGATGAAGCCAGGCGACGTCATCGACGCCGATCTGGCAGAACTCATCGCCGGCGAATTCGGTCATACCGTCAAGCGTGTGTCTGAATCGGACGTCGAACTCGGGATCTTCAATGTGACGGATGAAGGCGGCGAACAAGTTTCGCGTCCGCCGGTCGTCACCATCATGGGTCACGTCGACCACGGCAAAACCTCGCTGCTCGACGCCATCCGCCATGCCAACGTGGTTGCTGGCGAAGCCGGCGGCATTACGCAGCATATCGGCGCCTATCAGGTGGAACAGAACGGCCAGAAGATCACCTTCATCGACACGCCCGGCCACGCCGCCTTCACGGCAATGCGTGCACGCGGTGCGCAGGCGACCGACATTGCCGTTCTCGTCGTCGCCGCCGACGACAGCGTGATGCCTCAGACGATCGAATCGATCAATCATGCCAAGGCGGCAGGCGTTCCGATCATCGTTGCGATCAACAAGATCGACAAGCCGACGGCCAATGCCCAGAAGGTTCGCACCGAACTTCTGCAGCATGAGGTCTTCGTCGAGTCCATGGGCGGTGAAGTTCTCGACGTCGAGGTTTCGGCGAAGAACGGCACCAACCTCGACAAGCTGCTCGAGGCGATCCTGCTGCAGTCGGAGATCCTGGATCTGAAGGCCAACCCCGACCGCACCGCGGAAGGCACGGTCATTGAAGCTCAGCTTGATCGCGGTCGCGGTTCGGTTGCGACTGTCCTCGTCCAGAAAGGCACGCTGCGTCCCGGTCAGATTATCGTCGCTGGCGATGTCTGGGGCCGCGTGCGTGCTCTCGTCGATGACAAGGGCAACCATGTCAAGGAAGCGGGGCCGGCCACTCCGGTTGAGGTTCTGGGTCTTTCGGGCACGCCGCAGGCGGGCGACAGGTTCGCCGTTGTCGAAAACGAAGCTCGCGCCCGCGAGATTTCCGAGTACCGTCAGCGTCTCGCCCGCGACAAGGCTGCTGCCCGCCATTCGGGCCAGCGCGGCTCGCTGGAACAGATGATGAGTCAGCTTCAGACGGCCGGCGTCAAGGAGTTCCCGCTGGTTGTCAAGGGCGACGTGCAGGGCTCGATCGAGGCGATCGCCGGTGCGCTCGACAAGCTGGGAACGGACGAGGTTCGCGCTCGGATCGTTCATTCCGCGGCTGGTGGTATCACCGAGTCGGATATCTCCCTTGCGGAAGCATCCGGCGCTGCGATCATCGGCTTCAACGTTCGTGCGAATGCGCAGGCGCGTACGCTGGCCGAGCGTCAGGGCATAGAAATCCGTTACTACAACATCATCTACGATCTCGTGGATGACGTTAAGGCAGCGATGTCGGGCCTGCTCTCTCCGGAGCGGCGCGAGACCTTCCTCGGCAATGCCGAGATCCTCGAGGTGTTCAACATCACGAAGGTCGGGAAGGTGGCGGGTTGCCGCGTTACCGAAGGCAAGGTCGAGCGTGGCGTCGGCGTCCGCCTCATCCGCGACAACGTCGTCATCCACGAAGGCAAGCTCAAGACACTCAAGCGCTTCAAGGACGAAGTCTCGGAAGTGCATTCCGGCCAGGAATGCGGTATGGCCTTCGAGAATTACGAAGATATCCGCGCGGGCGACACGATCGAATGCTTCCGCGTCGAGCACATCACCCGCACGCTCTGACGGCGCGAGACTTGAATTTTCGACGGGCGCCGGATCATTCAGAGGCCGGCGCCCGAACCTTTTTGGGCAGAGAAGAATGACCACGAAACCCACATCCTCGGCACCTTCGCAGCGCATGCTGCGCGTCGGCGAACAAGTGCGTGCGGCGATCACGCAGGTCCTCCAGCGTGGCGAAGTGCGCGACGACGTGATTGAAAAGACTGTCATTTCGATCTCTGAAGTCCGCATGTCTCCGGACCTGAAGATCGCGACAGCCTACGTGACGCCGCTTGGCATTTCCGATCACGGCGCCGTCATCGATGCGCTGAACCGCAACGCAAAGTACATTCGCGGCCGTCTCGGCCCGCAGCTTCGGCAGATGAAATATATGCCGGAGGTCCGTTTCCGCGACGATACGAGCTTCGACAACTACAAGAAGATCGATGAATTGTTGCGCTCGCCCGAAGTCCAGCGCGACCTTAACGGCGACACTGAAGAAGAATAGCAGAAGAAGCGAATGTCCAAACCACGCAAACCCAAGGGCCGCCCGGTTTCCGGCTGGCTGATTCTCGATAAGCCTGTTGATTTTGGTTCAACGGAGGCCGTCTCCAAGATCAAGTGGCTCTTCAAGGCGCAGAAGTGCGGCCATGCCGGCACACTCGATCCGCTGGCGTCCGGGATGCTGCCGATTGCGCTTGGCGATGCGACGAAGACTGTCCCCTATGTCATGGACGGCCGCAAGATCTACGAATTCAAGGTCACCTGGGGGGAGGAGCGTGCAACCGACGACCTCGAAGGCGAGGTGGTTCGCAGTTCCAGCAAGCGGCCGACAGAAGAGCAGATCCGCAACCTTCTTGCGAAATACACCGGTGTCATCAGCCAGGTGCCGCCGCAGTTTTCCGCGATCAAGATCGCCGGCGAGCGCGCATATGATCTGGCGCGCGAAGGCGAGACGGTCGAGATCCCTTCCCGTGAAGTCGAGATTTTCCGCCTGACGCTGCTTGCCTGCCTGGACGAGAACACCGCGCATTTCGAAGTCGAGTGCGGCAAGGGCACGTATGTCCGTGCTCTGGCTCGCGATTTCGGCCGCGATTTCGGCTGCTACGGCCATATCTCGGGGCTACGCCGGACCTACGTGGCACCTTTTGCCGAAGACAGCATGGTGCCGCTTGCAAGCCTCGTCGCTCTTGAGGAAATTGATGACACGGACGAGCGTCTTGCCGCCCTCGACGCCCTGCTGATCGATACCAGCGAAGCCTTGTCCTCACTGCCACACCTTGCCGTCAATGACGATCAGGCACATCGCCTGAGAATGGGTAATCCCATCCTGGTGCGTGGCCGTGATGCGCCGGTTGCCGAAACCGAAGCCTATGCGACGGCACGCGGTAAGCTCATCGCGATCGGCGAGATCGGTCAGGGAGAGTTCCGCCCAAAGCGCGTCTTCGTTTGATGCGCAATGCGTCTTTCCGGGAAGGCTACCGCGCAAATTCCAGCTGCGGATGGTAATTGTCAATCATCTCCCTTGAGCTATGTATCTCCTCTTTGCGGTTAAAGGCCGCCCAGATTGAGGAGCAGGTCATGCGCGCAGTTGTGGTCGCAGTCGCATTGTTATTTTCGGCCGTTTTCGCAGCTGCAAGCGCCCGGTCGGCCGAGCGCTGGGCGGAATTGCCCGCCTTTCCTCCCATGCCGCCGGCCAAGACGAGCGGCATGGCCCCTGTAAACGACATCAAGATGTATTACGCCGAATACGGTGCGGGCGACCCGATCCTGTTCATCCATGGGGGCCTCGGCAGTGCCGAAGTCTGGGGACGTCAGGTCGAGGATTTTGCCAAGGACCATCTCGTGATAGTTGCCGACAGCCGCGGGCACGGACGCTCGACGCGCAGCGGACAGCCTTTCGGCTATGATCTCATGACGTCCGATTATGTCGCGTTGCTCGACTATCTGAAGCTCGACAAGGTCACGCTTGTCGGCTGGTCCGATGGAGGCATCATCGGCATCGACATGGCGATGAAGCATCCCGAGAAGTTGACGCGTGTCATCGCGCAGGCTGCCAACGTGACGACGGAGGGAGTGAAGTCTGACGTGATGACGAACAAGACCTTCAGCGCCTATGTCGATGCCGCGGGCGAGGCCTACAAGAAGCTCTCGCCGACACCGAACGAATATGACGCGTTCGTCAACCAGATTTCGGCGATGTGGATGCGTGAGCCGGCCTGGACTGCTGCCGATCTCGGCAGGATCACCGTGCCCGTTACCCTGGCGATCGGTGACCACGACGAAGCGATCAAGCTCGATCACACCGAAAGGATGGCCAAGGAGATTCCCGGTGCCAAGCTCGTCATCTTGAAGGACGCCAGCCACTTTGCAATGCTGCAAGATCCCGAAGGCTACGATGCGATGATCCGTGACGCGATGGCGGGCAGGTGATAAACCGGCCATCTGGTGCCGGCCCCTTTCCATCGCGGCTCATTTGGTTTATAGGCAGCGCCAGCATCAGGCAGGACCTGAGTGCGTTCGCGGCCGAAGCTGGACGACATCCCGGCTTTTGGCGACCTTATCTCCTCTCATAGAAAGGAACATTCGATGTCGATTACAGCTGAGCGCAAGACGGCTCTCATCAAGGAATACGCAACGTTTGAAGGCGACACCGGTTCTCCGGAAGTTCAGGTCGCGATCCTGACCGAGCGTATCAACAACCTGACGGAACACTTCAAGGGCCACAAGAAGGATAACCATTCCCGCCGTGGCCTGCTGACGATGGTTTCGAGCCGCCGCTCGCTTCTTGACTATCTCAAGAAGAAGAACGAAGGCCGCTACACCAAGCTGATCACCAGCCTGGGTATCCGCCGCTAATGATTTCCGGCGGGCGTTCCTTATGGACGCCCGCCGGATGCTTTTGAGGGGGCCGATGGCCCCATGAAATTCTGCCGCCGCGCCCTATCTTCGCGTGGAGGAAGTAGGTGGAGCCGGATGGGCCGGTTCTGCCAGACCAACCGTTGACCTGTCATGGGGCAGGATTGCCGGATGCTTTCGGCCAAAGTCTTTCAAGGAGGGCTTTGGTCCGGTTTCTCAGGAAGCCGGGAATGAAAAGCCTCCCGTTGTCTTGCCCATGATACGTCACACCAATTGCGGTCGACTGTGCGCTGCGCTTTCCGCGACGGCGCGCGCTCCCGCATCGAAGGACAAGACATATGTTCGATACCCATACCGTGGAAATCGAGTGGGCTGGCCGCCCGCTGAAGCTCGAAACTGGCAAGATCGCCCGTCAGGCCGATGGTGCCGTTCTCGCGACCTACGGCGAAACCGTGGTTCTCGCCACCGTCGTTTCCGCCAAGGCGCCGAAGCCGGGCCAGGACTTCTTTCCGCTCACCGTGAACTACCAGGAAAAGACCTACGCAGCCGGCAAGATCCCGGGCGGCTATTTCAAGCGCGAAGGCCGTCCGAGCGAAAACGAAACCCTCGTTTCCCGCCTGATCGACCGTCCGATCCGTCCGCTGTTCCCGGAAGGCTACAAGAACGACACGCAGGTCGTCGTCACTGTCGTGCAGCATGACCTGGAGAACAACCCGGACATCCTGTCGATGATCGCGACCTCGGCTGCCCTGACGCTTTCCGGCGTTCCCTTTATGGGGCCGGTCGGCGGAGCGCGCGTCGGATATATCAATGGCGAATATGTCCTGAACCCGCATCTCGACGAGATGGACGAATCGAGCCTCGATCTCGTCGTCGCCGGCACGCATGACGCGGTCCTGATGGTCGAATCCGAAGCCAAGGAGCTTCCGGAAGACGTGATGCTCGGCGCCGTGATGTTCGGCCACAGGGGCTTCCAGCCGGTTCTCGAAGCGATCATCAAGCTCGCTGAAGTAGCCGCCAAGGAACCTCGCGATTTTGCACCGGAAGACTATTCCGCCCTCGAAAACGAAATGCTTGGCCTGGCAGAGGCCGAACTTCGCGAAGCCTACAAGATCATCCAGAAGGCTGATCGCTACGCTGCTGTCGATGCCGTCAAGGCGAAGGTAAAGGAGCACTTCCTGCCGGAAGAAGGCGAAGCGAAGTATACAGCCGAAGAAGTCGGCGCGATTTTCAAGCACCTGCAGGCAAAGATCGTTCGCTGGAACATTCTCGACACCAAGAGCCGCATTGACGGCCGCGACCTCGAGACCGTTCGCCCGATCGTCGCCGAAGTCGGTCTGCTGCCGCGCACGCATGGTTCGGCTCTGTTCACCCGCGGTGAAACACAGGCGATCGTCGTTGCCACGCTCGGCACCGGCGAAGACGAGCAGTACGTCGATTCCTTGACGGGAATGTACAAGGAAAACTTCATGCTGCACTACAACTTCCCGCCCTACTCGGTCGGTGAAACGGGCCGCATGGGTTCCCCGGGCCGCCGCGAGATCGGCCATGGCAAGCTTGCATGGCGCGCCATCCACCCGATGCTGCCGTCGGTCGAGCAGTTCCCGTATACGCTGCGCGTCGTCTCGGAAATCACCGAGTCCAATGGTTCCTCCTCGATGGCAACCGTGTGCGGTACTTCGCTGGCACTGATGGATGCAGGCGTTCCGCTCGCAAAGCCGGTCGCCGGTATCGCCATGGGCCTGATCAAGGAGGAAGAGCGCTTCGCCGTCCTTTCCGACATCCTCGGCGATGAAGACCATCTCGGCGACATGGACTTCAAGGTTGCCGGCACGGAAGCAGGCATCACCTCGCTGCAGATGGATATCAAGATCCACGGCATCACCGAAGAGATCATGCAGATCGCCTTGAACCAGGCCAAGGGTGGCCGTCTGCATATCCTCGGCGAGATGGCGAAGGCCATTTCCGAAAGCCGCGGCCAGCTCGGTGAATTCGCACCTCGTATCGAAGTCATGAACATCCCGGTCGACAAGATCCGTGAAGTCATTGGCTCCGGCGGCAAGGTCATTCGCGAGATCGTCGAAAAGACGGGCGCGAAGATCAACATCGAAGACGACGGCACCGTCAAGATCGCATCGTCTTCCGGCAAGGAAATCGAAGCGGCCCGCAAGTGGATCCACTCGATCGTGGCCGAGCCGGAGATTGGCCAGATCTACGAGGGCACGGTCGTCAAGACCGCCGACTTCGGCGCTTTCGTCAACTTCTTCGGCGCCCGTGATGGCCTCGTCCACATTTCGCAGCTGGCTTCCGAGCGCGTTGCGAAGACGCAGGACGTCGTCAAGGAAGGACAGAAGGTCTGGGTCAAGCTCCTCGGTTTCGACGAGCGTGGCAAGGTCCGCCTGTCGATGAAGGTCGTCGACCAGACGACTGGCCAGGAAATTCCGGCTGCCGAAAAGAAGAAGGAGGAGGCGGCTGAGTAAGCCGCGCCTTTTAAACCATTCGCGGGCGCGGGATTTTCTCGCGCCCTTTTTTGTATGAAATCGAGAAGAGATCATGAGCCGCGAATCGTTGAAGACCCTGCTCCATCCATTTGCGAGCGGTACCATTGATCCGCCGCGCGAGGGCGAGCGCGTGCTGTTCCTGGGGGCCGAAGCAGGCTTTGTGCTGCCGGAGGGCTTTTCCGCGTCTCTCAGCGCCGTGCAGGGCTTCCGGCCGCTCTACAGGCAGCTTCTGTCGCAGCGGATCGAAGTATGGCCTGAGATCGAAGGCGAAGATTATGATGCGGCGCTCGTGCTCTGCACCAAGCACAAGGGCGAGAACGAAGCGAATATCGCTGCAGCACTTTCCCGCTTGAAGGCCGGCGGCCTGATCGTCGTTGCCGGCGGCAAGGAAGACGGCATCCAGCCGCTGCGCAAACATCTGGAAGGCTTCGGCTTCGATATCAGACACATGCCGAAATATCACGGTGTTGCATTCTGGTTTATGCGCCCGGTGGACGTCAGCGAAGCCGTATCGAAATTTGCCAAGTCACCGGTGCGCGTGGACGGGCGCTTCCATGCATCAGCCGGCATGTTTTCGCATGACCGCATCGATGACGGCTCGGAGTTGCTCGCCTCGCGCCTTCCGACAAATTTCACCGGCGACGCAGCCGATTTCGGTGCAGGCTGGGGTTATCTCTCGGTCGAGCTTGCGCAGAAGTCGCCGAACCTCGATCGCCTCGACCTCTACGAGGCCAACCACGCGGCTTTGGAGGCCGCCAAGGCCAATCTTGCGGAGAACTGCCCGAACGCACCGGCACGCTTCTTCTGGCACGATCTGGCGGCCGAACCGGTCAAGGACAGGTACGATTTGATCGTCATGAACCCGCCCTTTCATGAAGGGCACGCGGCGGAGCCTTCGCTCGGGCAAGCAATGATCAAGACGGCTGCATCGGCGCTGCGCGGCGGCGGCCGTCTCATGCTCGTCGCCAATCGCGGTTTGCCATACGAGCCGGTGCTTGCTGCAAACTTCAAGGAAAGCGGCGAAACCTGCCGAAACGCGCGCTTCAAAGTGCTCTGGGCGAAGAAATAAGAATGGCGGCCAGTCCGCCGTCCCTCAACCTGAGTGTTCCTCGCAGGGCTGGCAGAACACCAGGATCGCCATTGACTGACGCCCGGCTCATCCCGCAAGAAGCCTTATAGGCGCCTGTCTCGACGCACATTCGAATTACTGGCTGCTTGAGCTTGTGCCAGATTGTCGCGGCGATCTGTAAGGAGCGCCTTTCGGAACTGGAACTCGCGCGGTGACGACTAAAGGCTTTGCGGACTCTGTCCGGCAAAGGAGCATATACCTGCTCGGGCCGTTCCGTTGATGGAAACCGGCTCCTGCTGCTGGGCCAACAGGCGTCGCCAGTTCGTCGTCTCGCTTACTCGACATCTGCCTTGCGCAGCGTATCCAGCGTCGGCATCGAGGTTATGTTGTAGCCGGCGTCCACAAAATGGATTTCGCCGGTCACGCCTGCCGACAGATCGGAGAGCAGGTAGAGGGCAGAATTGCCGACGTGATCGATGCTGACTGTCTTGCGCAGGGGAGCATTGCGCTGATTCCAGGAGAGGATTGCACGGGCATCCGAAATACCGGCGCCGGCCAGCGTGCGGATCGGTCCTGCGGATATGGCGTTAACGCGGATGCCGCGCGGCCCGTAGTCGGCCGCAAGATAGCGCACGGAGGCCTCCAGGGCAGCCTTTGCGACCCCCATGACGTTGTAGTTCGGAATGACGCGCGTTGAACCGTTATAAGTCAGCGTCAGCATCGAACTGCCCTCGCTCATCAACGGTGCACAGCGCCTGGCGATTTCCGTAAAGGAAAAGCAGGAGATGATCATCGTTCGGCTGAAGTTTTCGCGCGTGGTATCCGCATAGAGGCCTTTCAGCTCGTTCTTGTCGGAAAAACCGATGGCATGGACGATGAAATCCAGTTTGCCCCATCGCTCCTCCAGGGCACCGACAACGCCGTCGACTGAGGCAATGTCTTCGACGTCGCAGGGAACGACGAAATCCGAGCCGACTTCTGCTGCAAGTGGTTTCACCCGCTTGCCAAGCGCCTCTCCCTGATAGGTGAAGGCAAGCTCGGCGCCTTGGGCTGCAAGCGCCCTTGATATACCCCAGGCGATAGAATGGTTGTTGGCGACGCCCATGATGAGCCCGCGCTTACCCTGCATGATTGCGGTCATGTTCTTATCCGTTGTAGCGCTGGAAAACGAGCGTTGCGTTGGTGCCGCCGAAGCCGAAGGAGTTGGAGAGGGCGATGTCGATCTTGGCGTTGTCGATGCGCTTGCGCACGATCGGCACTCCATCGAATTCGGGATCGAGTTCATTGATGTGGGCGCTTTCACCGATGAAGCGTTCCTGCATCATCAGGATCGAATAAATCGACTCCTGGACGCCGGCTGCACCCAGCGAATGACCCGTCAGCGACTTGGTCGACTGGATGTGAGGCATCTTGTCGCCGAAGACCTCCCGGATCGCGCCGATTTCCTTGCTGTCGCCCACCGGCGTCGAGGTTCCGTGCGTATTGATATAATCGATATCACCCTTCACCGTGGAGAGGGCCTGGCGCATGCAGCGCACGGCGCCTTCGCCGGAAGGAGCGACCATGTCGTAACCGTCGGAGGTCGCGCCGTAGCCGACGATCTCGGCGTAGATCTTCGCGCCGCGTGCCTTGGCATGCTCCAACTCTTCTAGAACGAGAACGCCGGCACCACCGGCGATGACGAAGCCGTCACGGTTGACGTCGTAGGCTCGCGAAGCCGTTTCAGGTGTTTCGTTGTACTTTGAGGACATCGCGCCCATGGCGTCGAAGAGGTTGGACATAGTCCAGTCGAGGTCTTCGTGACCACCGGCGAACATCACGTCCTGCTTGCCCCACTGGATCATTTCCGCGGCATTGCCGATGCAGTGAGCAGAAGTCGAGCAGGCCGACGAGATCGAGTAGTTGACGCCGTGGATCTTGAACCAGGTTGCAAGTGTCGCCGATGCCGTGGACGACATCGCCTTGGGCACGGCAAACGGGCCGATGCGCTTCGGGCTGTTGTTCTTGATGGTGATCTCGGCAGCTTCGATCAGCGTGCGGGTGGACGGACCGCCGGAGCCCATGATGATGCCGGTGCGTTCGTTACCGCTGATCACGGACTCCTCGAGACCGGAATCTGCGATCGCCTGCTTCATGGCGACATGGTTCCAGGCGCCCCCTTGTGAGAGAAAGCGCATTGCCCGGCGATCGACCAGATCGGTCGGATCGAGGCTGGGACGGCCCCAGACCTGGCACTTGAAGCCATGCTCGGCAAAATCGTTGGAGAAGGAAATGCCGGACTTGGCATCGCGCAGCGAGGCCGTGACCTCAGCGGCATCATTGCCGATCGAGGAAACAACGCCCAGACCCGTGACAACTACCCGTCTCATGTGTTTCGACCTTTTCGTTTTTTCTATCTGGAATGCCAGGCCGTTCCGCCCGGTACAGTCAGGCAGCCTTTTCCTGGAAAAGGCCGACGCGCAAATCGGTAGCCTTGTAGATGACCTCACCGTCGGCCTTCATCCAGCCATCGGCGATGCCGAGAACGAGACGGCCGCGCATGACGCGCTTGAAGTCGATGCCGTATTCGACAAGCTTTGTCTTCGGCGTCACCATGCCGGTGAACTTCACCTCGCCGGTAGAGATTGCCCGGCCCTTGCCAGGCTCGCCGAGCCAGCCGAGGAAGAAGCCGGTCAGCTGCCACATTGCGTCGAGGCCGAGGCAGCCAGGCATCACGGGATCGCCCATGAAGTGGCAGGGGAAGAACCACAGGTCCGGCGTGATGTCGAATTCGGCGCGAATGAAACCCTTGCCATGCGGTCCACCATCTTCGGAAATCTGCGTAATGCGATTGAACATCAGCATCGGCGGCAGCGGCAGCTGCGCGTTACCCGGGCCGAACATTTCACCGCGGCCGCAGGTCAAAATTTCCTCATAGGTGAAGCTGGATTGTTTCGTCGTCATCAAAATTCTGTTTCCCCCGCACGTGTCGATGGAGTGAGTGTTTAGTCCAAGTTCGAAGGAAAATGAAGCATAAGCATGACTAGTTCTACCTCGCCCTTGAACCGACTTGTCGCCTTATTTGGTGGTCGCATACAGGAAGGCCAAGGCCCCGGCCAGACCCAAATGCGTCAAAAGCCCGATTTTCCGGCGTTTCGGGGGGCATTGTCCCCATTGGAACTATTGAAAGGCTTCCTCGCAGAAGATATATGGCTTAGGAAACCTGATTGATTTACGCTAGAATACCGGAGTTCTTTCCTTATGGCGGCTGCAGCCCCAATCGCAATCGAAGCCAGACTGCGCAGCGCCGGCCTGCGACCGACGCGTCAGCGCGTTGCGCTCGGCGATCTGCTTTTTGCGAAGGGCGACCGGCATCTGACGGTCGAGGAGCTGCACGAGGAAGCGGTCAGCGCCGGCGTTCCGGTTTCTCTGGCGACCGTCTACAACACGCTGCACCAGTTTACCGAAGCCGGCATGATCCGTGTTCTCGCCGTCGAGAGTGCCAAGACCTATTTTGACACCAACGTCTCCGATCATCATCACTTCTTTGTCGAAGGCGACAATGAAGTGCTGGACATTCCGGTCAGCAACCTGACGATCGGCAATCTGCCGGAGCCGCCGCACGGCATGGAAATTGCCCATGTCGACGTTGTAATCCGCCTGCGCCCGAAGCGCTGAATTTTCACATGACATCGTCAGGGTGGCGACCGGGCCTGTGCCGATAGGTCGGGAATGTCCATCCGAACCATAATGCGCCGCCGCGTACGGCGAAGGCGGCGACAACGCCAAGTGTGGATGCGCCATAAAGCGGCAGGCCGAGTTCGGTTGCACCGGTAAAGATTGCCGCACCGAAAAGCGCTGCTGTGATGTAGATTTCCGGCCTCAGGAGCACGGAAGGCTCGTTAGCCATCAGATCGCGCAACACGCCCCCGAAGGTCGCTGTCAATGTCCCTGTCACGATTGCGATCGTCGGTGAGCCTGTCGCAGCAAGTCCCTTTGCCGCACCCATGACGCAATAGGCGGAAAGCCCCACTGCATCGAGCCAGATCAGCAGCCGGTAGCGCGACTCCACGAGATGGGCGGTGAAGAAAACCAAGATGCCTACCAGACAGCAGATGACGATATAGGCTGGGTTCAGCACCCAGAACACAGGCACGCGGCCAAGCACGATATCGCGGACCGTGCCGCCGCCGGTGCCTGTTACCATCGCGAAGAACAGGAAGCCGATGAGGTCGAGCTGCTTGCGCGAGGCGGCCAGGGCGCCTGTCGCGGCAAAGAGTGCGATGCCAGCATAATCGAGATAGACGAGCAGAGACATTGATTGGCCCCCAGAGCCGGCAGACGATGCTGAACTGAATCACGGCGGCAAGGGCGGCGCAAGGCGGATCGTCCAGAATGCGCACCTGTCAGTCTCCTACCCGACAAAAGAGGAAAGCCGTGAAAGCGCTTCTCATCGTCCTGAACCTCATAGCCCTCCTTGTGGCTTGGCCCGCCTGTGCGCAGCAATCGCTGATCTCGGATCCGGAAATCTACGAGAAGAAGCATTTCACCAAGCAATGTGCGAAGGCCGAATTTTCTGACGTTTACGTCACGCGCCAGGACATCAACAATGACGGCCTTGTCGACGCCGTGGTCAATGAGGGCGAATTGACCTGCGACGGAAAAAAGGGGCCCCAGTGCAACGACGATGGCTGCACCTATAATTTCTACCTGCAGGTGGCCGAGGGCGGCTATTTCATGATCGCGACGGCGCAGATTTACGGCTACGACTTCATCAAGCGCTTCGGCAATATGGTGCTCGCCATGAAGATGCATCCGCGCTTCTGCGATCGCACCGACGGCGGTCCCTGCATCGTAACGGCGCGCGTTCGCGGCACCAAGTTTGTTACCATTTCAAAGAAATAGTGGTTCAGCCTGGATAGAGATCTGACGTTCGTCCGGCCAAGTAATAGCCGACGAGGCCGAACCATTCGCGCACGGAGGTCGCCATGTTGTGGGCATTGAGGCTCGGTTGCGTGAAGTCGATGCCCAGCGCCACATGACCGTCCGTCCGGTAATCGGTCGGCCACGGCACGACATCGATGCCCTGTTTGCGGAAAATGCCGACCGAACGCGGCATGTGATAGCCGGATGTGATCATCAGGCAATTCGAAAGTCCCTGGCTTGCAAGCAGTTCCTTGGTATTGATCGCATTTTCGAAGGTCGTGCGGGATGTTCTGTCTTCGACAAGCCGTTCGCGCGCAATCCCGAAAAGCGGAAAGAAGCGCGCCGAGGCGGCTGCATCGCCTTCATAGTTTCCAGAAATCGAGCCATCTCCACCGGAAATCAGGATACGCGATTGTGGATATTGCCGCGCCAGCCGCAACGCTTCGATAAAACGGTCGGCGCCGGCATTGAACTCGATTCCCTGGCTGGTCGTATTCACTTCATTTTCAAAGGCGCCGCCGAGAACGATCATGCATTGCAAGCTATCCGGATCTCGGTCCGGCTTTGGAAAACGCAACTCCAGATCCTGGAGCAGGTAATTGCCTGTTGTGGTGAAGAGGATGACGAAAAGCAGCAGTGTTGCGAGCGCCGAGAAAAGCGCGGCGAGCCTCCTGAAGCCGAGAACGACGGCAAGGAATGCAAAGAGAATTAGAAAGAACACCAGCGAAAGCGGCTGGCCGAAGACCCAGACTAACTTCGAGAACAGAAACACCGGTACCCCCTGTCAGAACCAGCCGCATTCTATCCGATTCGATTATGACGGGAATGACGGACGCATGGCGCGATCGAAAGCTCTTATTGGAGCGGCGTTCTCGCATAGACCCTTTTCCTCTCGGCTGTTGGGTCATGCCGGTTGTCCGGCGCATCACTTCATTCGTCGTTGAATACAAAAGAAAAGGACTACCGGCAGACCACCAGGCCTGCCGGTACTGCGTATCGTCCCCCAGCTCGGGCTTACTCGGATCACCCCCGAATTTGTCTTGCCGCCCGTTTGTGTTCCGTCTTTCGAGCCGCTAGTTTGGGGCCGACTCATCTCCTGGAAGCCATCGCGGACATGTCTGCACTTGAGAATTTCGCCGAAAACCTGCGGCGCCTCTGCCTCGCCAAGGCAGGCAGCATCAGCGCTGCCGCGCGCGGCATGCAAATCGGCCGCTCGCAGATTGAATCCTATCTTCAGGCACGGCGCGCACCGGGCCGGGCTTCTGTAAAGAAGATCTGCGAATATCTCGCTGTAACCGAGGAAGAGATGTACCAGCGGCCGGTTGCGGTCGATTTGGACCACGGTCGTCCATCGGCTCAGCGCATCCTCTCGGCTGCGCGGGATGCACTGGAACCGCTCCTCTTTGCCGATCCTTCCGCCGGTATCGCACCGGGCATTTATCATGCCTACATGTCGATCCCTGGTACGCCGGAGAGCCTGCTTTGTGCCGTTGTTGTAATTGCCAAGCAGGGAAACGCCACGACGTTTAGGCGCCTCACCAATCGAGCGATCAAGAAGGGCGAATATTGGTCCCGCTTCACCGGCGATCACAAAGGCATCGTGGTCGAGCGGCTCAACTGCCTTTCCTTCGTCGCGGCCAATCAGATTGGTACGCAAGAGCCGACGCTGATGCGTCTTCGGTGGCTGCCATTCTCCGAGAAGCTGCTCGGAGGGCACGCCATGATTTTCACGCCGGCTGGACCGTCCTTCAGCGCCGTTGTGATGGTGCCGCTGAGCACGAAGATCAACCTCAGAACGGCGCTGCGCCTCGCGAAAGTCTACCGAACGGCCGATGAGGCCGTTCCGCGGATCGTGCGGGACATGATTACCCAGCAGCGTGCCGATTTCATCTCTTCGGTCGCACGCGACCTCGGTTAGTTGAGCGACAACCCGGCTTCATGGGTCGTGGGTGCGTGATCGACGTTGACGCGGTGCGCCTCGATCAGCGCCATAGACAATAGGTAGGTCAGCATCGGCTGCCGGGCGCTGCGGCTTTGCGCGATCAGCGTGTTCAGCATGTCGATCGTATAGTCACAGACCCCATCATCCAAAATCAGCGTTTGTTCGGCTTGTGCAGTCTTTTTATGGGCCATCGTGCTTTCTCCGGCGGCTTGTCGAGTTCATTCGCGCATTATGATTGGCATAATTCACATTTTTCGGCTAGATATTTCTGTATAAATACAAATATAACGATTTTAATTCAGAAATTTGCGATTTTTGACTTAAATTGAAGCAATGCGACACTATGATGTATCAAACTAATATTTGTGAATTAATCGAATATTTGCGGTTGGCGTCTCATTGTTCGGGCTGCGATCAACACCGATTGCTTTCGAACCGAGGAGATGGAGCATGCAGAAGAAGAGCAAGCCGAACCTTAAGGTTACCGCAGCCAAGGCCAAGCCTACCTTTGTCAGGCGCGGCATGATGTTCCGTATCGATTAAGCAATGAGATGCCTGCCGGACGAATGAGTTGCGGCGGGCATTTTCCTGCGATGCGCTATCGTTCCTCCCGCACGCTCGTCTTCCATAATGATGGCGCCGAGTTCGTCGCCTGCAATTTCCTCACCAAGGCTGTCTTCGAGTGCAGCCCGGACCTTTTGGATTTCTTGCGCGCCATTGCCGAGTGGAGTGACCGCGCCGCAATCCGCGATCAAGCGCCCGGTCACAGCGAGGACGAACTCGATGAAACGCTTGTGGCGCTTGTCGAGATGTCTGCACTGGTCGTCGAGGGATCAGAACTTCAAATGCGGGAGGACGCCTTTTGTCAACATTGGAAGTGGGGCCTTCCCGCCGCCCTGATGCATTTTTGCGTTCAGGACCCCGATTACATGTCCCTCGACGAGGCCGAAGATCTGCAGCGCGCTGCGCTCGCAAGCGATGGCGATATCGAGCTTTACAGCCTGAATTCGGGGCAAGGCGATGTCGTTTCGCTATCGGGCCGACCCTTTGGGAATTCTTTGCTGGAACTGATGGCGAGGCGGCGGACTCAACGCAAAGGTCTTGCGAAGGCCGTGTCATTGCCCGCGCTCTCGGAAGCGCTCTTTGCGGGTCTTGGGATCACCGGCGCTGCGCAAAATTCCGTGGTGACGCTGCCGCTGTCGATGACACCGTCTGGGGGGGCGCGCAATCCTTATGAAGCCTATGTTTTTGTGAAGGCGGTCGACGGGCTATCGCCAGGCATTTATCACTATTCGGCCTTCGAGCATTCGCTGGCTAAGATATCGGACGCTACGCCCCCTCTTGCCGATCTTGTGGGCGGCCAGGAATGGGCCGATACCATGCCCTGCATGATCGTGCTTGTTGCCCATATGGACCGCAGCATGTGGAAATACAGCGATGCCAATGCCTACCGCGTGGTTTTGATCGAGGCTGGGCACATTGGGCAAAACATCATGCTTTCGGCGACGGCGCACGGCATGACGGCTTGCCCAACCGCAGCTCTGAGCCATTCGCGGATCGGCGAACTGGTTGGTCTGCGCAATCCTGCTCATGCGCCGATCTACGCACTGACGCTCGGTTTTCCTGACGTAACGTAAAGCCCAAAAAAAGTCGGTTGAATTTTGCAACTATCGGGTTGAGTTCTGCTCAAGAACCGGCATAGTATCGTTATAAATTCATTAATAAATGAGGGAATGCTAGGTGCCGGATCCCGTAGATATCCTCGTCGGTCGCAATGTCAGACAGCTCCGCGCCCGCCGCCGTGTCTCGCAACTGGAACTGGGGGAAGCCCTTGGACTGACGTTCCAGCAAATTCAGAAATACGAAAAGGGCACCAACCGGGTCTCCGCCAGCAAGTTGCACCAGATCGCGGTCTTTCTTGGCGTTGAGATCTCCGCACTCTTTGAAGGCGCGGAAACCTCGCAATTTCCGTCAAAAGTTGCGTTGAGCCCCGAGGCTTATGAGCTGGCTGTCAATTACGACAGGCTCCACTCACCTGCGGGCAAAGAAGCGGTCAAGACTATTCTGACGCTGATGAGCGCTGAAAAAGCTGCCTGACGCGCCAATAGCGGCGCCATAACAGAGAACATCCCGGTACCTTATGCCCGCCGCAGGCGGGTTTCTTTTGTCCCGGGGTTCTAATGAAGATCGCGCTCGTGAAGCGCTACAAGCAAGTCGTCCTGAGTGTGGTGCCCGGCATGATAAAGGTCGATTGCGATGCTGGCGATCGAGAGGCCCTGCTGGCTGCGAAGCTTGATGTTGCGCTCGGCGCACCAAGCATAAATTGCCCCGGCGAGGACGTCGACGTCATCCGGCTGAAAGGACAGGGAGGCTGCTGCCGTCATGGAAGTGACCTTCAATTGGTTTGTTCCCCAGAGTTATGCGGCTAGTAGTGATGCCATTTCAGCAGGTTGCAAGCGGCTTCCGCAGCCTGCGTTAACGCAGGACGTATCGCCGGCCCTCTCTGTATCGAATTGGAACAGAAATGGGCGGCTTTACGGAGCGGCTCTGAAGACGTGTGGTTTTGAGACATGCCCCTGTGGCGGTTGGCGCGCGTTGGCCCGTGGCTTCCGGGTCGTCCGCCAGAGGCCACCGTGATAGGCTAAGTTGTGCCCGTTCCCGGCTCCGATGACGCCAGCCCGGGCGGGCTCCTTTCCGGCATGAAAAAAAGCCGGGATTAAAACCCCGGCTTTCGACTCGTCTAATGTTTGCCCGCCAGTCGCTATCCCTCGAAGAATTCCTTCATGCGCGCAAAGAATCCTGTCGATTCCGGATTGTTCTCCTTCGAGGAAAGCTGCTCGAACTCCTGGAGAAGCTCGCGCTGCCGCTTAGAGAGCTTTTGTGGCGTTTCGATCTGGATCTGGATGTAGAGGTCGCCCGTCTGGCTGGAACGCAGCACCGGCATGCCTTTGCCTTTGAGGCGGAACTGCTTGCCGGCCTGCGTGCCTTCTGGAACGGAGACGCGCGACTTCGTGCCGTCGAGCGTCCCCACATCGAAAGTGCCGCCGAGTGCTGCCGTCGTCATCGAGATTGGAACGGCGCAATAGAGGTCGGCTCCGTCGCGCTGATAGAATTCATGCGGCTTCACAGACAGGAAGATATAGAGATCGCCCGCCGGTCCGCCGCGCATGCCAGCCTCGCCTTCGCCCTGCAAGCGGATGCGCGTGCCGTCTTCGATGCCAGCTGGAATATTGACCGAGAGCGAACGCTCTTCCGTCACCCGGCCCTGGCCATGGCACTTCGGGCATGGATCGGGAATGATCTGGCCGCGGCCATGGCAGGTCGGGCAGGTTCGTTCGATCGAGAAGAAGCCCTGCGCCGCGCGAACGCGGCCGGAGCCCTGACAGGTGCCGCAGGTTTTCGGTTGCGTGCCGGGCTTGGCGCCCGAACCCGAGCACATATCGCAGGTGATCGAGGTTGGAACGCGGATCTGCGCCGTCTTGCCGGAGAAAGCCTCTTCCAGCGAAATTTCCATATTGTAACGGAGGTCGGCACCACGCTCGCGTCCGCCGGATGAGCGCTGCCGTCCCCGGCCACCACCCATCATCTCGCCGAATATGTCTTCGAAGATGTCGGAGAAACCGCCGCCACCGGCAAAGCCCGCACCGCCGCCGAAGCCGCCAGCACCCATGCCGCCATGCTCGAAGGCTGCGTGACCATAACGGTCGTAGGCCGCTCGCTTCTGCGGGTCCTTCAGCGTTTCATAGGCTTCGTTGATTTCTTTGAACTTGATTTCGGCGCTCTTATCGTCCGGATTCTTGTCCGGATGATATTTCATTGCCAGTTTGCGGAAGGCGCTTTTCAGCTCTTTTTCATCCGCCGTTTTGGCGACGCCCAGAGTTTCGTAAAAGTCCGCTTTTGCCAATTTAAACCCCGGAAATGGATTTCCGGCTGCCCTCGGGCAGCCGGATTGCAGTGTTTAGCATAACCGCTTCGCCGCGGATTATGCGGACTTCTTGCGGTCGTCGTCCTTGACTTCTTCGTAGTCGGCATCAACGACATTGTCATCACCTGCCGACGCATCTGCCGTGCCGGTTTCCGCCTGCTGGGCTTCGTAGATCGCCTGACCGAGCTTCATGGATACTTCCATGAGGGTCTGCGTCTTCGCCTTGATGTCCTCGGCATCCGGTTCGGTTGCCTCAGCTGCAGACTTCAGAGCCGCAATCGCGTCGGAGATCGCGGTGCGGTCGGTCTCGGAAACCTTGTCACCGTAATCCTTCAGCGATTTTTCCGTCGAGTGTACCAGGCTTTCGGCCTGGTTCTTGGCCTCCACGGTTTCGCGGCGCTTCTTGTCTTCAGCAGCATGCGATTCGGCATCCTTGACCATCTTTTCGATGTCGGCGTCCGAGAGGCCGCCGGAAGCCTGGATGCGGATCTGCTGTTCCTTGCCGGTACCCTTGTCCTTGGCCGAAACCTGCACGATGCCATTCGCGTCGATATCGAAGGTAACTTCAATCTGCGGAACGCCGCGCGGGGCCGGCGGCAGACCGACGAGGTCGAACTGGCCGAGCAGCTTGTTGTCGGCAGCCATTTCGCGCTCGCCCTGCGAAACACGGATGGTGACGGCCTGCTGGTTGTCATCGGCAGTCGAGAAAGTCTGCGACTTCTTGGTCGGGATCGTCGTGTTGCGCTCGATCAGACGGGTGAAGACGCCGCCGAGAGTTTCGATGCCCAGCGACAGAGGCGTCACGTCGAGCAGCAGAACGTCCTTGACGTCGCCCTGCAGAACGCCGGCCTGGATGGCAGCGCCGAGCGCAACGACTTCGTCCGGATTGACGCCCTTGTGCGGCTCCTTGCCGAACAGTTGCTTGACGACTTCTTGAACCTTCGGCATGCGGCTCATACCACCGACGAGAACGACTTCATCGATCTCGGCCGGGGTGACGCCGGCATCCTTGAGGGCTGCCTTGCAAGGCGCAATCGTGCGCTGCACGAGATCGTCGACTAGGCTTTCAAGCTTGGCACGCGTCAGCTTCAGCGTGAGGTGCTTCGGGCCGGAAGCGTCAGCCGTGATGAACGGCAGGTTGATTTCGGTCTGCTGCGAGGACGAGAGCTCGATCTTGGCCTTTTCGGCAGCCTCCTTCAGACGCTGCAGCGCGAGCTTGTCGTTCTTGAGATTGATGCCGTTGTCCTTCTTGAACTCGGCAACGAGGTATTCGACGAGACGCATGTCGAAGTCTTCACCGCCGAGGAAGGTGTCCCCGTTGGTGGACTTCACTTCGAAGACGCCGTCGCCGATCTCGAGGATCGAAATATCGAAGGTACCGCCGCCAAGGTCGTAGACGGCAATCGTCTTGCCTTCCTTTTTGTCAAGCCCGTAAGCAAGGGCCGCTGCGGTTGGTTCGTTGATGATGCGCAGAACCTCAAGACCCGCAATCTTGCCGGCATCCTTGGTCGCCTGGCGCTGTGCGTCGTTGAAATATGCCGGAACCGTGATGACGGCCTTCTCGACCTTTTCACCGAGGTAGGCTTCAGCTGTTTCCTTCATCTTCTGAAGGATCATTGCGGAAACCTGCGCGGGCGAATAGCCCTTGCCATTGGCTTCGACCCAAGCATCGCCATTGTCGCCCCTCGAGATGCTGAAGGGAACAAGACCCTTGTCCTTCTCGACGGTCGGATCTTCGTAGCGGCGGCCGATCAGGCGCTTGACGGCAAAGAGGGTATTCGTCGGATTGGTGACTGCCTGGCGTTTTGCCGGCTGGCCGACAAGGCGTTCGCCGTCGTCGGTAAATGCTACCATGGAAGGAGTCGTGCGCGCGCCTTCCGCGTTCTCAATGACCTTCGCGTCCTTGCCGTCCATGACAGCGACGCAGGAATTTGTCGTTCCGAGGTCGATACCAATTACTTTTGCCATGTCATTTACTCCTTGAAGCAAGCTGTCGGAACCCCGAGAAGGCATTTCCCTGACAGCCCCTTACGGGATGTGGGTCTTCGGAATTAACGCAATCGTGATTGCGGTGATGCGGCGTATATAAGGAGCGGTTTTCTTGACTGCAAGGCGAGAATGAGCCCGAAAACCAGCAAAACGAACGTCTTGTATTCACTTTCTACAGTGGGCGAAAAAAGTCCGCCTTTGGTTCGCGTCTCCTCGGACGTGTCAAAGCCGGCTTGCGCCGGGCAAGAGGCGGCTGCGCTCATTGGCCCATGATCAGGTCAAGCAGCGTTGTGCGGCGCGGCTGGACGGAGGAGGTGGCCGCAGGGCTGCCGACATCTCCCGGTGGAATAGGCCCTCCCGGGACGGCTACGGCCTGTTGTTGCTGACCGGGGGCAGGTGGAAACGATGTTTCCACCTGCGTGCTGCTCCCACCGCCGAAAACGCCGGAAATGATGCCGCCGATCGTTGTCGGCTGCTCCTGCATCGGCTGCGGTGCACCCTGCGCCATCGGGCGATTGCCGAATCCATCGGGGTCCGCAATGAACTGGCCGTTGCCGAAAAGCGGAGCGGGAGAAAGACCCTTGTGCGCGGCAATCATGAATTCCTGCCATGCCTTGGCGGGCAGGCCGCCGCCGGTAACCTTCTTCATCGGCGTGCCGTCGTCGTTGCCGAACCAGACGCCGGTCGTCAGATTGCTGGTGAAGCCGACGAAGAGTGCATCGCGCGAATTCTGCGTCGTGCCCGTCTTGCCGGCCGCCTGCCAGCCGGGAATCTTGGCGCTTTTGCCCGTGCCAGTCTCGATCGTGCCCATCATCATGGCATTCATGTTGGCGGCGACCGTTTCAGAAACAACGCGCGGCGGGTTGTCATAGGTGTTCTCATAAAGAACCTTGCCCTCGGCAGTCGCCACCCGGCGGATCACATGCGGGGTTGCCTTGTAGCCGCCGTTCATGAAGGCCGCGTAGGAAGCGGTGAGTTCCATGAGCGACACTTCAGATGTGCCAAGCGCGATCGAGGCATTCGGCTGCAGCTCGGTCTCGATGCCAAGCCGGTGCGCAAGCTTGATGACCTGCTCCGGCCCGTCATACATGACGAGCTGGGCGGCGACGGTATTCAACGACTTCGCAAGCGCAGTCGCGAGCGTCACGTCGCCATTGTATTTCTTTTCGTAGTTTTCAGGCGTCCAGTTGCCGATGCGGATTGGGGCGTCGTTGAAGACGGAATAGGGCGTCAGGCCCTTTTCGAGTGCGGCGGCATAAACGAAAGGTTTGAATGAGGAACCCGGCTGGCGCTTCGCCTTGACCGCCCGGTTGAACTGGCTTTCGGCATAATCCCTGCCGCCGACAAGTGCCCGGATCGCACCGGTCCCGTCGATCGACACGAGGGCAGCCTGGGACGCATCGAGCTTTGCGCCGTCCTTGCCCAGAATGTCGTTGAGTGACTGCTCGGCCTTCTTTTCCAGCCCCTTGTCGATCGTCGTATCGACGATCAGGTCCTCTTTCACCTCGCCGACCAGCCCCGACAGCTCGTCCATGACCATGTCGGCTACATATTGACCAGCGCCCGACCAGTAGCTCTTCGCTTTGGACGGCGTCTGCGTCATTGCCGTCTTCACCTCGTTGTCGGTGATATAGCCCTGGTCGCGCATGGCCTGCAGTACGACCTGGGCGCGGGCGTTTGCGGCGTCTGGATCGCGCGCCGGAGACAGGCGTGACGGCGCCTTGACGAGGCCGGCGAGCAGAGCTGCTTCCCCGAGGTTCACGTCACGCGCGGACTTGTTGAAATAGCGGCGGGCGGCGGCCTCGACGCCGTAGGCATTCGAACCGTAGAAGACCCGGTTCAGATACATCGCAAGGATCTGATCTTTAGTATATTTCTGCTCAAGCCAGAAGGAGAGCAGCACTTCCTGTACCTTGCGCTCCAGAGTGCGTTCCGGCGAGAGGAAGAGGTTCTTCGCGAGCTGCTGCGTCAGCGTCGAGCCACCTTGAATCGGCTGGCCCGTCAGGTTGTTGACGACGGCCCGGGCAAGCCCCATTGGGTCAACGCCGAAATGCGAGTAAAATCGCTTGTCTTCTATCGCGATGATCGCTTCGGGGATGTAGGGCGACATCTGATCGAGCGACAGCGCCTCGCCGCCGGTTGCGCCACGATTGGCGATCACGCTGCCATCGACAGATGTGATCTTGACGTTCGGCGGGCGGTCAGGGATTGCCCAGGTGCTGGCGCTCGGCATGCGCGATCCGTAGTAAAAAACCAGCCCAGCTGCGCCGATGCCGGCCCAGATACCGAAAACGATGCACCAGTAGACCATGCGTCGGATGAAGCTAAAGAGACCGCCATCCTGGCGTTCCGGCAACCCGCGTTTGCTGCGCCTTTTCCTGTCGGGTGCGCCGCTTCGTGTCGCGTCCAAGGAAGGACGTTTGGTTCCGCGTCGACCCGCGATACGATCATCGTCATCCAGCGAAAAGTCGTCGTCCTCTTCATAGCGGCTGCGGCCGCTGAAGGTCGGTTCGATTCTATCGCGTGATCTGCCCCTAGCTGCCATCGTGGACCGGCCGCACCCCATATGTCGCATGCGCTGTCTGCGCAATCATCCGGGTGGACTTTAAATACGGCGATTTAAGGGGTGGTTAAGAGCGCCGCAAGCGGATCTGGCAGCGCTTCAGCCCGCCGTTTTGCGCATGGCTGCCATTCGTTGCGCTTGTCACGAAACTGACATATATCGCGCCACCTTGCGCCCAAGAAAAAAGCAACAAGCATAATAGCTAGGCATTTGATATGAGCATTGACCTTAAGAGAATAGACGAGACCTGTCTTCGCGAGATCTGGAACATCCATGAGTTTGCCCGGCAGCATCGGCTGGGCAAGATGGAGGAAAGTCGCCTGAAAATGCTGCACGGTCCGTTTGCGGAGATGCGCGAATTGGTGGCAGGCTTAGATCGCAAGGCGTCCGTTTGGTAATTTGGAACCTTTAGCTGTCCCGACAGTTTCCTTTGTAGCGGGACAGCCCTCAAGTCCCGTTATGGATCGGTCGTCTCCCCTCAACACGGCCGATCGAAATCAGGCCCGGCGCCTCCCTCATGGAGCGTCGGGCTTTTTCTATGCAGCCTGTCGCAAAAAAAAGGGCGGCATCTCTGCCGCCCCGGGAGCACATTAGTTCCGGCAACCCGGATCGCTCGGTTCGCAGGCGCGCCGCTGCGGCCTGCGGCGGTCATTGTCACCACCGCTGCGGTTGCGATTGTCG